>CAXUCL010000082.1:0-9246 GCA_964249395.1 uncultured Rhizobiaceae bacterium
GGACGGGCGGGCGTCCGGCGGACACGCCTCCTCGTTCTCGCACCGCGATCCACGCCGATGCGGCCGGCGGCCGGACCGCTTCCGAACGGACCGCCTTTCTTCTCCCCGGCGGGGAGAAGGGTCCCATGGACGGGCGAGACGAGTGGCTCGCCCAGGGGACGCGAAGCGGCCGGATGAGGGGTCCGGGACGTTTGCGGTTGTTCGCGGGCGCCCATCGGCTCCGCCGACCCCTCATCCCCTGCCGGACCTTCTCCCCGCTGGGGAGAAGAAAGCGGTTGCCATGGTCGCATTTCCTTCGGACATGTCTCCTCGTTCCCGCGGGCCAAGTCGGCTCCGGGTCGGTGCGGTTGGTCTCGTTTGCCGCTCCTGTTGCGAGAAGCGGCGGGGCGCCGGCGGCGAACCACCGACGTAGGGTCTTCGTCAAAAACGGCTCGCCTCCGGCGCCCCGCGCGGGTGTCTCGCAACGCTTGTCGCCGGCTGCCTCGCCGGCGTCCCCATGACCTTCGCTCGGGAGGCTTTCCCGAGTTCAAGGGCGTGATCCGAACATTGTCCCAGCTACACTGGCCTTTCGGGTTCCTCGGCTTGCTCCCGGACCGGCTTTTGGATCGCCGGACCGGCCATGGTTTCACGTCGCCCCGACCGAGCCTCCTCCGGAAGAAGCCTCGACCCGGACCCGCCCGCCACCTCACCCGAACGATCCCGGTGATCATTCGCGCTCCTCCGAACGAGGCGGCGGTGAGGGCAAGGTAACGGACGGGCGCTGGGGCGGGGATAAGTTTTTTGCGGGCGGAGCGCCGGAACCGGTGCAACGGGGGCTCCGGACAGCTATCGAGGACATAGATGCCAAAACAAACGACACCTTTTCAGCCGCGATGGGCCGAATGCGAACCGGCGGCTTTCTGATGAATGCAGCGGAAAGCGGTCGTTCTAATCTCGACTTCCTGCTGCATCGAAATTCCAATCCGGACTAGCTGCACGGCCTTATCCCGAATTGGAACAATGGTTCGCCTGGCCGAAGGAATGTCGAGGCGATCTTGTCTTCATCAGTTCTTTGAATGGCGATTTGGCAGAGGACAACCCAGTTGGGGACTACCGCCCGACCCCGCATGTTCGGTAGACTCACCGGGTTCAAATCGGACGGCTGAAGCGTATCGGATATGGCACGGCTTTCGCAAAAGCAGTCCGGTGCCTACTTCACTCCCGACCCGGTCGTCGACACCCTCCTGAAATGGGCTGTGCTGTCCAGCACTGACCGCATGCTCGATCCGTCGTGCGGGGACGGACGCTTCATCGCGGGGCATTGCAACGCCGTCGGCATCGAGCAAGACGCCGTTTCCGCTGCCGTGGCCATGGAGCGGGCGCCATGGGCACTCGTCCATGAGGGCGATTTCTTTCAATGGGCGGCTGCGACCAACGAACGTTTCGACTGCGCTGCCGGCAACCCCCCGTTCATCCGCTATCAGACGTTCAAAGGCGATGTCCGCGAACGCGCGCTGACGCTTTGCCGGTCTCTCGGAGCCGCGTTCTCCGGCTTGACGTCCTCGTGGGCTCCTTTCCTGGTTGCGACCGCCAGCCTGCTGAAGCCTGGCGGCCGCATGGCGTTCGTGGTGCCCGCGGAGATTGGGCATGCACCCTACGCGGGACCGCTTCTGGAGTACCTGATCAGCAGATTTGAGCGTGTGCAACTCGTCGCCGTTCGCGACAAACTGTTCGCGGGCCTTTCGGAGGATTGCTGGCTGCTATACGCCGACGGGTTCGGGGGCCACACCTTCGAGATCGTCGTCACCGCTCTCGATCGCTTCCAAGCGGGACAGTTCCCTGCACCCCCTGACCGTGGTGCCCGCGTCCCAGTCGACGAATGGCGCACGGCTTGGAAACGTCGCCTTCGTCCCTTCCTTCTTCCCGGCAATGCTCGCGAACTCTACCGCCTGGTGGCTGATCACGAGGATGCTCACCGCTTCGATGAACTTGCCAGCATCGGGATCGGCTACGTTTCCGGAGCCAACGATTTCTTCCATCTGCGCCCTTCACAGGCGGAGGCGCTCGACATCCCGGCAGCGTTCCTGCGGCCAAGCGTCCGGAACGGACGCTCATTGCCGATGCGGCATCTGACGAAAGCGACCGTCGAGACGTGGCGACGGGCGGACGACCCGGTGATGTTGCTGCGTCTTCCGAAGGGAGAGCAGAACGCATTGCCAGCGCCCGTGCGGCGATATCTCGACAGCGAAGCAGGTCGCGAAGCCCGCCGAGCCTACAAGTGCCGGGTCCGTGACCCGTGGTATGCCGTGCCGGACGTCCAGACGCCCGACTTCTTCTTGTCCTACATGTCGGGCAAGTCGGCGAACCTCGTTCGCAACGACGCCGGCGCGACCTGCACCAACTCGGTGCACGGCGTTCGCGTGCGCGACAAGCGCTCGATCGCTTCGGTGGTGGAACGCTGGGAAAGCGACTTCGTCGCTTTGAGCCGCGAGATCGAAGGCCATCCCCTCGGTGGCGGCATGCTCAAGCTGGAGCCGCGGGAGGCCGGTCAGATCCTGATCCCCCCGGATGCCTTGCTGCCCGAGCTCGCGAGTTTCGTCATGGCGGATGCCGTCTCCACCATGCGTCGTTGGAGACATTATGCCGATCAATGAGCCGGACTTGCCGGAGAAGGCTCGGGACGTTGTGGCGGGCGAAGACGCATCGAACGATCCGGTGTTCCCGAAAACCTGCCAATGGACGAACCAGCGGGATGCGCTGGCGCATTTCGCGTCGTACCAAGGACCGACGCAGAGTCAGCAGCACATCAAACCGTTGCATTGGTACGTCGCGTGCCGTCTCGTGCTGGAAGGCGGTTTTCGTCCGGATGAGATCACGCCCAGGCCGCCGTTCGAGATCAAGAAGCAGAAGGGAGAATGGCAGCTCTCCTTTGATCCTGCCGTCGCCGCCGGCGGCGAAGCGACCGTCCTCGGCGGCCTCAAGACGAAGAACGTCGACGTCGTCGTCAACAAGCCCGGCCTGGGTCCCGTCCTGGCTGTCAGCTGCAAGGGCATGACCGGGGCCTTCCGCAACCTCACCAATCGCATGGAAGAAACGATCGGGGAGTGCACCAACCTCCACATCACCTACCCGGCGATGGTGTTCGGCTACCTTTTCGTGATCCGGGCCAATCGAACGATCGAGGCTGCGGTGGCAAGGGCGGCCGACGACGAGACACCACCCGCGCGTCAGCTGAAGGCCAACGACATCGCGATGGCCGAAGGCGGGGAACCGGTCGAAAGCATCATCCGGTTCCACTCGGCTCTGCGGGAGCTGGCCGGGCGCCGCGGCATCCGCAACGACGTCAGCCGGTATGAAGCGGTTTCGCTCGCGATGGTGGAAATGGCCGATGCCGAACTCGGCGCGTTGATGCCGGCCTATCCGGCGCAAGACAGCCCGCTGCGCTTGGAGCAGTTCTTTCAAACCCTCTACCTGCGCTATGACGAACGCTTCGTTTATGCAGCCCCTGATCTGAAGAGCGTGACCCAACGCCTGGAATGGGCGCAGGAGTCGGCAGCCTTCAGAGAAGAAGCGCAGCGGTCAGCCGTTGATTACCCGACGAGGACAACCGGGTAGGATCGGGAGCCGCCGAAGCGGCCGCCTTGTTGCCCCTTCGCGCCATCCGCATGATATGACACGGCGGACCGCGGCCGGCCGCCGAGCCGTCGGCCGCTTCCGTTTGCCCGAAACGAGCCGCATTCTCATGGACGACCTGACCCTCGCCGACAGCCTCGACCACGCCGGCACCATCCGCGACGCCGATCTCTTCTCGGCCGAGCATGGCCACCTCAAGCGCCGCACCTTCGCGATCATCTCGCACCCGGACGCCGGCAAGACGACGCTGACGGAGAAGCTGCTGCAGGCCTCCGGCGCGATCCGGCTCGCGGGGCAGGTGAAGGAGCGCGGCGAGCGGCGGCGCACGCGCTCCGACTGGATGGAGATCGAGCAGAAGCGCGGCATCTCGATCTCGTCCTCGGTGATGACCTTCGAATACGACGGGCTCGTGCTCAACCTCCTCGACACGCCCGGCCACGCCGACTTCTCGGAGGACACCTACCGGACGCTGACGGCGGTGGACTCGGCGATCATGGTGATCGACGCGGCCAAGGGCATCGAGGCGCAGACGCTCAAACTCTTCGAGGTCTGCCGGCTGCGCGACATCCCGATCATCACCTTCGTCAACAAGATCGACCGGGAGGGGCGCGACCCGCTGGAAATTCTCGACGAGATCATGTCGAAGCTCGCGCTCGACGTGGCGCCGATCACCTGGCCGATGGGGATGGGCACGGACTTTCGCGGCATCGTTTCCGTGGGGGAGGGGCCGGTCGCGCTCACCCGCAACACGCGCGAGCGCCGCGCGTTCGCCAGCCTCGACGCCTTCGCGGCCGATCCGGAACTCGCCGCCGACCCGGTGTTCGGCCCGTCGATCGAGGGACTGGAGATCGCCCGCGGCACGCTGCCGGCGTTCGACGTCGCGAGCTACCGCGCCGGGCACCTGACGCCGGTGGTGTTCGGCTCGGCGATGCGGGAGGTCGGCGTGACGGACCTCCTGGACGCCATCCGCCTCTTCGCCCCTTCGCCGCTGCCGCAGCCAGCGGTGCCGGCCCCGATCGAGCCGTCGGGTCGGGAAGTGTCCGGCTTCGTCCTGAAGATCCAGGCGAACATGGACCCGAACCACCGCGACCGCATCGCCTTCGTGCGCCTGACCTCCGGCGTGTTCAAGCGCGGCATGCGGCTGCGGAACGTGCGCACCGCCAAGGACATGAAGGTGTCCTCGCCGATGTTCTTCTTCGCCAGAGATCGCGAGATCGCCGACGAGGCGGTCGCCGGCGACATCGTCGGCATCCCGAACCACGGGACGCTGTCGGTCGGCGACACCTTGACGGAAGGGTCGAGCGTCACCGTCACCGGCATCCCGAGCTTCGCGCCGGAGATGATCCGCCGCGTCCGCCTGCCGGCCGCGATGAAGGTGAAGCAGTTGCAGAAGGCGCTGAACGACCTGGCCGAGGAGGGCGTCATCCAGGTGTTCCGGCCGGTGATCGGCTCGTCCTGGCTGGTCGGCGTCGTCGGCGCGCTGCAGCTCGACGTGCTCGTGTCGCGGCTCGGCGTCGAATACGGCGTCGAGATTTCGCTGGAGGCGGCGCCCTTCGACACGGCACGCTGGGTGGACGCGGCCGACGCCGCCGAGCTCGACCGGTTCGTCAAGGGCAACCAGGGGGACCTCGCCCGCGACCGCGAGGACCGGCCGGTGTTCCTCGCGCGCAACTCCTGGGAGCTCAGCTACGCGCAGAAGACCTATCCGCTCGTGCGCTTCTCGGCGACGCGCGAGCGCCACGCGGCGACGTGAAGGCGCTCGGCGCGGGGCCGGCTGCGCCGCTCCGTCGACAGGCGCGATGCGTCCGGCGCGCTCGCGTGATACAAGCGGGCGAAAGGGATCGAACCATGCTCGCGCCGAACGCCGCGCCGATGGGCGCCGACGAGTTCCTCCGCTGGGTCGGAACGCAGAGCGAGCGCCATGAGCTCGTTCGCGGCGTGCCGGTCCGGCTGATGGCGGGCGCCAAGCAAAGCCACAACGTCGTCGTCGGCAACCTCGCCGACACGATGCGGCGCGGGGCGAAGGCGGCCGGTTGCCGGACGACGTCCAGCGACACCGCGGTGATCGGCGCGGCTGGCAACGTCCGTTACCCGGACATCGTCGTGGACTGCGGCCCAGCCGATCCGGACGCCTTGGCGGCGGCCAAGCCCGTGATCGTCGTCGAGGTCCTGTCGCCGACGACGTCGCCGATCGATTTCTCGGACAAGTTGGACGAATATCGCGCCAATCCGTCGATCGACGTCATCCTGCTGATCGACCCGGACGTCGTGTCAGTCAAAGCCTATCGGCGGCGCGTGGACGGTGAGGGCTGGTCGAGCGAGCGCCACGACGACCCGGACAGCGTCCTGCGCCTTCCGGCGATCGCCACCGATGTCGGGCTCGCCGAAATCTACGACACGCTGACACCGAAGCGGCTGCCGCGCATGACGGTCGTATCGTCGGGCGACGCAGCGGGCTGAAGCCGGCGTTCGGGAAGCGCGACCGGATGGCGCCTCAGCGCCGGCCGCCGCGCTTCCTCGCGCCCATCAGGGCGGCCTGCTCGGCGATCATCCGGGCGATCGGGTCCTTGGCGAGCTGCTCGCGGCGCTCCTGCTCGATCCGGCGCGCTTCCTCCTCCTCCAGGCGCTTGCGCTCGGCTTCGGCGGCGCGGCGCGCTTCCTCCTCGAGCCGCACGCGCTCGGCTTCGGCCCGCTTGGCCTCTTCCTTCAGGCGGCGGGCCTCGGCCCGCGCCGACCGCTCGGCCATGCGCGCCTGCACCGCCGGGTCGTTGTCGTCGGCCTTGGCCTTGAACTTGTCGAGCAGCGCCTGCCGCGCTTCGAGGGCGGCCTTGCGGCGCTCGTTGAAGTCGGTGTCCTTGGGTGTCTTCAAGATGGGCTCTGATGGCTTGGGGGGATCGCTGTCGCCGCCCCTACTTAAGCGCCTGCGGCGGAGCCTGCAACGCGGCGGCGCCCACGAAGTTCGGCGAGCCGTCGCTTAAAGTCGCCGCGCCCGGAAAGCAAGCCGTTCGATGCCGGGACGGCGGGCGCGCAAGGACATCGCTGGCGATCGCGGCCGCACCATGCTAATTCCGACCGGCCTGGTAGAATAAGAGTTTCCCGCGAGCGGCCATCCGAAGCATGATTTCCCAACGGTCCCGTTACGCGCTCCGCTCTCTCCTAGAGCTCGCCAAGGCGAACGGCGCGGGTTTGTCGGCCGCCGAGATTTCCCGGCGGCAGAAGATTCCCCGGCGTTTCCTCGAGCAGATCCTTCTGGACCTGAAGCGCGAGGGCTTCGTTGCCAGCCGCCGCGGCAAGTCCGGCGGCTACGCCTTGCGCCGCCCGGCGGACACCATCACCTACGGCGAAGTGCTGCGCCTCGTCGACGGCCCGCTGGCGCCATTGCCCTGCCTCAGCCGGACGGCGTACCGACGTTGCGAAGATTGCGTCGACGAGGGCGCCTGCGCCATCCGCCGGGTCTTCGCGCGCGTCGCGACGTCGGCCCGCGACGTTCTGGACCGCACCACCATCGCCGAAGCCGACACGCTCGCGCTATCCATCGACGCGGACGGCGACGACGGCGCCGCCGCCGCCCCGGTTGCGGAGGGCATCGCCGAGCCGGCTTGACAAGCGCCGCTGGCTGACGAACTAATCCCGACCTATCCAGTCGATATTAGGGGAGTCCCAGCATGTCGATCCGACGCATCCTCCTCGGCACGGCGGTTCTCGTCGGCCTCGCCGGTCCGGCGCTCGCCGACCAGTCGCTCCTCAACGTGTCCTACGACCCGACGCGCGAGTTCTACAAGGACTTCAACGCGGCCTTCGCCAAGCACTGGGAAGCCGAAGGCAACGAGGCCGTGTCGATCCGCCAGTCGCACGGCGGCTCGGGTGCGCAGGCCCGCTCGGTGATCGACGGGCTCGACGCCGACGTGGTGACGCTGGCGCTCGAAGCCGACATCGACGCCATCGCCAAGCGGTCCGGCAAGGTCGCCGCCGACTGGCGCACCAAGCTGCCGGACAACTCGGCGCCCTACACCTCGACGATCGTGTTCCTGGTGCGCGAGGGCAATCCGAAGGGGATCCGCGACTGGGGCGACCTGGTGAAGGACGGCGTCGAGGTGATCACGCCGAACCCGAAGACCTCCGGCGGCGCGCGCTGGAACTACCTGGCGGCCTGGGCCTGGGCGGCCAAAGCCAACAACGGCGACCAGGAAAAGGCGAAGAGCTTCGTTTCCGACCTGTTCCGGCACGTGCCGGTGCTGGACTCCGGCGCCCGCGGCTCCACCACCACCTTCGCGCAGCGCGGCATCGGCGACGTGCTGCTCGCCTGGGAGAACGAGGCGTTCCTGACGCTGAACGAGCTCGGCGACGACCAGTTCGACATCGTGGTTCCGTCGCTGTCCATCCTCGCCGAGCCGCCGATCGCCGTGGTGGACGCGAACGTCGACGCCAAGGGCACGCGGAAAGCCGCCGAAGCTTATCTCCGCTATCTCTACGCGCCGGAAGGCCAGGCCATCGCCGCCAAGCACTTCTACCGGCCGCGCAAGCCCGAAAGCGCCGCGCCCGAGGACATCGCTCGCTTCCCGCAGCTCGACCTCGTCACCGTCGACGACCCGCAGTTCGGCGGCTGGGCGAAGGTGCAGCCCACGCATTTCGGCGACGGCGGCGTTTTCGACCAGATCTACAAGCCCGCCAACTGACCGCCGGCCGTCGCGCTTTTCCCTAAACGCGGCCTAGAAGGAGCGCCGATGGCGGCAGCAGCGAGCGGGCCGATCCGCTTTCGTCGGCCGAGCGTCCTGCCCGGTTTCGGCATGACGTTCGGCTTCACCGTGTCCTACCTGGCGCTGATCGTGCTGATCCCGCTCGGCGCCCTGATCCTGCGCGCGTCCGGCATCGGCTGGGCGGAGTTCGGCGTTATCGCCGGCGACGCGCGCACGCTCGCCGCCCTGCAGCTGACCTTCGGGGCCTCGCTTGCCGCCGCGCTCGTCAACGCCGCGTTCGGGCTGCTGCTGGCCTGGGTGCTGGTGCGCTACCGCGTTCCGGGCCGGCGCCTCGTCGATGCGGCCGTGGACCTGCCCTTCGCCCTGCCAACGGCGGTGGCGGGGCTGACGCTCGCGGCCCTCTACAGCCGCAACGGCTGGATCGGCGCCTGGCTCGAGCCGATGGGCCTGCGCGTCGCCTACACGCCGCTCGGGGTCGCCGTGGCGCTCGCCTTCGTGTCCTTGCCCTTCATGGTCCGCACCGTGCAGCCGGTGATCGAGGAGCTCGACCGCGAATACGAGGAAGCGGCGGCGACGCTCGGCGCGTCCAGGCTCCAAACGGTGCTGCGCGTCGTCTTGCCGACGCTCGTACCGGCGATCCTCACCGGCTTCGCCTTGACCTTCGCGCGCGCCATCGGCGAATACGGCTCGGTGATCTTCATCGCCGGCAACCAGCCCTACCGCTCGGAGATCGTGCCGCTCCTGATCGTGTTCCGCTTGGAGGAGTTCAACTACGCGGCCGCCACCGCGCTCGCGACCTTGATGCTCGCCGCGTCCTTCGCGATGCTGCTCGCCGTCAACCTCATCCAGCTCTGGAGCCGTCGGAGGTTCGGTCATGACGCTTGAGCCGAGCCTGCGCGAGACGGCCGGCGCGGCCGGCGCGGGTCGCCGTCCGCCG
>CAXUCL010000083.1:0-2631 GCA_964249395.1 uncultured Rhizobiaceae bacterium
CGGCAAGACGATGCTGATGGACATCTTCTTCCGCCATGCGAGCGCCGTTCCCAAGCGCCGCGTCCACTTCCACGCCTTCATGAAGGACGTCCACGAGCGGATCGCCGCCGAGCGGCGGGCCGGCGCGGCGACCGGCGACGGCGGCGACCCGATCCCGGCGGTGGCGCGGCGGATCGCCGAGACCGCGCGGCTCCTGTGCTTCGACGAGTTCGCGGTCGCCGACATCGCCGACGCGACCATCCTGCGCCGCCTGTTCGCGGAGCTGTTCGAGGCGAACACGACGCTGGTCGCCACCTCCAACGTCGCCCCGGACGACCTCTACCGCGACGGCCTGAAGCGCGGCGACTTCCTGCCCTTCGTCGAACTCCTGAAGACCCGCGTCGACGTCGTGCGGCTCGCGGGCGCCGGCGACTACCGGCTGGCGACCGTCGGCGCGGCGGACCTCTACCTGACGCCGCTCGGCCCCGACGCCGACCGGCGCATGGACGAGACGTTCCGGCAGCTGCTCGCCGGCGAAAAGCCGCGAACCGCGAGCCTGTCGGTGAAGGGCCGCATCGTGCCGGTGCCGTTCGCCGGCAACGGCGTCGCGCGCTTCGCCTTCGACGACCTGATGCGCCGCCCGCTGGGGCCTGAGGACTTCCTGGCGATCGCCGCGCGCTTCCACACCGTGGTGCTCGACCGCGTGCCCGTGATGGGCGCCGCCGAGCGCAACGAGGCCAAGCGCTTCATCCTGCTGGTCGACGCGCTCTACGACGCCGGCCGGCGGCTCGTGGTGTCGGCGCAAGCGCCGGCCGACGGTCTCTACACGGCTAGAACCGGCACGGAGGCGTTCGAGTTCGCCCGCGCCGCCTCGCGCCTCGTCGAGATGGGCTCGGACGCCTACCGCGCCCGCGGCGAGCCGTCGGAGGCCGGGGACGCCCCCGGTCCGGCGACAACCGAGCGGGCCTGACGGATCATCGGCTCTCGCCCGGTTTGGCCGCGCGTCGCGGCGGCGTCGTTTGACGCTTACGTCAACGAAAACCGATCTAAACGATTGATGTTTCTTTGGCGCGTTTCGCGCGGTTGCGCGCCTCCATGCGGCGGACTATAGGCCGAAGCCCGAGGGCCTAAGGTCCGCCGGCCGTTGAAGGCGCCGGCGAGCCGGGTCGCTCGGGCCGGTGCGGCATCGAACCGTTTCGGGCCCGGCGGGGCGACACGAACGAGGACGAACAAGCGGCATGGCGCGCAACAAGATCGCACTCATCGGCTCCGGCATGATCGGCGGCACGCTCGCCCATCTCGTCGCCTTGAAGGAACTGGGCGACGTCGTCCTGTTCGACATCGCGGAAGGCACGCCGCAGGGCAAGGCGCTGGACATCGCCCAGTCCGGTCCGGTGGAGAGTTTCGACGCGCGGCTGACCGGCGCCAGCGACTACGCGGCGATCGAGGGGGCGGACGTCTGCATCGTCACCGCCGGCGTGCCGAGGAAGCCCGGCATGAGCCGCGACGACCTCCTCGGCATCAACCTGAAGGTGATGGAGCAGGTCGGCGCCGGCATCAAGAAATACGCGCCCGAAGCCTTCGTGATCTGCATCACCAACCCGCTCGACGCGATGGTCTGGGCGCTGCAGCGGTTCTCGGATCTGCCGAAGGCGAAGGTGGTCGGCATGGCCGGCGTGCTCGATTCGGCCCGCTTCCGCCATTTCATCGCCGACGAGTTCAAGGTGTCGGTGGAGGACGTCTCGGCCTTCGTGCTCGGCGGCCACGGCGACACGATGGTGCCGCTGACGCGCTATTCCACCGTCGCGGGCGTGCCCCTGACGGATCTGGTGAAGATGGGCTGGATCACCAAGGACCGGCTGGACGCGGTGGTGCAGCGCACCCGCGACGGCGGGGCGGAGATCGTCGGGCTCTTGAAGACCGGCTCGGCCTACTACGCGCCGGCGAGCGCCGCGATCGCCATGGCGGAATCGTTTCTCAAGGACAAGAAGCGCGTGCTGCCCTGCGCGGCAGCGCTGAAGGGCGAGTACGGCAAGCGGGACCTCTACGTCGGCGTTCCTTGCGTGATCGGCGCGGAGGGCGTCGAGCGCGTGATCGAGATCGAGCTGAACGGCGAGGAGCGCGCCGCCTTCGAGACGTCGGTTTCCTCCGTCGAGGGCCTGATGGACGCCTGCCGCGCGATCGCGCCGGCCCTCAAGTGAGGAAAGACGCGTGAGCGGGCGCGGGAGGCGGCGGCCGTGCTGAGGGTCGCGCTCGCCGTCGCGACCGTCGTCCTGCTCGGCGCGCCGGCCGTTTCGGCGTCGTGGAAGCTCCCTGCCGCGACCCCCGACCCGACGCTGCCGAACGGCGCCGCCATCTTCCGAACGGCCTGCTTGAAGGCGGGCTTCGCCGGCGCGCGCGGCCGGCTCGCGGATTTGGGAATGCAGCCCGTCGGCCTCGCCCCGGTGACGATGCTGTGGGGCCAGGAGCTGCGGTCGGGCGGCGCCTTCCAGCGCGGCGATCCGAACGCGAAATCCGCCGACGACGTGCTCGTTTCCGTCGGCGAGGCGACGCTCGCCGGCGTGCCGGTCGCGACCTGTTCGGTTTTCTCCTTCGTGACGCCGCTCGCCGCGATGGCGGCGCGCTCCGACTCGGCCATGGTCACGCCAAGCG
>CAXUCL010000083.1:2641-9233 GCA_964249395.1 uncultured Rhizobiaceae bacterium
ACCATGGCCGAGTCGGAGCGCGCCGCCGCCTTCGCCAACGACGACGGACACCTTCGCATCGCGCCGCCGCTGCTCGCCGTCCGCCTGGTCGGCGGCGTGCCGGGCGGGCGCGGCGTCACCCTCCTCACCGTCGCCCACTTCGGCCGGCCGGACGAGCCGGGAACGGTCCTGTCCCTCGACACGGTTTCGCCGCAGGGCGCGGTGCGGATCGCCGGACGGCTCGTCACCGACCGGCTTTTCGCTTCACCCCTGCCGTCCTATGAGGACGCCCTCAGCCAGCTGACACCGAGCGGGACGACGCCGCCGTCGGAGAGCCACCCATGAACATTCACGAATACCAGGCCAAGGACTTGCTCAAAGGCTTCGGCGCGCCGGTGGCCGGCGGGGTCGCGATCACGTCGGCCGACGAGGCGGAAGCGGCGGCGAAGCGGCTGCCGGGGCCGCTCTACGTGGTGAAGTCGCAGATCCACGCCGGCGGGCGCGGCAAGGGCCGGTTCCGGGAGCTCGGCCCCGACGCCAAGGGCGGCGTCAGGCTGGCGCGCTCGGCCGAGGAGGCCGCGGCGCACGCCCGCGAGATGCTCGGCAACACGCTGGTGACGGCGCAGACCGGCGAGGCGGGCAAACAGGTGAACCGCCTCTACATCGAGGACGGGGCCGACATCGCGCGAGAGCTGTACCTTTCGCTGCTCGTCGACCGCTCGGTGGGGCGCGTGGCCTTCGTCGTTTCCACCGAAGGCGGCATGGACATCGAGGCGGTGGCGCACGACACACCGGAGAAGATCGTGACGGTGGCGATCGACCCGCTGGCCGGCGTCACGGCGGCCGACGTGGCGCAACTCTCCGACGCCCTGGCGCTCGACGGCTCGGGCCGCACGGATGCCGAGACGCTGTTCCCGCTGCTCTACAAGGCGTTTACCGAAAAGGACATGAGCCTTCTGGAGGTGAACCCGCTGATCGTCATGCGGGACGGCCGGTTGCGCGTCCTCGACGCCAAGATGTCGTTCGACGGCAACGCCTTGTTCCGGCACGACGACGTGCGCGCGCTGCGCGACGAGAGCGAGGAGGACGCCAAGGAGATCGAGGCCTCGCGCCACGACCTCGCCTATGTGGCGCTCGACGGCACCATCGGCTGCATGGTGAACGGCGCGGGCCTCGCGATGGCCACGATGGACATCATCAAGCTCTACGGGGCGGAGCCGGCGAACTTCCTCGACGTCGGCGGCGGCGCCTCGAAGGAGAAGGTGACGGCGGCGTTCAAGATCATCACCGCCGACCCGAACGTGCGCGGCATCCTGGTCAACATCTTCGGCGGCATCATGCGCTGCGACGTGATCGCCGAAGGGGTGATCGCGGCGGTGAAGGAGGTGGGCTTGACCGTGCCGCTGGTGGTGCGGCTGGAGGGCACCAACGTCGACAAGGGCAAGGCGATCCTGAACGGGAGCGGGCTGGCGATCACCGCGGCGGACGACCTGGACGACGCGGCGAAGAAGATCGTGGCGGCGGTGGGCAAATGACGGACGGTCGCCAAGGCGAATGCCGTTGCGGCGAGGCATGACTCGGCCATCCCATTGAAATGTAACCATCCGCAAGTTATGTGCGACTGTGTATGATTGGGAGCGTCATGACGAGAAACCTCACCCTTGCGGTTGACGAGGATTTGTTGCGTAAGGTGCGACTTGTCGCCAACCAAAGGCAGACCAGTCTCAACGCCCTCGTTCGCGAACACCTTGAGGCTCTGGCTCGGGACGACGAGAAACGTGAGGCGGATCGCAGGGCCGCACTCGCACGCTTGAAAGAGATGAGCGCGAATGCCGGCGTGACGCTCGGCGCGGACTACGAGTTCAGCCGCGAGGACGCGTATGCGGAGCGGCTTCGTTGATACGAATGTCCTCGTCTACGCCGCGACCGGGCGGGCCGACGAGCATGACAAGTGGCGCATCGCGCACGAGACGCTCGAAGCCGCCCCACATTCGCTGTCCGGGCAGGTTCTCGCGGAATTCTACACGATCGCCACCAAGAAGCATCGACTGCCCATCGAGCAGGCGAACGCGTGGATGGAGCACCTACAAGGCTTCCCTTGCCAGCCGATCGACCGGGACGTCGTGCTGATGGGGGTTCTCCTCGCCCAGCGGTATCAAATCTCCTACTGGGACGCCGCGCTCATCGCCGCCTCGCGACGACTGGGTATCAGCGTCCTCTACACCGAAGATCTGAGCCACGGTCAGTCATACGACGGCGTGCAAGTCATCAATCCTTTCAAAAGCTGACCGCCAGGAGCAGCGATCCCTTCATGTCCATCCTCGTCGACGCATCGACCAAAGTCATCGTGCAGGGGCTGACCGGCAAGACCGGGACGTTCCACACCGAGCAGGCGATCAGCTACCACGCCGGCACCATGGTGGCGGGCACGCATCCGAAGAAGGGCGGCGAAAGCTGGACCGGCGCCGGCGGCGAGACCTTGCCGATCTTTGCGTCGGTGGCGGAGGCGAAGGAGCGCACCGGGGCCACGGCCTCGGTGATCTACGTGCCGCCTAGCGGCGCGGCGGCCGCCATCGAGGAAGCGGTGGACGCCGGCATCGCGCTCGTCACCTGCATCACCGAAGGCATCCCGGTGATGGACATGGTGCGGGTGAAGCGCAAGCTGGAAACGTCCAAGTCCCGGCTGATCGGCCCGAACTGCCCGGGCGTCATGACGCCGAACCAGTGCAAGATCGGCATCATGCCCGGCACCATCTTCAAGGCGGGCAACGTCGGCATCGTGTCGCGCTCCGGCACCTTGACCTACGAGGCGGTGTTCCAGACCACGAACGAGGGCCTCGGGCAAACCACGGCGGTGGGCATCGGCGGCGACCCGGTGAAGGGCACCGAGTTCATCGACGTGCTGGAGCTGTTCCTCGCCGACGCGGAAACCAAATCGATCGTGATGATCGGCGAGATCGGCGGCGCGGCCGAGGAAGAGGCGGCGCAGTTCCTGGCCGACGAGGCCAAGCGCGGGCGCCGCAAGCCGACGGTCGGCTTCATCGCCGGGCGCACGGCGCCTAAGGGCCGCACCATGGGCCACGCCGGCGCGGTGGTGTCGGGCGGCAAGGGCGACGCGGAATCGAAGATACAGGCGATGGAAGCGGCGGGCATCCGCGTGTCGCCCTCGCCCGCCCGCCTCGGCGCGACGCTGGTCGAGGTGCTGCGGGGATGAGCGGGGCGGCCAAGCGAACGGGCGACGGCTGCGACGGCGTCGCGGTCGGGCGCCGCAGGCGCAGATAAACCGCAATCGTCCTTCTTGCGAAGGGCATACGAAGGCCAAGGGCCGAAGCGAGCCCGACGCCACGCGAAACGGACTAAAAAGGGAGGCGGCGAGCCGGGCGAACCGGCGCCGGACACTGCAAACGATGGCACGCAGCTCAGACAGCAACGAGTTCTTCGCCGAGACCTCGTTCCTCTACGGCGGCAACGCCGACTACATCGCCGAGCTCTACGCGGCCTTCGAACGGGACGAGGCGTCGGTCGCGCCCGACTGGGCGGCCTTCTTCCGCGAGATGCCCGACGAGAAGGCGACCGTCCTCAAGAACGCCGAAGGCGCGTCCTGGGCGAAGCCCAACTGGCCGCAGGCCGCCAACGGCGAGCTGGTCAGCGCCCTCGACGGCGACTGGGGCGCGGCGGAGCTGAAGATCGAGACCAAGCTGCGGGCGAAGGCGGCCGAGGCGGCTGTGAAGGACGGCGGCGCGGCGGCAGGCAAGAGCGCTTCCGTTTCGGAAGCCGCGATCCTACAGGCGACGCGCGACTCGGTGCGCGCCCTGATGCTGATCCGCGCCTACCGGGTGCGCGGCCACCTCCACGCCAAGCTCGACCCGCTCGGCATCGCCGCCCAGCCCGACGAGGACTACAACGAGCTGTCCCCCAAGGCCTACGGCTTCGCGGAGGCCGACTACGACCGGCCGATCTTCATCGATGGCGTGTTGGGGCTGGAGTTCGCGACGCTCCGGCAGATGGTGGAGGTGCTGGAGCGCACCTATTGCGGCACGATCGGCTTCGAGTTCATGCACATCTCGAACCCGGCCGAGAAGCAGTGGATCCAGGAGCGCGTCGAGGGCCACGGCAAGACGCCGGACTTCACGCCGGAAGGCAAGCGCGCCATCCTCAACAAGCTGATCGAGGCGGAGGGCTTCGAGAAGTTCCTGGACGTGAAGTACAAGGGCACCAAGCGCTTCGGCCTCGACGGGGCCGAGTCGCTGATCCCGGCGCTGGAGCAGATCATCAAGCGCGGCGGCCAGCTGGGCCTCAGCGAGATCGTGCTCGGCATGGCGCACCGCGGCCGGCTGAACGTCCTCAGCCAGGTGATGAACAAGCCGCACCGGGCGATCTTCCACGAGTTCCAGGGCGGCTCCTCCAAGCCCGAGGACGTGGAAGGCTCGGGCGACGTGAAATACCACCTCGGCGCGTCGTCGGACCGCGAGTTCGACGGCAACTCGGTGCACCTGTCGCTCACCGCCAACCCGTCGCACCTCGAGATCGTCAACCCGGTGGTGATGGGCAAGGCGCGCGCCAAGCAGGACCAGCTCGCCCGCCGCGCGGGCCTCGACCCGGTGCCGGCCGAGCACCGCTCGCACGTGCTGCCGCTGCTCCTGCACGGCGACGCGGCCTTCGCCGGCCAGGGCGTGGTGGCCGAGTGCTTCGGCCTGTCGGGGCTGAAGGGCCACCGCGTCGGCGGCTCGCTGCACGTCATCATCAACAACCAGATCGGCTTCACCACGAACCCGCGGCTGTCGCGCTCCTCGCCCTATCCGTCCGACGTCGCCAAGATGGTCGAGGCGCCGATCATCCACGTCAACGGCGACGATCCGGAGGCCGTGACCTTCGCGGCGAAGATCGCGATCGAGTTCCGCATGCAGTTCCGCAAGCCCGTGGTGGTGGACATGTTCTGCTACCGCCGCTTCGGCCACAACGAGGGCGACGAGCCGAGCTTCACGCAGCCGCTGATGTACAAGGTCATCCGCTCGCACCCCTCGACGCTGGAGATCTACGCCAAGCGCCTCGTCGCCGAAGGCGTCGTGTCGGCCGCCGACGTCGAGGCGCGCCGCGCCGAATGGCGGGCGCATCTCGACGCCGAGCACGAAACCGGCCAGAACTACAACCCGAACAAGGCCGACTGGCTGGACGGCGCCTGGGCCGGCATGCGCCGGGCGGCGGCCGAGGACGAGCCGCGGCGCGGGGCGACGGGGGTCGCCTTGAAGACGCTGCGCGAGGTCGGCACGAAGCTGGTCGCCGTGCCGGACGGCTTCAACGTCCACCGCACCATCGCCCGCTTCCTGGAGAACCGCGGCCGGATGGTGGAAAGCGGCGAGGGGATCGACTGGGCGACCGCCGAGGCGCTCGCCTTCGGCACGCTCGTCGCGGAAGGCCATCCGGTGCGCCTGTCGGGGCAGGACTCGGAGCGCGGCACCTTCAGCCAGCGCCATTCCGTGCTCTACGACCAGGCGGACGAAACGCGCTACGTGCCGTTGGCGAACGTCGCCAAGGGGCAGGCCTCCTACGAGGTCATCAACTCGATGCTCTCGGAGGAGGCGGTGCTCGGCTTCGAATACGGCTACTCGCTCGCCGAGCCGAACGCGCTGACGCTCTGGGAAGCGCAGTTCGGCGACTTCGTCAACGGCGCGCAAGTGGTGATCGACCAGTTCATCTCCAGCGGCGAGGCCAAGTGGCTGCGCATGTCCGGCCTGGTGATGCTCCTGCCGCACGGCTACGAGGGGCAGGGACCGGAACATTCCTCCGCCCGGCTCGAGCGCTTCCTGCAGAGCTGCGCGCAGGACAACATGCAGGTCGCCAACATCACGACGCCGGCGAACTACTTCCACGCCCTGCGCCGGCAGCTGAAGCGCGACTTCCGCAAGCCGCTGGTGCTGATGACGCCCAAATCCCTCCTGCGCCACAAGCGGGCGGTGTCGGATCTCGCCGAGATGGCGGGCGACACCTCGTTCCACCGCCTGCTTTGGGACGACGCGGAGATCAAGACGAACGCGGGCGGGGTCAAGCTCGTGCGCGACCCGAAGATGCGGCGCGTCGTTCTCTGCTCCGGCAAGGTCTACTTCGACCTCTACGAGGAGCGCGAGAAGCGCGCCATCGACGACGTCTACCTCCTGCGGCTCGAACAGCTCTACCCGTTCCCGGCCAAAGCCCTGATCGGCGAGCTGTCGCGCTTCAAGCAGGCCGAGATGGTGTGGTGCCAGGAGGAGCCGAAGAACATGGGCGCCTGGAGCTTCGCCGATCCTTATCTGGAATGGGTGCTGGAGCACATCGCCGCCGAGCGCCGGCAGGTGCGCTACGCCGGCCGGCCGGCCGCCGCCTCGCCCGCCGCCGGCACCATGGGCAAGCACCAGGCGCAGTTGCAAGCCTTTCTGGAGGAAGCGCTCGGCTGAGCCCGGCGCCCGTCCGCTCGTTCTTTAGACCCGTCCCTCGCGAAAGAACCGAACCGCACGATGAGCACCGAAATCAAAGTCCCGACGCTCGGCGAATCCGTGACGGAGGCGACCGTCGGGCAGTGGTTCAAGAAGCCGGGCGACCGGGTGGAACGGGACGAGACGATCGCCGAGCTCGAAAC
>CAXUCL010000084.1:0-9055 GCA_964249395.1 uncultured Rhizobiaceae bacterium
GCGCCGCACCGCGTCCGCGGCCGCATCGACGTCGGCGGGCAGGACCACTTCTACCTCGAAGGCCAGATCGCGGTCGCCTATCCCGGCGAGGACGGCGACATGACGATCCGCTCCTCCACCCAGCACCCGTCGGAGGTGCAGCACAACGTCGCCAAGGCCCTCGGCCTCGCCGACAACCAGGTGACGGTCGAGGTGCGGCGCATGGGCGGCGGCTTCGGCGGCAAGGAATCGCAGCCCGCCCTGTTCGCCAGCGTCTGCGCGCTGGTGGCCCGCGCGACCGGGCGGCCGGCCAAATGCCGGCTCGACCGCGACGACGACATGGCGATCACCGGCAAGCGCCACGAGGCGCGGATCAGCTACGAGGTCGGCGTCGATGAGGAAGGGCGCATCCTCGGCGCCGACGTCCGCCACCTGATCCGCTGCGGCTGTTCCAAGGACCTGTCGGGCGCCATCGCCGACCGCGCGATGTTCCACGCCGACAACGCCTACGACCTGAAGGCCGCGCGCATCCGATCGCGACGCCTGCAAACGCACACCGTTTCCAACACCGCCTTCCGCGGCTTCGGCGGCCCGCAGGGCATGCTCGGCGCGGAAGCGGCGATGGACCGGATCGCGTTCTCGCTCGGGCTCGACCCGCTGGACGTGCGCAAGCGCAACTTCTACCCGGCCGGCGGCGGTGCGGTCACGCCCTACGGCATGGAGGTGCGGGACTCCATCATCGCCGCGCTGGTCGCCGAGCTGGAGCAGACGTCCGACTACCGCGCGCGGCGCGAGGGCGTGCGCCGCTTCAACGCGGCGAACCCGATCTGCAAGAAGGGCCTGGCGCTGACGCCGGTGAAGTTCGGCATCTCCTTCACCACGACGCACCTCAACCAGGCCGGCGCCCTGGTCCACGTCTACAAGGACGGCACGGTTCACCTGAACCACGGCGGCACCGAGATGGGGCAGGGCCTGTTCACCAAGGTGGCGCAGGTGGTGGCGGCCGAGTTCCAGATCGACGTCGACCGCATCCGCGTCACCGCGACCCGAACGGACAAGGTGCCGAACACCTCGGCCACGGCCGCCTCTTCGGGCTCGGACCTCAACGGCATGGCGGCCCTGAACGCCGCCCGCGCCATCAAGGAACGGCTCGTCGCCTACGCGGCCGAGCGCTACGGCGTCGCCCACGAGGACGTGCGCTTCCTGCCGAACCGGGTGCGGATCGCGGGCCACAAAAAGCGCTTCGCCGACCTCGTGGCCGAAGCCTACCTCGCGCGCGTTTCCTTGTCGGCGACCGGCTTCTACGCGACGCCCGACATTTCCTTCGACCGCGCCACCGCGAAGGGACGGCCGTTCTTCTACTTCAGCTACGGTGCGGCCTGCTCGGAAGTGGTGATCGACACGCTCACCGGCGAGAACCGGGTGCTGCGCGCCGACATCCTGCACGATTGCGGCCGCTCCATGAACCCGGCGCTCGACCGCGGGCAGATCGAGGGCGGCTTCGTGCAGGGCATGGGCTGGCTGACCACCGAGGAGCTCTGGTGGGACGCCGCCGGGCGGCTGCGCACCCACGCCCCTTCCACCTACAAGGTGCCGACCGCCAACGACCGGCCGGCGGACCTGCGCATCCGCTTGTGGGACGGCGACAACCCCGCCGACACGGTGCACCGCTCCAAAGCGGTGGGCGAGCCGCCCTTGATGCTGGCGATCTCGGTGTTCTCGGCGCTCACCGACGCGGTGGTGGCGGCCGGTGATGGCCGAGCCTTCCCCGACCTCGACGCCCCCGCGACGCCGGAGCGGGTGCTCGCCGCCGTGGAAGCGGTGCGGGGCGGGTGAGCATCGGTAACGACAGGCTGAAGCCGCTTTCTTCTCCCCAGCGGGGAGAAGTGCCCAGCAGGGCGATGAGGGGTCGGCGAAGCCGAGCGGCGCATGCGGATAAACGCGGACGCCGCATGCCCCTCACCCGTCTGCTGCTTCGCAGCAGCCACCCTCTCCCCGCAGGGGCGAGGAACGGCGCTCGCTGGACGGGCGACTGCGCCGAGCGGATGCCCATATGGTGACCCCTCTCTCCACCCTCATGCGCGAGTGCCTCGACGCCGGCCTCCCCGCCGTGCTGGTGCGCGTCTCGGCCGCGAAGGGCTCGACGCCCCGCGAAGCGGGGGCCGCGATGCTGGTGACGCTGGACGCCGTCCAGGGCACCGTCGGCGGCGGCCGCTTGGAACTGTCCGGCATCGAGACCGCCCGCGCCATGATCCGCACCGGCGAACCCCGCGCGACGCTCGCCGTGCCGCTCGGTCCCCGCATCGGCCAATGCTGCGGCGGCCACGTCACGCTCGCTCTCGAACGCGTCGACGCGAGGAGGCTCGCCGACGAGGAAGCGCGCGAGGCGGCGGAACGGGCCGCGCAACCACTGGCGATCCTGTTCGGCGCCGGCCACACGGGGCAGGCGCTCAGCCGCGCGCTCGCACTCCTGCCGATCCGCCTGCTCGTGGTGGATGGGCGCGCGGAAGCGCTCGCCGGCCTGCCGCCGGGCGTTGAGCGCCGCGCGAGCGCGATCCCCGAGGCGGACGTCGCCGCGGCGCCCCCGCGCACCGCCTTCGTCGTCATGACGCACGACCACCCGCTCGATTTCCTGATCGCCGCCGCCGCGCTGCGCCGCCGCGACGCCGCCTACGTCGGGATGATCGGCTCGGCGACCAAGCGCGAGACCTTCCGCCGCCACCTGCGCGAGACCGGCGAGGACGCGCTCGTCGCCGATCTGACGCTGCCGATCGGCGGCGGCGCCTTGCGCGACAAGCGCCCGGCGGTGATCGCCGCGCTCGCCGCCGCCGAGATCGCCGTCTGCCTGCTTTCGGATCAACAGGATTTGCTGCCCGATCGCTTGGCAGAGACGAACGCGCGGTGTCATAGTGCCTGACGTCCGATCCACGGGTTGACCTCTCCCGCATGGCGCCGCGCCTCCAGCTTTCCGGCATCACGAAGCGTTTTCCGGGCGTCGTCGCCAACGAGGACGTGTCGTTCGCCGTCGAGCCCGGCGAGATCCACGCGCTGCTCGGCGAGAACGGCGCCGGCAAGTCGACGCTGGTGAAGATCGTCTACGGCATCGTGGCCGCCGACGCGGGCGAGATTCGCTGGGACGGCCGCCCGGCGACGATACGCAGCCCGCGCGAAGCGCGCCGGCTCGGGGTCGGCATGGTGTTCCAGCACTTCTCGCTGTTCGAGGCGATGACGGTGCTGGAGAACGTCGCGCTCGGCCTCGACCATCCGCCGCCACGGCGCGAGCTCGAGCGGTCGGTGCGCGGCGTGCTGGAATCCTATGGTCTCGCCCTCGACCCGCACCGCCACGTCCACACGCTCTCGGTCGGCGAGCGCCAGCGCATCGAGATCGTCCGTGCGCTCCTGACGAAGCCGAAGCTCCTCGTCATGGACGAGCCGACCTCCGTTCTGACGCCGCAGGAGGTCGAGAAGCTGTTCGCGACGCTGCGCCAGCTGAGCGGCGAAGGCTGCTCGATCCTTTACATCTCGCACAAGCTCGCCGAGATCAAAGCGCTCTGCGGTGCTGCGACGGTGCTGCGGGCGGGGCGCGTCGTCGGAACTTGCGATCCGGCCGCCGAATCCACCCGCCGCATGGCCGAGATGATGATCGGCGCCAAGCTGCGGGACCTTTCGCCCAAACCGGCGGGCGCGCTCGGGGCCGACCGCTTCGCCGTGTCCGAGCTCGCGATGCCCGGCGAGCCACCCTTCGGCACGAGCCTGCGATCCGTCGGCTTCCGCGTCCGGGCGGGCGAGATCTTCGGCATCGCGGGGGTGGCCGGCAACGGGCAGAACGAGCTCGTCGCGGCGTTGTCCGGCGAGCGCCTGCCCGGCGCCGGGCGGATCGCCATCGACGGAACGGACGTGTCGGGCGCGACGGTCTCGGAGCGGCGGCGGCTCGGCCTTTGCGTCGTGCCGGAGGAGCGCAACGGGCACGCCGCCGTGCCGGCGATGACGCTCGCCGAGAACGCCGTCCTGTCCGCCCGCAAGCGCATGAGCCTGGCGGGATTCGGCGTGATCCGGACGAAGGCCGCGCGCGACTACGCCGGCGGCGTGATGCGAGGCTTCTCCGTGAAGGCGACGGGCGTGCGGGCGCTGGCGGGAAGCCTGTCGGGCGGCAACCTGCAGAAGTTCATCATGGGCCGCGAGATCGGCCAGGAGCCGTCGGTGCTGGTCGTGTCGCAGCCGACCTGGGGCGTCGACGCCGGCGCCAGCGCCTTCATCCGGCAGGCGATGCTCGATCTCGCCGGCCGCGGCGCCGCCATCGTCGTCGTCAGCCAGGACCTCGACGAGCTCTTGGAGCTGGCCGACCGGATCGCGGTGATCAACGAGGGACGCCTGTCGCCGGCGATGGACCGCGAGACCGTGTCCGTCGAGGCGATCGGCTTGGCGATGGGCGGCGTCCACGGCGCGCCTGCGGACGAGCCGGCGCCGCACCTGACCGTCTCGCACCCGATCGGGGCCGCCGCCCATGGCGCTTGAGTTCGAGAAGCGGCTCGCGCCCAGCCGCGTCATGGCCTTCGCCGCGCCGGCGCTCGCGGTGGCGCTGACGCTCCTCGTCGGCGCTTGCGCCTTCACCGCGCTCGGCTACGACGGCGTCGGCGCGGTGCGCGAGATCTTCGTGTCGCCCCTGTTCGACGCCTACCGCTGGCAGGACCTCCTGGTGAAGGCCGCGCCGCTGGCGCTGATCGCGACGGGCCTGTCGATCGGCTTCCGGGCGAACGTCTGGAACATCGGCGCGGAAGGGCAGTACGTGCTCGGCGGCCTCGGAGCCACCGGCGTCGCGCTGCTGACGATGGACGCGGCGGGCGCGTGGATCCTGCCGCTGATGCTCGGCGCCGGCATCGCCGGCGGCATGCTCTGGGCGGTCGTGCCGGCTTGGCTCCGCACTCGACTCGGGGTGAGCGAGATCCTGTCCAGCCTCATGCTGAACTACGTCGCGGTCCAGCTCCTTTACTACCTGATGCGCGGGCCGTGGAAGGACCCGGCCGGCTTCAACTTCCCGCAGACCGCGCTGTTCACCGAATGGCAGATCCTGCCGATCGTCGTCGAGAACACCCTGATCCACCTCGGCGTGCCGGTGGCGGCCGCGCTGGCGCTGCTCGCCGCCTTCGTGATGGCGCGCACCGTCGCCGGCTTCGGGGTGCGGGTGGTCGGCTTCGCGCCGAACGCGGCGCGCTACGGCGGCTTTCGCGAAACGCGCACGGTCTGGCTGACGCTGATGGCCGGCGGCGGCTTCGCGGGGCTCGCGGGCGCGTTCGAGGCGGCGGGTCCCTTCGGGCAGATGGTGCCGGCGTTCCCGACCGGCTACGGCTACACGGCGATCATCGTCGCCTTTCTCGGCCGCCTCCACCCGGTCGGCATCCTCGTCGCCAGCCTCGTCCTGGCGCTCACCTATGTCGGCGGCGAGGCGGCGCAGACCGCGATCGGCCTGCCGGCGGCGGCGATCGGCGTGTTCCAGGCGATGACTCTGTTCTTCCTGCTCGGGCTCGACATCCTCGTGCGCTATCGGCTGGTGCCGGCCAAACGGCAGACGGTCGCGGCGTCCCGCCACCCCACGGCGTCGCCGGCTGTTGTCGCCGCCCCGGCCGGGGCGGCCGAATGAGCGCCGTGTTCGTCGTTGCGGTGTTCATGACGGTCGCGGCCGCCGCGACGCCGATCCTCCTCGCCGCGCTCGGCGAGCTGGTGGCCGAGAAGAGCGGCGTCCTGAACCTCGGCGTCGAGGGCATGATGCTGATCGGCGCGGTTTCCGCCTTCGCCGTCGCGGTGACCACGGGCAGCCCGGTGCTGGGCGCGCTCGCCGCGACCGCGACCGCCGGCGCCGCCTCGATGATCTTCGCCGTTCTGACCCTGCAGCTCACGGCCAATCAGGTCGCGACGGGCCTCGCCCTCGCGATCTTCGGCACCGGCGTTTCGGCGCTCGCCGGCAGTCCGTTCGTCGGCATCACCACCGAAACGCTGCCGCTCCTGTTTCCCGCGCCCCTGGCCGCCGACCCGCTGTGGCGCGTCGTGTTCGGCCATTCGCCGCTCGTCTACCTCGCCTTGGCGATGACGTTCGCCGTTTGGTGGTTCCTCAAGCATTCGCGCGCCGGGCTGATCCTGCGCGCGGTCGGCGAGTCGGACGCCGCCGCCCACGCCATCGGCTACCCGGTGCTGAAGGTTCGCTACGGCGCCGTCCTGTTCGGCGGCGCGATGGCCGGGCTCGGCGGCTCGTTCTATTCGCTGGTGCTGACCCCGATGTGGGCCGAACGCCTGACGGCCGGCCGCGGCTGGATCGCCATCGCCCTCGTGGTGTTCGCCTCCTGGCGCCCGGGGCGCCTGGCGCTCGGCGCCTACCTGTTCGGCGCGGTGATCACGCTGGAGCTGCAGGCCAAGGCCGCCGGCTGGACGGTCTTCGCGCCGGAGTTCCTGTCGAGCCTGCCCTACCTCGCGACGATCCTGGTGCTCGCCCTCATTTCCGCTGGCCGCAACCGCGCAGCGGCGGCCGCGCCCGCCTGCCTCGCCAAGCCCTTCCGGGCCGGCGCCTGACGCCATCCGCAACCGTTCATCCAACAAGGAGCGTTCCCATGATCCACCTCACCCGCCGCCGCCTTATCGGCACCGCCGGCGCGCTCGGCGTCTCGGCCATCCTGCCGGCCGGCTTGGCCGGCGCGCAGGAGAAGAAGGAGAAGGTGAAGGCCGCCTTCGTCTACGTCGGGCCGGTGGGCGACTTCGGCTGGACCTACGCCCACGACCAGGGCCGCAAGTTCCTCGTCGAGACGTTGGGCAACAAGGTCGAAACGAGCTTCGTCGAGAACGTCGCCGAAGGGCCGGACGCCGAGCGCGTCATCCGCCGCCTCGCCCAGGAAGGCAACGACATCGTCTTCACCACCTCGTTCGGCTTCATGGAGCCGACGGTGAAGGTGGCACGCCAGTTCCCGCGCGTCGCGTTCGAGCACGCCACCGGCTTCAAGACGGGCCAGAACCTCGGCATCTACAACTCGCGCTTCTACGAGGGCCGCGCCGTGCTCGGCACCATCGCCGGCATGATGTCGAAGTCGGGGAAGGGTGGCTATGTCGCCTCGTTTCCGATCCCCGAAGTCGTGATGGGCATCAACGCCTTCACGCTGGCGGCGCGCAAGGTGAAGCCGGACTTCCAGACCAGCGTCGTTTGGGTGAACTCCTGGTACGACCCGGCCAAGGAGGCCGACGCGGCGAAAGCCTTGATGGATCAGGGCGCCGACGTGATCACCCAGCACACCGACAGCCCCGGCCCCTTGCAGGCGGCCGAGCAGCGCGGCGCGGTGGCCTTCGGGCAGGCCTGGGACATGACGAGCTTCGCGCCGAACGCCCACATGACGGCGATCGTCGACCAATGGGGGCCGTACTACGTCCAGACCGTGCAGGCGCTGCTCGACGGCACCTGGAAGCCCGGCGACGTGTGGCACGGCATGAAGGAGGATTTCGTGCAGATGTCGCCGTTCAACCCGAAGATGCCGGCCGACGTGCGCGCCGCCGCGCAGCGGATCGTCGACGACACCAAGTCGGGGGCCTACAAGGTCTTCACCGGCCCGATCAAGGACCAGGCGGGCGCCGAGCGGGTGGCGAGCGGCCAGACGATTCCCGACGGCGATCTCCTGAAGATGGACTGGTACGTGGAGGGGGTTCGCTCTTAGTCCTGCCTGGCTCGCGCCGGCCGCGCAGAAAGGGGCGCCCTTCCCTCTCCCGAGTCGGGAGAGGGGTCCGAAGGACGGGCGAGACAAGCGGCTCGCCCCGGAGGCCCGAAGGGTCGGGTGAGGGGGTCGTGGGGCACCAACCATCGCGCCCTTCATTCCCTCATCCCGCTGCCGCGACCTTCTCCCGACTCGGGAGAAGGAGGAAGCTTCGCTGCCGGCGCTCCAAGGCGAGCGCTGCCGCGTCACTCTGGAAATGCGTGCCGGAAGCCCTGACACGATGGCAACCTACCTCTACGACTGGCTGAGCTTCGCGGTGCGGTGGCTGCACGTCGTCACCGCCATCGCCTGGATCGGCTCGTCCTTCTACTTCATCGCGCTGGACCTCGGCCTGCGCCGGCCGCGCGCCTTGCCGGCCGGCGTCGGCGGCGAGGCGTGGCAGGTGCACGGCGGCGGCTTCTACCACGTGCAGAAATACACGGTCGCGCCGGACGGGATGCCCGACGACCTCGTCTGGTTCAAATGGGAGTCCTACGCGACCTGGATGTCGGGCGCAGCGCTCCTGTTCCTCGTCTACTACGTCGGGGCCGAGCTGTTCCTGATCGACGCAACCAAGGCCGACCTGCCGGTCTGGGCCGCCTCGCTGATCGGCGCGGGCGGCATCGCCGCCGGCTGGCTCGTCTACGACGCGCTCTGCCGCTCGCCCCTCAAGACCAACGACACCGCGCTCTTCGCGGCGTTGTTCGTTTACATCGTTCTCGCGAGCTTCCTGTTCGACCGGGTGTTCTCCGGGCGCGGGGCCATGCTCCACACGGGCGCGATGATCGCGACCATCATGACCGCCAACGTGTTCTTCACCATCATTCCGAACCAGCGGATCGCGGTGGCGGACCTGCAGGCCGGCCGCACGCCCGCCGCCCGCCTCGGGCAGGAGGCCAAGCAGCGCTCGCTGCACAACAACTACCTGACGCTGCCCGTTCTGTTCCTGATGCTGTCGAACCACTATCCGCTCGCCTTCGCGACCGATTGGAACTGGGCGATCGCCGGCCTGGTGCTGCTGATGGGCGCGGTGATCCGGCACTTCTTCAACACGATGCACAAGACCGGCGCGCGGCTCTGGTGGTGCTGGGGGGCGGCGGGCGCACTGTTCGTGCTCGTGATGGCGCTGTCCGGCGCGCCCGGCTGGCGCCCCGAGCCCACGGTCGCGGCGGAGGCCGCCGAAACGCGCTGGACCAAGGACCCGGAACTGGCGCTCGCGACCTCGGCGCGGTTCGCCGAGGCCGAGTCGATCGTCCAGTCGCGCTGCGCCATGTGCCACGCGCGCCAGCCGCTCTGGCCGGGCCTCGGGATCGCGCCGAAGCACGTCTACCTGGAGACCGCCGCCGACATGG
>CAXUCL010000085.1:0-8672 GCA_964249395.1 uncultured Rhizobiaceae bacterium
CGCCCGGCCGCGCTCGCTCGGGATCCTGAAGCCCGGCGCCCCGGCGCAGATGCCGGTCGGCCCCGGCCTGATGAACGAGGGCGACGGCGGGGTGCTCGCCATTTCGCGCGAGCCCGCCGGCGGTTCGCCCACCGGCCAGCCCACCGGCCCGGTGGTCGCCACCGGGGAGTTGCGCCGGGTCTGACCAGCGCCGCGGCGGTCGGCCTCGGCGTTGAGGACGCTGCCGTCCCGGCCTATCGTCCGCTTCCGATGGCCAAGTTCCTCTCGATCCTCCTCGTGTTCGCCATGCTCGTGCAGATCATCCGCCCCTTCGACGTTTATGGCCTGCGGCAGCGCTCGGACGCTTGGAAGATCGCCCTCGGCGCCCTCGTCGTCTTCGGTCTGGCCGCAATGGTCCGTCCCGAATAGCGCCGAGCGCATCCCGCCACCGCACCGACTGGCCGTCGTTTCGTTGGGTCCGGGCCCGGAAGCGACCAAGGGGAGCGCACCATCCCTGGGGGCTTGCGCCCGTTCGTCGAGACGGGCACGCGGCGGCGCTCGGCCGTTTGAATGTCCGCTCCCGCTCGTATAAACGACGCGGCTTGATCCGGCCCCCGGGCCGGTCGCATCGCGACACGACGAACGGCGCCAGGGCCCGCCCCGCGCCCGATGGGGCTGGACGAGGCATGGATCGCATCCGCATCAGGGGCGGCAACACGCTCAACGGCACCATCCCGATCTCGGGCGCCAAGAACGCGGCGCTGCCCTTGATGATCGCCTCGCTCCTCACCGACGACACGCTGACGCTGGAGAACGTGCCGCATCTCGCCGACGTCGAGCAGCTGATCCGCATCCTCGGCAACCACGGCGTCGACTACGCGGTGTCGGGCAAGCGCCTGGCGCAGGACGGGCGCGGCGGCCGCACCATCCACTTCACCGCCCGCACCATCGTCGACACCACGGCGCCCTACGAGCTCGTTTCCAAGATGCGCGCCTCGTTCTGGGTGATCGGGCCGCTGCTGGCGCGCATGCACAAGGCGCGCGTGTCCTTGCCGGGCGGCTGCGCCATCGGCACGCGGCCGGTGGACCTGTTCATCGACGGGCTGCGGGCGCTCGGCGCGCGGATCGAGATCGAGAACGGCTACGTCGTGGCGGACGCGGCGGGCGGCCTGCGCGGCGCCCGCTACCGCTTCCCGAAGGTGTCGGTCGGCGCGACGCACGTCCTGATGATGGCCGCCTCGCTTGCCAAGGGCGAAACGGTGCTCGAGAACGCCGCGCGCGAGCCGGAAGTGTCCGACCTCGCCGCCTGCCTCAATGCCATGGGCGCGCGGATCGAGGGCGCCGGCACCGCGACGGTCCGGATACAGGGCGTGACGGCGCTGTCCGGCGCGCGTCACCGCGTCCTGCCGGATCGGATCGAGACCGGCACCTACGCCATGGCGGTCGCCATGACCGGCGGCGACGTGACGCTGGAGGGCACGCGCGTCGCCTTGCTCGACGAGGCGCTCGCGGCGCTGAAAAGCGCGGGCGTAGAGGTGACGGGCGTGCCGAACGGCATCCGGGTGTCGCGCAACGGCGGCGGCCTTCGCCCGGTGGACGTCGTGACCGACCCGTTCCCCGGCTTCCCGACCGACCTGCAGGCGCAGTTCATGGCGCTGATGACCCGCGCCGACGGCGTGTCGCACATCACCGAAACGATCTTCGAGAACCGTTTCATGCACGTGCAGGAACTCGCCCGGCTCGGGGCGCGCATCTCGCTCAGCGGCCAGGTGGCGCGGGTGGAGGGCGTGCCGCGGCTCGCCGGCGCGCCGGTGATGGCGACCGACCTTCGCGCCTCCGTGTCGCTCGTGATCGCCGGCCTGGTGGCCGAGGGCGAAACGGTGGTGAACCGGGTCTACCACCTCGACCGCGGCTTCGAGCGGCTGGAAGAGAAGCTGGTGGCCTGCGGCGCCGAGGTCGAGCGCGTGTCGGGCTGAACCGCCCGGCGGTCGCTCGCGCGCCGAGGGCCGGATCCGGCGCCGGCGCCCTCCGATTTTAAGCGGCGCGGCGGAACCCTTGCGCTTGATTTTCGAGCGCGAAGCGCCGATGGAGGCGGCTTCAGCCAGGTTTTCGCCAGGCGGCGTGCCGCCGCCCGGCGTCGTCGCGCGTTCCGACACGCGAAACGACGCCCCCACGAAGGATCATCGATGCCGAAAGAAGAAGTTCTGGAGTTTCCGGGCACCGTCACCGAGCTTCTGCCCAACGCGACGTTCCGGATCAAGCTCGAGAACGAGCACGAGATCATCGCCCACACGGCCGGGCGCATGCGCAAGAACCGCATCCGCGTGCTCACGGGAGACAAGGTGCTCGTCGAGATGACGCCCTACGATCTGTCCAAGGGCCGCATCACCTACCGCTTCAAGTAAGACCTGGCATGCGCGCCCCGGCGACCCGTCTGCGGCTCGTGCTGGCGTCCGCTTCGCCGCGCCGCCTGGAACTGCTCGCGCAGGCCGGCATCGCGCCGGACGCTCTCATGCCGGCCGACGTCGACGAGACGCCCGCGCGCTCCGAGCATCCGCGCTCGCTCGCCCGCCGCCTGTGCCGCGAGAAGGTGGAGAGCGCCCGCGAAGCGCTGGTGGAGCACTCGACGCTCGACGACACCCTGATTCTGGGCGCCGACACCGTGGTCGCGGTCGGCCGCCAGATCGTGCCGAAGGCGGACCTGCGCGAGGACGCCGTCGCGAACCTGCGCATCCTGTCGGGACGCATGCACCGCGTGTTCACCGGCCTCTGCCTCCTCGGCCCCGACGCCGACCGCCCCCGCATCCGCGTCGTGGAGTCGCGCGTGCGCTTCAAGCGCCTGGCGCGCGAGGAGATCGAGTTCTACGTCGCTTCCGGCGAATGGCGCGGCAAGGCCGGCGGCTACGCGATCCAGGGTCTCGCAGGGCGCTTCGTGGTGCGGCTCGTCGGCTCCTACACCAACGTCGTCGGTTTGCCGCTCTACGAGGCCGTGTCACTCCTCGGCGGCGCCGGCTACGACGTGCTCGGGCGGTCGCCCGCGCCGGAGCCGGCGGCCTCGTGAGCGGGACGCCGGGAAAGGTCGCGGCGTTCCGGCCGAAACGCAAGTGTCCGGAATGCGGCCGGCCGGCCGAGCGCGCCAGCTTTCCGTTCTGCTCGCCGCGCTGCAAGGCGGTGGACCTCAACCGCTGGCTGTCGGGCAGCTACGTCATCCCCGGTCCGGACGGCGAGGCGGCGACGCCGCCGACCGAGGAGGACGGCGAGCGCTGACCGGCGGGCGGTCGCGGTTGCGGCGGCGCGCACGAGGCGCTGGAAGCCACGCCTCACGGGGGCGCTCCGAACTGCCGGGGCCGAGACGGGGCGGACGAGCCCTCGGACCCTTCGAGCCGATCCGGGTCATGCCGGCGGAGCGAGGGGGCCGATGTTCTCCGGCGCGCAGATGTTCCTGTATCCGATGACGGACGGTTTCGTCGCCGCGATCCTGTCGTTCCGGCCTGACGCCGGGAAGGAGCGGCGGACGTGGCGCGTCCCCGGCGCGCCTTCCGCTTATTCGGCCGGGACGGGAGCAGGTCCGTCGGCGGTCGGCGCGGCGACGCTCTCGTCCGCCGCGCGCCGCCCGGCGAACACCCGGCGCACCAGCACGAAGAACAGCGGCACGAAGAAGATCGCCAGCACGGTCGCCGTCAGCATGCCGCCGATCACCGCGGTGCCGATGGCGATGCGGCTCTGCGCGCCGGCGCCGGTCGAGATCGCCAGCGGCACGACGCCGAAGATGAAGGCGAGCGAGGTCATCAGGATCGGCCGCAGGCGCAGGCGCGCCGCGTCCATCGCCGCGTCGTAGGCCGTCTTACCCGCGCGCTCGGCCTGTTCGGCGAACTCCACGATCAGGATGGCGTTCTTGGCGGTGAGGCCCATCGTGGTGAGCAGGCCGATCTGGAAGAACACGTCGTTGTCGAGCCCGCGCAGCGTCACCGCCAGCACGGCGCCGACGAGACCGACCGGGATCACCAGCATCACCGAGAACGGGATCGACCAACTCTCGTAGAGCGCCGCGAGGCACAGGAAGATCACCAGGAGCGACAGGCCGTAGAGGATCGGCGCCTGGCCGGACGACAGCCGCTCCTGATAGGACAGCTCGCTCCATTCCACCGACGTGCCGCCTTCCAGCTCGCCGGCGAGCTCCATCATCCGCTCCATCGCCTGGCCGGACGACAGGCCCTCGGCCGCCTGGCCCTCGATCTGGTAGGACGAAAAGCCGTTGAAGCGGGTCAGCACCGTCGGCGCCTGTCCCCATTCCACCCGGGCGAACGAGGAGAACGGCGCCATGGCGCCGGTGGCGGTGCGAACGTGCCAGTCGTCGAGGTCCTCGGCGGCGCCGCGGGCGCCCGCCTCGCCCTGGACGTAGACGCGCTTGACGCGGCCGCGGTCGACGAAGTCGTTGACGTAGACGCCGCCCCAGGCGGCGCTGAGCGTCGCGTCGACGTCGGCCTGGGAGATGCCGAGCGCGCCGACCTTCTCGTCGTCGATCACCACCGCGAGGGTCGGCACGTCGTCGAGGCCGCTCGGGCGGACGCGGGCGAGCGACGGGTCGCTCGTCGCCTTCGCGAGGAGCTCGTCGCGCCGCGCCTTGAACGCCTCGCGCCCGAGTTCGCCCGTGTCGAGGAGCTGCAGGGTGAAGCCGTTCGACTGGCCGAGGCCGCGCACGGACGGGGGCGTCAGCGCGAAGAACTGCGCGTCGCGCAACGACCCGCCGACGGCGCCGGTGGCGCGCCGGGCCACCGCCGCCGCGCCGTTCTCCTCGCCTTCGCGCTCGTCCCACGGCTTGAACTGCACGAAGCCCTGGCCGACGTTCTGCCCCGAGCCCGAGAAGCGGAAGCCCGACACGGTGAACAGGCCCGACGTGTTCTTGGCTTCCGGGCCGAGGAAGTAGTCCTCGATGGTCTGGGCCGCCGCCACCGTCCGCGTTTGCGTCGCGCCGGGCGGCAGCGTGTACTGCACGATGCCGTAGCCCTGGTCCTCCACCGGCAGGAAGCTGGTGGGCAGCTTGACGAACAGGAACGCCAGCGCGGCGACGACGCCCGCAAACGCCAGGAGCGACAGGAACCAGTGCCGGATCGCCCGGCGCACGCCCCACATGTAGCCGCGCTGCAGCCCTTCGTAGCCGCGGTTGAAGCCGTGCGCGAGACCCCGGAAGACGCCGCGGAACAGGCCGCCCGTCCGACGGCGACGACCGGACGTCTCGCCGTTGGCGCGGCGCTTCAACAGCGTCGCGGTCAAGGCGGGAGTCAGCACCAGCGCCACCACCACCGACAACGCCATGGCGGCGATGATGGTGACGGAGAACTGGCGGTAGATCACGCCCGTGGAGCCGCCGAAGAAGGCCATCGGCAGGAACACGGCCGACAGCACCAGCGCGATGGCGATCAGCGCCGTCTGGATCTCGCCCATCGACCGGAGCGTCGCCTCGCGCGGGGAGATGTCCGGATCCTCCTCCATCACGCGCTCGACGTTCTCCACCACCACGATCGCGTCGTCCACCAGGAGGCCGATCGACAGAACGAGGCCGAACAGGGTCAGCGTGTTGATGGAGAAGCCGAACAGCGCCAGGACGCCGAAGGTGCCGAGCACGACGACGGGCACCGCGATGGTCGGGATCAGCGTGGCGCGCCAGTTCTGCAGAAACACGAACATCACCACCACCACGAGGGCGATGGCTTCGATCAGGGTCTTCACGACCTCCTCGATCGACAAGCGGATGAAGTCGGTGGAGTCGCGCGGGAAGGCGACGCGGTAGCCGTCCGGCATCGACCCGCGCTCGCCCTCCACCAGCGCCTTCACGCTTTCCGCGGTCTGGAGGGCGTCGGCGCCGGGGGCGAGCTGCACGGCGATGCCGGAAGCTGGATGGCGGTTGAAGCGGGTGAAGCGGGTGTAGTTCTCCTGGCCCATCTCGACCCGGGCGACGTCCTCCAGGAGCACGCGCGCGCCGCTCGGCTCGGTGCGCACCACGATGCGGCGGAACTCGTCCGCCGTCGTCAGACGCGAGCGGGCGGTGACGATGGCGTTGAACATCTGCTCGCGCGGGGCGGGCTGCGCGCCGATCTGGCCGGCGGCGACCTGGGCGTTCTGCGCTTCCACCGCGGCGATCACGTCGGCCGGCATCAGCCCGAACGAGAACAGGCGGCCGGGATCGAGCCAGATGCGCATCGCGTATTGCGCGCCGAACAGGTTGGTGTCGCCGACGCCCCGGATGCGGCCGATCCGCTCCTGCAGGTTCGAGGCGATGAAGTCGGCGATGTCGCCGTCGGTGGCCTGGTCGGTCTCGTCGTAGATCGCGACGATCAGAAGGAAGTCGGGGTTCGACTTGGTGACGGTGAGGCCCTGCGCCTGCACCTGCGCCGGCAGGCGGGACAGGGCCTGCTGCACGCGGTTCTGCACCTGCACCTGGGCGATGTCGGGATCGGTGCCCTTGTCGAAGGTCGCCTGGATGGTGACCTGGCCTTCGGCGCTGGAGTTGGAGGAGAAGTAGGTCAGGCCGTCGAGGCCGGTGAGCTGCTGCTCGATGACCTGCGTGACGCTGGACTCCAGCGTTTCGGCCGAGGCGCCCGTGTAGGTGGCGCGGATGTTGACCTGCGGCGGGGCGACGTCCGGATACTGCTCCACTGGCAGGGTGAGGATCGCGCCGACGCCCGCCAGCATGATCACGATCGCGATGACCCAGGCGAAGATCGGCCGGTCGACGAAGACCCGGCTGATCACAGCGTGGCGCCCCGCCGCGCCTCGGCCACCGGCACCGGGCCCCCACCCTTCTCGCCGACCTCATCGTCGAGGCCCGGTCCCTTCGCCTCCACCGCCTTCACCTCGGCGCCGGGCTTGGCCTTCTTCGCGCCCTCCACGATCAGGCGGTCGCCGGCCGCGAGCCCGGCTGTCACCAGCCAGCGGTCGCCGACGGCGCGCGCCACTTCGACGACCCGCCGCTCCACCTTGTCGCCGGCCGCCACCACGAGCGCGCTCGCCTCGCCGTTCGCGTCGCGCTGAACACCCTGCTGCGGCACGAGCATGGCGTCGGCGACCTGCGACTGGGTGAGAACGGCGCGCACGTACATACCGGGCAGCAGCAGCCCGTCCGGATTGGGAAAGCTGGCGCGCACCGTGACGGTGCCGGTGTCGGGCGCGACGGTGACTTCCGTGAACTGCAACGTGCCGGGCAGCGGGTAGTCGCTACCGTCCTCGAGCTTCAGCTTAACCGCCGCCGTGTCGGCCTGTCCGGCCTCGCCGGCCGCCAGCGCCCGCCGCAGCTTCAGGAGCGCGGCGGAGGACTGCTGGATGTCGACGAAGATCGGGTCGAGCCGCTGGATGGTGGCGAGCGGCGCCGTTTGGCCGGCGGACACCAGCGCGCCGGTGGTGAACAGCGAGCGGCCGATGCGCCCCGCGATCGGGGCGTCGACGCTGCTGTAGCGCAGGTTGATCCGGGCGGTCTCCAGCTGCGCCTCGCCTTGCGCCAGGGCCGCGGCCGACGCGTCGGCGGCGGCCTGCGCGTCGTCGAAGGATTGCCGGCTGGTCACGCCCTGCCGGGCGAGGGGCTGGAGCCGCTCGGCCTGGACGCGGGCGCGCTCGGCCGCCGCGCGGGCGTTGGCGACGCTGGCCTCGGCCTCGGCGACGGCGGCCTCGAACAGGCTCGGGTCGATCTGGTAGAGCTTCTGCCCTTGGCGCACCTCGGCGCCCTCCTCGAACAGCCGGGCCTGCACGAGGCCGCTCACCTGCGGCCGCACCTCGGAGGTCTCGAACGCCGCGGTGCGGCCGACGAGCTCGGTGGTGAGCGGCACGGTCTGCGTCCGCACCGTGACGAAGCCGACCTCAGGCTTGGAGGGCGGCGGGGCGGCAGCCTTTTCTTCCTTGGCCCCGAAGTTGCAACCGGCGAGGAGCAGCGCCAACGCGGCGAGAACGACGGTGCGGCCGGCGGAAGCGGCGGGGGTGGAGCTCGGCACGGTCATGAGGGGCGCATCGACGGACGTTGGAACCACGCTGTGAAATCCTTCGAACGGCGGCCGGTTGCATGCACTGCAGCAAACGGCGACCCACCGGCGTGCAAATGGCGATCGTGCGGCCGGTTGCCAGCGCCTCGCGCGCCGTTGACGAAGGGTTTACCGGCGCGGTCGCCGGTCCGGCGACGTTGGGGCGCGAAACCCGGCGCGCCGGCGGGACTTCACAGGTGGGCCGCCAGCCGGGCGCCGACGTCGACCGTCGCCCCCAGCCGCCGCGCCAGCAGGTAGATGCCGCCGAGCTTGCGCTGCAGGAACAGGGCGTCCATCGGCGGCACGGCCGGGATCGCGCCCGTCGCGGCGAGCGCTTCGGCGCGCTCGCGCAGGTCGTCGAGGAGCCCTGCGTCGGCGAAGTCGTAGACGCCGCCCGTCCGCAGCGCGTCCGTCGCGGCCAGGAACGTCTCGACGATCGCCGCTCGCAGGGCCTGATCCGTGTGTGCATCGAGATAGCCGGCGGCGACGAGCCCGCGCTCGACGGCAACCGCGTCTCCGAGAAGCGCCGCCCGCGCGAGACCGCGGCAGGTCTCGACGAACGCCGCGGGAAAGGCGCGGGTCGCTCCGAAGTCGAGGAGCACGATCCGGCCGCTCGCCGGATCGAAGCGGTAGTTCGCGAGGTTCGGGTCGGTCTGCATCAGCTGGAAGCGGAAGAGCTCCCGC
>CAXUCL010000085.1:8682-9027 GCA_964249395.1 uncultured Rhizobiaceae bacterium
CACCGCCGGCACCGCGAAGTCCGGGTCGCCGCCGAGAAGCTCGCCGAAACGCCGGAGGCACCGCGCCTCGCGCTCGTAGTCGGCCTCCTCGTGCAGCTGCCGCTTGGCCTCGGCCATGAGCGGCGAAACGTCGACGCTGCGCGGCACGAGGTTGAGCAGCCGCAGGACCGTTTCGAGGTTGTCGACGTCGCTGTCGATGCTCCGCCGGACGCCCGGATACTGCACCTTCACCGCCAGGTCGCGGCCGTCGGCGGTCTGGGCGCGATGCACCTGCCCGATGGAGGCGGCGGCGAGCGGCCGGAACGAGAAGTAGTCGAAGCGCCCCTCCCAGCCCCGGCCCCAGCC
>CAXUCL010000086.1:0-8877 GCA_964249395.1 uncultured Rhizobiaceae bacterium
TCGCCTGCCGCTCCTGCGCCTTGGCCTGCGTTTGCGAGGCCGCCAGCTCGGCCGCCTGTTTCAGCAGCGATTCGCCCAGGCGCGACGCGCGTTGCTCGGACTCGGCCAACTGACGCTCCTGCGCCTTGGCCCGCGCCTCGCTCGCCGCCTGCGCTGCCACCCGCTCGGCGAGCCGCGACGCGCGTTGCTCGGCCTCCGTCGCCTGCCGCTCCTGCGCCTTGGCCTGCGTTTGCGAGGCCGCCAGCTCGGCCGCCTGTTTCAGCAGCGATTCGCCCAGGCGCGACGCGCGTTGCTCGGACTCGGCCAACTGACGCTCCTGCGCCTTGGCCCGCGCCTCGCTCGCCGCCTGCGCTGCCACCCGCTCGGCGAGCCGCGACGCGCGTTGCTCGGCCTCCGTCGCCTGCCGCTCCTGCGCCTTGGCCTGCGTTTGCGAGGCCGCCAGCTCGGCCGCTTGTTTCAGCAGCGATTCGCCCAGGCGCGAGGCCCGCTTCTCGGCCTCGGTCGCCTGCCGCTCCTGGGCCTTCGAGCGCGCTTCGGCTTCCGTCAGCTTGTCGCGGAGCTGCGCGCGCGCTTGAGCGTCCGTTTCGCGCTTTTCCGCGTGCCGTTCGGCATCCGCCGTCAGGCGCCGCATCTTCTCGACGGCCTCCTTCTGGCGCGTTTCGAACTGTTCCCGGACGCGAAGCACCTCGGCGCGGTCGCTCTCGAACTCGGACAAGAGGACGCGACTGTGTTGCGACACTTCGAGGACGGGGGCGTCCCCTTCCCGGGTGGATACGTAGCGCCAGAGCCGCTTCTGCGGTTCGCTCAGGAGGAGGTCGAACAGAGCCCCGTCGGCGTGCTCGTGTCGGTAGCTCGGAACGATGGCGTCGCCCGCCCGGTCCGGGGCGAGAACGGCGACGCCGGCCGCGGCGAGATCGGCCCGCAGCGCTTCCGTCGTCGCCTCCGGGTCGGCGAGAAGGTCCGCGTAGGACACGAAGATGCGCGGCATGTCCGCCGAATGGCGCAGGAGGGCGACCGTATAGGCTTCCCAAAGCGCGAGGCCGGCGGCGAGCGGGAAGCCGTTGCGGTGCCGCAAGGAGCGGGCGACCTCCAGCGGGTTGCGATGGATGATCGCGGCGACCGGATCGTCGAGATGACGCCGGAAGATCGGCAGCAGCATGCAGAGACGGGGCTCCTTGAGCGCCCAGGCTCCCTGCGCGTCCAGGAACTCGACGACCCGGCGGATCTCCTTGCCCTGCGCTTGCAAGGCTGCGGGGGGCACGTCGTCCACCGTGAAGTCCGACACCTTCCACCAGTCCGCGCCCGCCGCGTGCAGCAGCGCGTCGCAGATCGCCCGCGTGTCGCGCCGCTCGAAGAATCCCTTCGGGTTCTCGGCGCCGGGCTTCGTCAGGTCGTCGTCGGTTCCGACGTACAACCCACAGGCGCTCAGGAGGCCGGTCAAGGCGGAGGTGCCCGACCGGTGCATGCCCAGAACGATCACCTGGCTGCGCTTGGGATTGATCATCGGCTGTCCGTTTGACTCGATGGGTCCGCGCGCTCGCGCCGACGCCCCGTCGTTGACTGCAGTCGCGCCGCGCCCGTCATTCGTCGGCGTCGTCCGTCGGACCGTCCTCGTCTTCGCCTGCCGCTTCGTCCCGGAAGAACGCCTGCGACGCGACGAAGGCCTTGACGCGGCCCTTTTCCAGAACGAGGATCTTGTTGCAGGTCCGCTCCAGCAGCGACATGTTGTGCGACGCGAGCACGATGATGCCGGCATTGGCCGCCAGCGCATCCATACGCTCCTTCGCTTTGGCCCGGAAGGTCCTGTCGCCGGCGCCGATCCACTCGTCCATCAGAAGCACCTCGGGCTGGAAGCTCGTGGCCATCGCGAAGGCCAGCCGCGCGCCCATTCCCGCCGAATAGGCCTTCATCGGCAGGTCGATGAAGCTGCCGAGCTCGCTGAACGCGATGATGTCGTCCATCCGCGCCTCGATCTCGGCCTTGCTCCAGCCGTTGATGAGGCCGCGCAGGACGATGTTGCGTCGCCCGGTCGCGAACCGCCGGAAGCCGAGCCGGATGTTGAACAGCGCGTCGACGCGGCCCTCGATCGCCACCGTGCCGCTGGTTGGCGGGAAGATGCCGTAGAGCACCTTCAGGAGCGTCGACTTGCCGGCGCCGTTGCTGCCGACGAGGCCGAGCCGGTCGCCCGCCTCCAGCGCGAAGCTGACCCCGTTCAAGGCGTCGACGTAGTCGCTCGATCGGTTCGCGCCGATGATGCCGCCGACGGCGCTCGGAACCTGCTTCAACCGCTTGTCGCGCGGCGCGAGCTTCAGCTGGCGGCGGATTGGGTAGCGCAGCGTGAGGTCTTCGACGCGTATGGACACCATGGTCTTAAAGGGCGAACACGATCTGGCGGCGGTTGACGCCGAGAACGAGCAGCGCGGTCGCCCAAAGGCAGGCCGCGAGCGCCAGCGTCACCAGCCAGGACACCGGCAGCACGGTGCCGGCGACGATCGGATGGCGCACGATCTCGAGGTAATGGGTCAGCGGATTGTAGAGATAAAGCCAGCCCCGGACGCCGTCCTGGCCGTCGGGCGCCCAGAAGATCGGCGTCACGAAGATGCCGATCCGCATCGCGGGCGCGATCAGAAAGCGCGTGTCGGGAAGAAACACGCCGAGCATGCCGAGGAGAATGACGACCGCCGGCGCCGTGGCGGCGATCAGCGCCAGCGCCGGCACGATCGACACCCAGGACCAGCCGACCGCGACGTCGCTGAACAGCAGGATGCCCACCGCGCCGACCATGGCGTATCCGGTGCGGATCATCGAGCGCATGGTCTGGCGGAAGACGTAGACGGACAACGGCAGCGTCGTGCCGCTGATGAAGCTTTCCTCGCGGACGAAGACCGTGGCGCTTTCGCTGAGCGTTTCGCTGAGGAAATTGTAGACGAGGAAGCCGACGGCGACGTAGGCGACGTAGTGCTCGACGCCCGACGTGCGGCGGATCACGAGTACCATGACCGCAACGAAGGCCAGATAGCTGAGGAGCAACCAGATCGGCCCGAGACGCGAGCGCCGGTGCGCGTCGCCGATATCCTCGGACGCGAGGGCGATCCACACGCTGCGACGCCTGACCGCCTCGCCCAGATCGTCGAGCGCGTATCGGATCGAGTCAAGCATCGGCAGGGTTTGCGCGCATTCAGGCGAGGTCCGGATGGGTTTCACGGCTGCTATCATATCGATTATGCGGGCGGAAGCGGCGCGACCGCGGCCCGCCGCGCGAACCGGGAAGGACGAGCCGCCGATGGTCCGAAGCGTTCTGACGGCCGCGGCTCTGCTCCTGGCCTGCGCGTGGCCATGCCGCGCGCAGGACGCTGCGGCGGACGGCTTTCCGGTGGCTTGCACCCTTGGCTCGGACTGCTTCGTGCAGCAGCTTCCCGACGTCGCGCCCGGCGCGGCGGTCCGCGACCCGTTCTGCGGCCGCGCCGCCTACGACGGCCACGACGGCCTCGACGTCCGGCTGCGGAGCCTCAAGGACATGGAACGCGGCGTCGCGGTGCTCGCGACGGCTCCCGGCACGGGGCTGCGCGTGCGCGACGCGATGGCCGACCAGCTGGCGGCCGCTGAAACGGCGCGGCCGGCGCTCGCGGGCCGGGAATGCGGCAACGGCGTCGTGATCCGGCAGGACGACGGCCTGACGGCGCAGTACTGCCACCTGCGGCGCGGCAGCGTCCGGGCGCTGCCGGGGGCACGGGTCGCGCAGGGCGAGCGGATCGCCGAGGTCGGGGCGTCGGGCCTCGCGGCGTTCCCGCATGTCCACCTGTCCCTGAGCCGGGACGGGCGCAAGCTCGACCCGCTCACCGGCCGCCCGCTCGACGCGCCGTGCGCGAAACCGCCGGCGACGCTGCCGCTTCTCACCGGACAGGACGATCTCGCGCGTCGCGGTTTCGTCGAGGTCCTCGCGCTCGGCATCGCAGGGCGACTGTTCGACTACGACCGCCTCGTCGTCGATGGTCCGCCGTTGCCGGCGGGAACGCGAGACTCGACGACCCTCGGCTACGTCTGGCTGATCAACGTCCAAGCGGGCGACAGGATTCGCACGCTCCTGCGCGCGCCCGGCGGCGCAGTCTTCTCCGACCACACGTCGGAACCGCTCAGCCGAGGACAGGCCGCTTACCTTGCCACGTCCGGCCGGCGGCGGGCGCCGGTCGCGGGCCGGTGGACAATCGAGGCGACGGTGCTTCGGGCCGAAACGTCGGTCCTCGTTCGATCGGCGCAGGTCGAGGTCCGCTGAGGAAGCCGCGTCGCGGGCGCGTTCGACCGGCCGGTCAGCCGGGCTCGTGCAGGGAACCAAGACCCGCAGGCGAGGCGGCATCCTGCTCGCCGACTGCAATCAAACGGAGCGCCTTCGCACCAGCCGGCCGGACGTCGGACGCTACGGCGCCGATCCGGTTCGCGGTTCGTCGCGGATAAGGACGCTCGACGCCACGGCGAGCACCGCGCCGGCGCCCATGATGGCCACCAGCGGCCACACGGTGTCGGCGAGCAGCCAGCCGACGAGCGGGCTGACCAGGGCGCCGAAGCCGATCTGGAACGTCCCCGCGAGGCCCGCGGCCGCACCCGACAGGTCCAGCCGGACGCTGATCGCGCCGGCGATGGCGCTCGGCAGCATGAGGCCGTTGCCGAGGCCGACGAGGAACATCGGCCCGAACAACGACAGCGGGTGGTCGGCCCCGGCGGCGAACAGGCCGGCCATCGCGCCGATGCCGAGAAGCGTCGACGCGTTGCCCATGGCGATCATGCCGCGCGTGCCGACCTTTGCCGCGACGCGGCCGGTGGTGAAGTTGCCGAGGATGTAGCCGGCCCCGACGAGCGGGAAATAGAAGCCATATTCGGCCGGGTTGCGGTCGAGCACCTCGGTCATCACGAAGGCGCCGCCGCTGACGAGGGCGAAGAAGCAGCTCGATCCGAATGCCGCCGTCAGCGTGTAGCCCCAGTATTGCCCGGACCGCGCCAGGCTGCCCCAGGACGCCAAGAGGCCGCCCGCCGAACCCTCCGTCCGGGCCAGGTGGGTTTCGGGGAGGCGGCGCACTGCGAGCGCCAGGATCAGCAGCCCGACCAGCGCGACGAAGCCGAAGGTCGTGCGCCAGCCCGCGACGAGCTCGATCACGCCGCCGACCGCCGGCGACGCCATCGGCGCGAGCGCCATGCCCATGGTGACGTAGCCGATCATGCCGGCCGCCCGTTCCCGATCGAACAGGTCGCGCACGATGGCGCGGGACAGCACGATGCCGGCGCAGCCACCCGCCGCCTGGAGCACCCGTCCGACGATCAGGACCTCGATCGATGGGGCGAGCGCGCAGGCGATCGAGGCGAGAACAAAGATCGCGAGGCCCGCGAGCAGCACGGGGCGTCGGCCGTAGCGGTCCGACAACGGGCCGATGGCGAGCTGCGACACCGCCATGCCGGCGAGATAAAGCGACAGGGTCAGCTGCACCGTCGCGAAATCGACGGCGAACACGGCGCGCATGCCCGGCATCGACGGCACGAAGATGTTGAGCGCCAGCGGACTGACGGCGGACACCGCGACGAGCAGCAGGATGAAGGGGAGCCCGACCGTGCGGCCGCCCGCCGCGGCGCCAACTTCGTCCGCGGCGCGGCTGCGGTTCTCGGTATCGATCGACATGTCGTCCTTGGCGCCGTGCCCCATCCCTCGGGTGGCCAAGTCTCGCGACCGGCGGCTGGTTCCCGCAGGCCGGCCCGCGGTGGAAACGGAGCCAACGGCTTGCCGCCGGACGCCGCGCGCGGGACCCCAGCGTGGCCCGCGCCTCAAGCCGTTGGGACGGCCCCACGCGCGCCGAAAGGCGCCCGCCGCGCGCGCCGGACGGGCGTCGGCGCTAGAGTTCGAGCGTCGACAGGGCCGGAACGACGCTCGGATCGCCGATCACCAGCGGCTGCTGCCAGAGCGCGCTTCCGGGCGGAGCGTCGCGGTGCTCGCCGAAGCCTTGGAAGTCCCGCCAGTCCCCTGTGCCGGCCGAGCGGGTGAGCACGCTCGCGCCGACCGCGCGCAGCAGGGGGATGCCGCCCGCGACATCCCAAAGGTTCGGCGCCTCGAACCGGGCGCCGGACAGGAGGCCGGCCGCGACGAAGGCGCATTCCACCGCCGCCGACCCCGATTGCCGCGCGTCAAAGGCGAGCGGCAGGCCAACCGGAACCCGCGGCAGGCCGACGAGCCGGCGCCGCACCTGGCTTCGGTCCACGGCCTCGATCGGCTGCGCCTCGAAACACAGGGAGCCGCCGTCGCGCGCGTGGTAGACGCCCGAGCGCAGCGCGTGGCTGGTGGAGCACCAGACGGCGCCGACCACCGGCCGCCCCTCGAAGGCGACGCCGATCGATGCCGCGAACAGCGGGTAGCCGTTGACGAAGTTGGCGGTGCCGTCCACCGGGTCGACGATCCAGGTGAACGGCGACGAGCCTTCGAGGCTCGGCGCGCCTTCCTCGCCGATCACGCCGTGGTCCGGGAAGCGGTCGCCCAGGCGGCTGCGGATCAGCAGCTCCACCGCCTGGTCGACCTCGGAGACCGGGTCGCGGAACCGCGCCGCCTCGTCGGCGTCGAGCATCTTGTAGCGCACCGCGAGGCTCCGCCCGAGCGACGCGACGATCTGCGCTCCGGCGAGCTGCGCGAGCTCGACGGCGACGGTCTCGATCTCGTCCAGCCGCGCGGCGTCCGGCATCATTGGCGCACCTCCCGAATGTCGATCCGTTCCGCCAGGACCTCGATGTCGGCGAGGCGCCCGGTGCCGCGGCCGCCTCGCCTGCCGGTCCTGGCGCCGGCGGCGGTCGCGAGCCGCAGCGCGTCCGCGGCGTGGAGGCCCGCGGCGCTCGCCCTCGCCACCGCGGCGGTCATGGAGTCGCCGGCGCCGGTGTGGTCGCGGCTGTGGATCGTCGGCCCGGTCGCCTCGAAGTGCCTGTCGCCGAACCGCGCCAGCGAGCCGGCGCCGGCGCGCGACACCACGACGTTCTCCGCCTTGTCGCGTAGCTCGTCCATCGCGCGGAACAAGGCGGCCTCGTCGTCGCCGGCGGCGAGCCCGGCCTCCTGCAGTTCCTCGTGGCTGACCTTCAGGAGCGTCAGCCCACCCTCGATCGCCTCCAGGACCGGCCCGGCGACGTCCGCGACGATCTTCACGCCGTTGGCGCCGAGGTCGGCGACGAGGCGGTGGAAGAAGTCCGTCGGGATCACCTGCTCGGTCGGCAGTCCGGTGAGGACGGTCGTGCCGCAGCGCAGCGACTCGGCCAGCGTCGCGTTGTAGAGGTCGTCGACCTCGTGCCGGTCCAGGCAGTAAGGCGGGACGGTCGCGACGCGTTCGCGCTCGCCGCCGCGCCGGTCGTCGACGTAGCCGGCGTTCGAGCCCTTCACCGGCACGCAGCGCAGCTCGATGCCCTCGGCCGCGATCAGCGCCTCGAGCAGCGCCCGCGTTTCGCCGCCGAACGGGCCGACCAGGGTCGGATGCCCGCCGAGGCCGGCCACCATCCGGGCGATCCAGACCGCCTGGCCGCCGCCGTGGAAATACACGTCGTCCGCGCCGGTCGCGTGCTGCTCGATCGTCACGGTGAACATCGGCCAGGGCGCGAAGACGCAGATGCCGCGTGGCTCCTCGGTCAAGGGTCGAAAGCGTGTCGCTGCTGCGGCGTCGTGGGTCATGGCCTCTCCGGCTGTCGGGTCTGCGCAGCGAAGCGTGCGGGCTGCGGATCCGCAGCGGAACGGCGGAACGGCGTTTGCGGCTCCATCGCTTTCGCGCGGCTGGCGGACGAAACGCGGGAAGCCCGTCGCCGCTTGCGGCGAACCGTCGCCTTGGCTACGCAGAAGGCGGGCGAGGGCTGCGGATCGAATGACGGAAGAAGGGGCAAGCGGACGCCTCGGCTCGGGTGCCGGTTTCGCGGGCCTGTCGCAGAGCCAGGTGATGATCCTGGCGGGCCTCGTCGGCCTCGCGCTGCTGTTCGGCGTTCTCCTGCTGCTGGCGATCGACCTGCGCGGCGAGATCGGCCGCGCGGCCGAGCGCGACGTCCGGTCGACTACCTACCTCCTCGCCGACCATGCCGAGCGGCTGTTCGAAACCGCCGACGTGGCGCTGCAGACCGCGACCGTGCAGAGCGAGGGCATGACCTGGGAGGCCGTCGCCACTTCCCGGGACCTGTTCGGCCGCCGCGCGGTGGTCGCGGCGGCGGTGCCCTACATCGACGACGTCTGGCTGAACGACCCGAGCGGTCTCCTGCGGCTGACCAGCTTCGCGTTCCCGAGCCCGTTCTCGAACGCGTCGGACCGCGAGGCGTTCAAGGCGCAGCGCGAGCCGACCGACCGCCTGTTCGTCGGGGAGCGCATCGTCGGGCGCGTGACGGGCACGCCGACCTTCCTGCTCGCCCGGCGGCTCGCGGAGCGCGACGGCGCCTTCCGCGGCATGGTGTCGGTGACGGCCGACCTCGCCTACTTCAACGACTATTGGGGCCGCGCGCGCCTCCCGTACGACGCGCGGGTGACGCTGCTGCGCACCGGCGCCTTCGACGTTCTCGCGCAATTCCCGGCGCCCGGACCGGGCGCCAGCTTCGTTCAACCCAACCTCGACGCCTTTCGCGCGGCCGTCGCGGCGGAGCCGAACGAGGGAACGCTCGACTTCCCGTCGTCGCGCGGCGGCGAGGTTCGGACCGCCGCCTATCGCCGGGTCGCCGACCTGCCGGTGCTCCTGACGGTGAGCGTCTCGAAGGACGCGATCGCGGCGGCCTGGCGCGACCGGATGCTCACCTACGCGCCGTTCGCCTTCGCCGCGACGCTCGCCTTCGGGGCCCTGTCGTTTCTCGGCCTTCGGCAGGCCCGGGGGGACGCGGCGACGGCCGCCGACACGG
>CAXUCL010000087.1:0-8828 GCA_964249395.1 uncultured Rhizobiaceae bacterium
TCGAGCAGCGCCGCCGAGCTGGAGCGCTACGCGGAGATCGCCGGCATCGCCGGCAGCGTCGGCGACTGCGCGCTGTTCATGGGCGGACTGACAGGGCGCGACTTCGGCGACCCGGAAGTTCGCCCCGGGGCCGCGCCCCGCTTGGGCGTGTGCCTCGGTCCTACGGCGGACCAGGCCTCATCCGAAACCTTGGCCCTCATCGAGCGCGTGGCCGCCGCGGCGGGCGAGGCGGGCGCGACCGTGACGGAGCTGCGGCTCCCGCCCGCCATGGACGCCGCGCTGGAGGCGCACCCCGTCGTCATGAACATGGAGAGCGTCCAAGCCTTGGCTTGGGAACTTGACCAGGCGCCCGCGCAAATCTCGCCGGTCCTGCGGGAGCGCATGGAATGGGCGCGGTCGCAACCACCGGCGAGGCTGGACGAGGCGCAGCGGGCTTTCGCGGCGGCGCGCAGCGCCTTCGCCGACGCCGTGACGCCCTTCGACGCCTTGTTGACGCCGGCCGCGCCGGGCGAAGCGCCGGAAGGGCTGGGCTGGACCGGCGACCCCGCTTTCAACTCGCTCTGGACGCTGCTGCACGTGCCCTGCGTGACCGTGCCGGCCGGGGAGGGGCCGAAAGGCCTGCCCCTGGGCGTGCAGGTGGTGACGGGCTTCGGTCAGGACCGCGCGGCGCTGGCGTGGGCGGAGTGGGTCCGCGCGGCGGCGGCGTAGCGCTTCCCGCGCCGTCGGCGCCGGTTCAACCCGCCGTCAAGAAGCCCGGCGCCTTGCGCAGCGAGTCGGCCGTGTCGAAGTCCTTGAGGACCGCGTCATCGGCCACCTCGACCTCGACCACCCGGTCGGCGTGCTTCCCGACCAGGTGGCGCGCGCCGACGTCGCCGGTGATGGCCATCATCTCGGGCAGGAACTCCATCGACCAGAGCATCGGGTTGCCCTGCTTGCCGCGGAAAGTCGGCATCGCGATCGCTCGGCCCTCCTCCGGGTCGAAGGCGGCGATCAGCCGGTCGATCAACGGCCCTGCCACCAGCGGCATGTCGCCCAGGCACACCACCACGCCGTCGAGGCCGGGGGGCAGCGCCGCCAAACCGATCTCGGCCCCCTTAGCCAACCGCACGGCGCCTATGGCCACGGGGCTGCCGCGCGAGTGTTCCGAAATGCCCGTCTCGCTGGCGCGCGGCCGGCAGACGTAGGTCGAGGCCTGCTGCAACTCACGGAGCTCGCGATCCGGAAACTCGGCCTTCGCCGCCGGCTCCACGACGTCCGTCATCCAGATGTCGAGAGCAAGGGCCGTGCGGCAGAGCATCCGCGTGCCCGGCCCGACGGCGACGCCGGACGACGATCGCTCGAAAGCGACGGGGCGCAGAACGCCGCACTCTCCTTCGCTGATGCTCGGTCCGACGGTAAAGCGCGCGCCGCGGCGCTTGAGTTCGGCCTCGCACGCCACCGCGTCCTCGATCGCCGCCGCCGCGACGACCGCGGTCGCCGGATCGATCGTCGGCTCGCGCGTCTTGAGGATTTCCGTCGCGTTCGGCGCGTTGTCGGGTCGCGCCGTTTCCGCGCCGGCGGCCTCGGTGGGTTGCTCCACCGCCTTGGTAGGAGCCGCCGCGACCGGCGGTGGCTCAGGGCGCTCGACGGGGACCGGGACTTGCGCGCCGGCGGTTGGGGCGGTGCCGTCTTCGGCCGGCACGGCGGTCGATGCGGCGCCGTCGGCCGGCGCTATCGGCGACGGTTGCGGGACCGGCGGCTTGGTCGGCGAGGCCTGCGCCGTTTCCTCGGGCGGTCGGCCCGGTGCGGGACGCGGAACAGGAGGCGGCAGGTCCCGCGCCGTTGCCGGCGCTTCGCGTTCGGTTTCAGCCGTTGGCGCGGATTTTGGCTCGGTTCGCTTCGGCCGCGGCCGTTCGCCAGAGCGCCGCGTCGAGGACTCCGGCGGTCCGAAGACCCGCTCCATGAAGCGCTCGACGTCCTGCGCTAGCGCCGAGCCGGTTGCCGGGAAGAGCCCGAGACCGGCGATCGCGGCCACGGCCGCGACGGACGACAAGCGCCGCCAGCTCAACCCTTGAACTCCACCGTGGTCTTCTGCGGCTGGACGAGCCTAGCTAGCGCCGCCGCGTCCCAGTTGGTCAGGCGCACGCAGCCGTGGCTGTTCGTCTTGTCGATCTTCGACGGCTCGGGCGTGCCGTGGATGCCGTAGGTCGGCTTCGACAGGTCGATCCAAGTCGCGCCGACCGGGCCGTTCGGCCCCGGTGGCAGCGTCAGCTGCCGCTTGTTGTCGCCCTGCACGAAGTTCTTCGGATCGTATTCGTAGGGCGGGTTCTTCGCGCTGCCGTTGACCTTCATCCTGCCCGCCGGCGAGGGTGTCTCGCTGGAGCCGATCGTGGCGGGATAGGCAACGAGGAGCTTGTTGTCCTTGCCGTAGGCGAACAGCTCGCCGCGGTCCTTGTCGATGACGATGTGCTCGACCTTTTCCGCCGGGTCGGGGTCGGGGCCGAAATCGGCCACCAGAATGCGCGTTCCCGCCTTGCCGAAGTCCGCGCCGGGGTTCAGGGCGCGCAGCAGGTCCTCGTCCATGTGGAAGCGTTCGGCGAACATCTCGGCCGCGTCCCGGTAGCAGGCGCAATCGAGCTTCGCGAGCTCGGCATAGTCCTCCGGCACCGGGCCGACGAACTGCTGCTTCAGGTCTTCGGCGGTGATCTCATAAGATTTCACCGCCGGCGCCGCGTCGGCCGACAGCGCGGTCCAGAACGCCGCGTCGAGCGTGCCACCGTCCTTCTCGCCGCGCAGGTCGGCGAAGGCGCGGATCGCCTTGTCCGTGTTGCCGCCCGCCTGCCCGTCGATGACGCCGGGCGATGCGTGCGCCCGGTCGAGTAGCACCTGAACGCGGACAAGGAACGGGTCCGGCGCGTTCTTGGCGGCCTCGACGGACTTCGTCGCGTCGGCCTCGATCGTCTCGGCGACCGCATCGCCGTCGGCTCCGGTCTTTTCGGCCTCGGCGATCGATCGCAGGCGCCTCTCGTAGCCCGCGAAGTCGGCGGTGTTGATGGCGTTCTCGCCGAGGTCGGGCGTCAGATCGGCCGGGACGGCCGGCGTTGGCGTTTCGACCGGGGCCGTTTCCTGCGCCGAGGCCGGCGCCGCGGCCGCCGTGGAAAGAAGCGCGGCCAGCAGCGCGGCGATGGCGGAACGGCAGATCATAGGGGGAAGCCTCGGTTGTCGTGGCCTATGAACGCCGCGCCGGCGCTCTGGCTCCCGACGCTTTCCCCGATTATCGCCGCATCGCTATTCCAGGAACTCCACCGTCACGCCGGGCTTTACCATCTTCGCCAGTTCCGCCGCGTCGAAGTTCGTCAGGCGCACGCAGCCGTAGCTGTTGGTCTTGCCGATCTTCGACGGCTCGGGCGTGCCGTGGATGCCGTAGGTGGGTTTGGACAGCGCGATCCAGATCGAGCCGACCGGACCGTTCGGCCCCGGCGGGATCTGCAGGATCGAACGGTTCTCCCCTTGCGTGAAGTTGATCTTCGGGTTGTACGTGTAACCCGGATCGAAGGCGATGCGCGCGACCGCGACGACGCCGCTCGGGGACGGCGTGTTCGCCGAGCCGATCGTCGACGGATAGGCGACGACGAGGCGGCCGACGGCGTCGTAGGCGCGCACCTGCTCGCGTCCCTTGTCGGCGACGATCTTGACCACCTCGCCGACCATATCCGCGCCGGTGGACGCGATCTTCAGGATCGTGCCGGGTCGGTCGAAGTCCGCGCCCGGATTGATCTCGATCAGGTAGGCCTCGTCCATGTGGAATCGCTCGGCCAGCATTTCGGAAACGCGCGAATAGGACATGGCCGGGAGCTTGGCCTTCTCGCCGTAGTCGTCCGGGATCGCCGCGATGTAGGGACCGGCGGCGTCCTTGTCGCTGATCGTGTAGGACACGATCGCCGGCCCGCCCGTCGCGTCGAGCTCCTCGGCCAGCGCCTGCGCGTTCGCCGGATCGAGCTGCTCGCCGAACTTCTCCATGTAGGCGGCGACCGCCTTGTCGACGTTTCCGCCCATGCGCCCGTCGATCACGCCCGGCGAGATGCCGGCGCGGTCGAGCAGGATCTGGAACGCCGCGATCTGCGCCTTCGCGTTGGCGCCTTTCGGACCGACGAGCTTCGGCGCCGGCCGCGCTTCCGGGACCGTCATGTCGTTGGGTCGCGCGATCGGCTCGCGCGTGCCGTAGCCTTCCGGGTCGTCCGGATAGGACGGGTCGAACAGCCGGCCAGGTTCCTGCTCGATCGGATCGAGCGGCTCGAAACCGCGCCGCTCGTCGTCGTCGATCGAATCGTCCTCGATCGCCGCGCGCCGGCGGGGCGGCTCGGCGGCACTCGGACGCTCGACGGACAGCACCCTGCCGTAGGCGTCGACCGTGACGCGCTGGCCGTATTCGTCGATGAAGCTCTGCGTGTCGATCGGCCCGCGCTCGTCGAGGAACGGTTCCTCGATCGGGTCGAGGAACTGCGCGTCGGCCGGCAGAACCGCGGCGGCGAAGGCGACCCCGGCCAGCATGACCCCAGCAAGCCGGTTGCGGTTGGTTGCCGAAGCCTGACCCATGGTGCTTCCCTCGCCCGGTTGCCCGCCATCCACGGACGCCTCAGCGAACGAGCCCGGTGTTTCACGTGAAACAGACGGGATGATGACCGGGCGGCGAAGGGTAGTCCGCCGACTTGGTCCGAAGCTTGTTGCGCGAGCGGCGTGACGCCGGGAAAGCCCGGCGCGCGCGTCGACCGGCTCAGATCATCGCGAGCGGGCGCTTCTCCTGCGGCGGCGGAAAGGCCGCGTCGAGTTCGTGCCGGTCGTCGAGGCTGAGGACGATGTCGGCGGCGGCCGCGTTCTCGCGCGCGTGCGCCGCCGAACCGGCCTTCGGGATGGCGATCACGTCGTCGCCGTCCACGAGGAAGGCCAGCGCGACCTGCGCTGGCGTCGCGCGGTGGTGCCGGGCGACGCGCGCGAGCGCCGGATGATCGAGGAAGGTCCCACCCTGCCCAACCGGCGAATAGGCCATGACCGGCACGCGGCGCTCGGCGAGCCACGGGAGCAGATCGAACTCCGGTCCGCGCTCCTCGAGATTGTAGAGGATCTGGTTGACGGCGCAGTCGTCGCCGCCCGGCAGCGCGAACAGCTTCTCCATGTCCTCGACGTCGAAGTTCGATACGCCCCAGTTCAGGATCAGCCCATCGCGCTTCAGGTCGGCGAGCGCTTCGACCGTTTCGGCGAGCGGCACCGAGCCCGGCCAGTGCAGGAGATACAGGTCGAGCCGGTCCGTCTTCAGCCGCCGGAGCGAGCCTTCGCAGGCGCGACGCGTGCCCTCGCGCGAGGCGTGGTGCGGCGCGACCTTCGAAACCAGGAACACGTCGTCGCGACGGCCGTCGATCGCCTCGGCGACCAGCTCCTCCGACCGGCCGTGCGCGTAGATTTCCGCCGTATCGATCAGCGTCATGCCGGCGTCGAGACCGACGCGAAGCGCCGCGACCTCCTCGTCGCGCGGTCGCTTGCCTTCCGCCATCATCCAGGTGCCCTGGCCAAGGATCGGGACGCTCGTCCCGTCCGGCAGCGTCGCCGTCTTCATCGAAGGAGCCTCCCGTTCGAACCGCCGTCACAGCAACGGCGCGAGCCGGCGATCCGATCCGGAACGGCGCCTGCGGGAGCGTGGCGCTGCCGGAAAAGTTTGGAACCGATGCCGGCTTCGCGAGTCGAATGGGGACCTATCGAGCGGCAAAGGGAGAAACCGCGATGTCCTCCACTCTCGGCACCGGCGAAATGACCGGCCAGACCACGTCCGCCGACCATATCGAGGCGAGCCGCGTCAGCGGCACGTCGGTCTACTCCACCGACGGCGACAAGCTCGGCTCGATCGACGACATCGTGCTCGGCAAGCGCGACGGGCAGGTGAAATACGCCATCCTCGCCTCCGGCGGCTTCCTCGGCATCGGCGAGGACTACTACCCGCTGCCCTGGCAGACCCTGAAATACGACGAACGGCAGGGCGGCTACGTGATCGGCGTCACGATCGACCAGCTCAAGGGCGGCCCGAGCTTTGGCCGCGACGCCCGGCCGAGCTGGTCCGACCCGGCCTACGGCAGCGGCGTCGACGACTACTACGGCGTCCGCCCGGCGGTCTGAGTCGTCTGCAACAACGCGGACGCGAAGCAGGGGGCGGCCTGGCGGCTGCCCTTTTTCATGGGAGTCCGACGCGTATCCCCATGCGGTCGGCGACAGCATCGAGACGCTTGTCGCGGGTCCAGAGTTCGCCTCGGTCGAGAAGCAGTGTCGATGCAACAAGGTGTGCATCCACATAGCCGATGCCGGTACCGTAAAGAGACGCTTCTTCGATCAAGGTCCGAACGAAGCCGCCGCTCGCAGTGACGACGCAAGGCACCCGGTCGAGGAAACGCGCATAGGCCCGCCGATTGCCGAGCGACCCTAACAAGAGTTCTCCGATTACGAACTCATGGACCGCCGCATGCCCGGCGGCGAGCAAGGTAGCCAGGTCAGGACTTGGCTGGCGCGCATGATCGACCCAAACCGACGTGTCGACGAGAATCAAGGGGCACGGCGACGCGGCGGCGCCCACGCCGTTGGATCGCTGCCACCCAAAGCGATGAGCCCATCTACCGCCTCCCAGTAGGACGTGTCGTCGACAGGGGAACGGACGCCGGCATGGCGGCTCCGTTCCTCGCGGATCGCAGCCTGCAACCTGCCGGAGAACGACTGCACGTTCGAGGCGCGCTCGCCGCCGTCGTCACGGATCGTTTCGGACGCATCGTCCATCGGTGTCATCCCGCAGAGGCACCACGAACATAGCACGAAGAGCGGCCTGGAACGAACCACGTTGTCTCCGTACCTACGCCGTTACACCATCTGCGAGAGCCAGATCTCGATTCTCTCAGATCTCGCCGACCGAGCCAGGGCCTTCCTCGATGTCCGACGGGCGCGGTTCGGGCTCGATGAGCGGCATTCCTTCCTCCGTCGGACGCGGCAGCGTGTCGTCGCCGTCGTTCCCGCCGGCCGGCGGCACGCCGATCGCGTCGTCGCCCGTCTTGCCCGGCAGGGTCGGCTCCGGCAGGTCGTTGCCCGGCTGCGTCGGCATGTTCGACATCTTGCGTCTCCGTTGTTCGGTTGCGGCGAAGTGGAACGAACGAGCGCCGTGAACGCCGTCCGTTCCGTCGATCAGGCTGCGACGCGGTCGCCGACCGCATCGAGCTTCGAACCGACGACGTGGAAGATCAGCCGGTCGCCGCCGGCCGTCACCTTGACGCGGCTGTCGTCGCGCACCTCGCCGAGCAGGATGCGCTCGGCCAGCGGGTCCTGCACCTCGCGCTGGATCACCCGCTTCAATGGCCGCGCGCCGTAGGCCGGGTCGTAGCCGCGGTGGCTGAGCCAGTCGCGCGCCGAGCCGTCGAGTTCCAGCGCGATCTTGCGATCGGCCAGCAACGCGTCGAGCCGCCGCATCTGGATGTCGACGATCGCGCCCATCTCGGCCCGCTTCAGGCGATGGAACAGGATCGTCTCATCGACCCGGTTGAGGAACTCCGGCCGGAAGGCCGAGCGGAGCACCTCCATCACCTGCGGGCGAACGACGTCGACGTCCTGCTCGTCGGTCAGCGTCGTCAGATACTCGGCGCCGAGGTTCGAGGTCATGATCACCAGCGTGTTGCGGAAGTCGACCGTCCGCCCCTGCCCGTCCGTCAGCCGCCCGTCGTCGAGCACCTGCAGCAAGACGTTGAACACGTCCGGGTGCGCTTTCTCGATCTCGTCGAACAGGACGACCTGGTAGGGCCGTCGCCGCACGGCCTCGGTCAGGGAGCCGCCTTCCTCGTATCCGACATAGCCGGGAGGCGCGCCGATCAGCCTGGCGACGGAATGCTTCTCCATGAACTCCGACATGTCGAGCCGGACCATCGCCGTCTCGTCGTCGAACAGGAAGCGCGCCAGCGCCTTCGTCAGCTCCGTCTTGCCGACGCCCGTCGGTCCGAGGAAGATGAACGAGCCGATCGGCCGGTTCGGGTCCTGCAGGCCGGCGCGGGCGCGCCGGATCGCGCGGGACACCGCCTGCACCGCCTCGCCTTGACCGACGACCCTTTCCCCGATCGCGTCCTCCATGCGCAGGAGCTTCTCGCGCTCGCCCTCCAGCATCCGGTCGACCGGAATGCCGGTCCAGCGCGACACGATCTGCGCGATGTGGTCCGGCGTCACCGTTTCCTCGACCATCGACGCGCCGACGCCTTCGCGCGCCTCGGCCTCGGCGAGCTCGCGCTCCAGCATTGGGATGTCGCCATAGGCCAGCTCGCCGGCGCGCTGGTACTCGCCGCGCCGCTGCGCGCTCGCCAGCTCGTTGCGGGCGTCGTCCAGCCGCTTCTTGAGGTCGGCCGCCAGCCCGAGCTTGGCCTTCTCGGCCGCCCAGGCCCGCGTGATACGGTCGGACTCCTCTTCGAGGTTCGCCAGCTCGCCATCGAGCCGGCCAAGCCGGTCGCGCGACGCGTCGTCGTGCTCGCGCTTCAACGCCTCGCGCTCGATCTTGAGCTGTATGACGCGCCGGTCGATCTCGTCCAACGCTTCCGGCTTCGAATCCACCTGCATGCGCAGCCGCGCGGCGCTCTCGTCCACGAGGTCGATCGCCTTGTCGGGCAGGAAGCGGTCGGTGATGTAGCGGTTCGACAGCGTCGCTGCCGAGACCAAGGCGGAATCCGAGATGCGCACCTGGTGGTGCTGCTCGTATTTCTCCTTGATGCCGCGCAGGATCGAGATCGTGTCCTCGACGCTCGGCTCCGACACGAAGACCGGCTGGAAGCGCCGCGCCAAGGCCG
>CAXUCL010000088.1:0-2905 GCA_964249395.1 uncultured Rhizobiaceae bacterium
CGGGACTCCGAGGCTCGTCAGCGTGACGTAGGTGCCGACGCCGCAGATCGTCGCCGGCCCGCCCGCCGCCTCGAAGCGGCCCCTTGGCACCTTGAACAGGAAGCGGTTCAGCGGCTCCTCCTTCTCCATGCCGAGCGAGGAGTCGTAGTCGCCGCACATGCCGGCGTCCGACTGGTAGGCCGTGCCGCCGGGCAGGACCTGGTGGTCGGCGGTGGGGACGTGCGTGTGGGTGCCGACCACCACCGACGCGCGCCCGTCGAGGAAGTGGGCGAAGGCCTGCTTCTCGCTGGTCGCCTCGGCGTGAAAGTCGAACACGACGGCGTCCGCCTCGACGCCGAGCGGGCAGGCCTCGACGATGGCGGCGGCCGCGCGGAACGGGTCGTCGAGGTCGGGCGTGACGAACACCCGGCCCATGACGTTGGCGACGAGGACGCGGGCGCCGTTGCGCGCTTCGAACAGGCCGGAGCCGAAGCCCGGCGTTCCCGGCGGAAAGTTGGCCGGCCGCAGGAAGCGGGCCTGGCGCGGCGCGAAGTCGATCGCCTCGCGCTGGTCCCAGCCATGGTTGCCGCTGGTGACGACGTCGGCGCCGGCCTCGCGCGCCGCCTCGAAGATCGCCTCGGTGATGCCGAAGCCGCCGGCGGCGTTCTCACCGTTCACCACGACGAAATCCAGCCGGAAGTCCGACACGAGGCCCGGCAGGCGGCTGAACACGGCGGTGCGGCCCGAACGGCCCACCATGTCGCCGAGGAACAGGAAGCGCACGGGCGGGACTCCTAGAGCGCGTCCTTGGCCTTCTGCAGCCGGGCGAGCGCCCGCACCGCCGCCGGGCGCTCGCCGATGCGCCGCACCCAGGTCGCCAGCATCGGGAACGTTTCCCAGCCGTCCACGGCGTCGAGGCCGGCGCGCGCCCAACTCCAGTTCATGACGTCGGCGACGGAATAGTCGCCGGCCAGCCAATCGTTCCGCTGCAGGCGCGACTCCAGGACGCCGAGCAGGCGGCGCGACTCGTTTTCGTAGCGCTCGATCGCGGCGGGGATGGGCTCGGGCGCGTTGCGGAAATAATGGAGCTGGCCGACCATCGGCCCGGTGCCGCCGACTTGGAAGAACACCCAGGACAAGGCTTCGGCGCGGTCGCGGCCGCCCGTCGGCATGAGCTTGCCGGTCTTTTCGGCGAGATGCATGAGGATCGCGCCGGACTCGAAGATGCGCTGCCCGTCGTCGGAGATCGCCGGGATGCGGCCGTTCGGGTTCAGCTCCAGGAAAGCCGCCTGCTTCTGAATGCCGGTGGAGATGTCGACGAGCTCCATCTCGTAGGCGAGGCCGAGCTCTTCGAGCATCAAGACCGGCTTCTCGCCGTTCGGGGTGGTCCAGGTGTAGAGCTCGATCATGCCCGCCATGTCTCCGACACAACCCGGTTGAAAGAAGGCGTCCGGCTTCGGGGGAAGCCGGGACGAGCATGGCAAGCTAGCGCGGACGACGGGCGCGTCACCGGCGCGACGAAGGGGAAGCCGAGGATGAACGGAGCATGGCTGGCCGCCGCGGCAGCGGCGTTCGGGACGTGCGTCTTGTCGGGCTGCGCCGCTATCCTGCCGGAGGCGGCGCCGGCGCGGGAAACGGCCGCGGTGCCGTTCAACCAGGACACCGCGCTCGCCTCCGTCAACGCCTATCGCGCCCGAAACGGCCTGTCGCCGCTGCGGAGCGAGGCGCGGCTCGTGGCGGCGGCCGAAGCGCAATCGCGGGCGATGGCGGCCAAGGACCGGATGAGCCACGGCGTCGCCGGGCCGCTGCCGGCGCGGATCCGGCAGTTCGGCTACCCGTTCGCCACCGCGTCCGAAAACATCGCGCGCGGCCAGTCGAGCTTCGATGCGGCGATGGCTGGCTGGGAGCGCTCGGCCGGCCACCGGCGCAACCTGCTCGACCCGACCGTGACGGAGGTCGGGTTCGCGGCCGTGAAGGAGCAATCGAGCGGGCGCATCTACTGGACGCAGATCTTCGGCCGGCAGCGGGACGCGCGGCCGGAAGAGCTTGGCGGCGGCGCCGCGCCCGGCGGAACGGTCATGACGTTCGGAGGACTTCGCGTTCCGTCGCGATGAGGTCGAGCGCCACGTCGTGCGGCTCCGCCGGCACGGCGTCGACCTCCTGAACCGCGAAGCCCACCCCGACGGTGACGGGGAACAAGGCGCGCCCGCGCAGGTCCGCGATCGCCCGGTCGTAGTAGCCGCGGCCGTAGCCGATCCGGTGCCCGCGCCGGTCGAAGGCGGCGAACGGCACGAGCATCAGCGCCGGGTCGAGCAGGGCGGCCTCCGGGCCGGGCGCGAGCGTCCCGAAGCCTTGCGGCTCCAGCGAAGCGCCGCGCCGCAGCTCGCGGAACTCGAGGCGCTCGTCGCGGATGGCGGGCAGGCACAGCCGGGCGCCGCGGTCGGCGAGGCGCGCCATCAGCGGGCGCAGGTCGATCTCGGTGCGGATCGGCAGGAAGCCCGACACGATCGCGTTCGGGGCGAGGTCGAGCAGAAGCTGCGCGCGGTCGGCGAGCGCGAAGGCCGCCTCGATCCGGGCGGTCTCCGGCAGCGCGTCGCGCCGGGCGAGCGCTTCACGTCGCAACCGCGCTTTCCCTTGCGTGGAACCGGACATCGATCGCGGCCTTTTCCTTGGCTGGGCATCGGCCCCGTCGCCGAGCCGCTTGCCAAGAACACGAGGTCACGATGTCGGACAAGACCGCCGAAACCACCGAGGACGCCACGCTGACCGTCGACCTCGGCGACCAGAAGGACGTCCTCGCGGAGCTGATGGCGACCGGCAACTACGCCTCGCCGAGCGAGGTCGTGCAGGAAGCGCTGCAGGCGCTGGAACGCGAGGACGAGCTGATCGAGGAGGTGCTGCTGCCGCTGTTCCGCCAGCTCGGTTT
>CAXUCL010000088.1:2915-5984 GCA_964249395.1 uncultured Rhizobiaceae bacterium
CGACGCCGATCCGGCCGCGGAGTCCGCGCAAGCCGCCGACCTCGCGGCGCCCGGCGGCGCGCGCACGGGGCCATAAGGGCGGGGCGGGCGCTGGAGGTGGAAGCGGCGGGCCACCTCGGCCGATGAGAAGATCGATCCCGGGAACCTACAGTGTAGGTGGGCGCCGTGTGCCGAAGTCCACGGACCGCGGCAGGGACAGCTCCCTAGGGGATGCGTAAGGCCCCGGGGAATAAGTTATCCCTGTCGCACCGCGCAGCCCGCCGACGACGAACATAGCTCCGCCAGCCGCCGCGTGCCAGGGGTGGCGGTTGTTTTATCGCCAAGCGTGCCGTGCCATAGAAGCGCCGCGACGGGTCCGTCGCCGGGCGAACGGCCCGCGGAACAAATCGCCGAAAGAGACCGGACATGGACGACGCGCCGAGCGCGGCATCGACGCGCCCGCCTGTTGACGAGGCCGCGGCGAGGCCGATCATCGAGGTCAGGGGCCTCGCCAAGCGCTACGCCGGCGGCGAACAAGCGCTGCACGCGGTGGACCTCGCCATACGGGAGGGCGAGATCTTCGCGCTGCTCGGGCCGAACGGGGCCGGCAAGACGACGCTGATCTCGATCGTCTGCGGCATCGTGAACCCGAGCGAGGGGACGGTCACGGTCGACGGGCACGACATCGGACATGATTTCCGCCACGCGCGCGCGGCGATCGGCCTCGTGCCGCAAGAGCTCACCACCGACGCGTTCGAAACGGTCCGGGCCACGGTGTCGTTCTCGCGCGGCCTGTTCGGCAAGCCGAAGGACCCCGCCCACATCGAGCGGACGTTGCGCGACCTGTCGCTCTGGGACAAGCGCGACGACAAGATCATGACGCTGTCGGGCGGCATGAAACGGCGCGTGCTGATCGCCAAAGCGCTGGCGCACGAGCCGCGCATCCTATTCCTAGACGAGCCGACGGCGGGCGTCGACGTGCAGCTGCGCCAGGAGATGTGGCGGCTCGTCCGGCGCCTGCGCGACAACGGCACCACCATCATCCTGACGACGCACTACATCGAGGAGGCCGAGGAGATGGCCGACCGGATCGGGGTCATCACCGGCGGGCGGCTCGTTCTCGTCGAGGAAAAGGCCGAGCTGATGCGCAAGCTCGGGCGCAAGCAGCTGATCCTCACCCTCGCCGCGCCCGTCGACGCCGTGCCGGACGCGCTCGCGCGCTACGGGATGGAGCGGTCGGAGACCGGCGAAACGCTGACCTACACCTACGACGCGCGCGGCGAGCGCACGGGCATCAACGCGCTCCTGCGCGACTTCGCGGAAACGGGATTGCGCTTTCGCGACCTGGAAACGCGGCAGAGCTCGCTGGAGGACATCTTCGTGCGGCTGGTGGAGGAGCGCGGCCGGTGAACCTTCACGCGATCAAGGCGGTCTACGCCTTCGAGATGAACCGCACGGTCCGCACGCTGTTCCAGAGCATCGTCGCGCCGGTGATCTCGACGGCGCTCTACTTCGTGGTGTTCGGCTCGGCGATCGGCAGCCGGATGCAGGCGATCGACGGCATCAGCTACGGCGCCTTCATCGTGCCGGGCCTGATCATGCTGTCGCTCCTGACGCAGAGCGTATCGAACGCCGCCTTCGGCATCTACTTCCCGCGCTTCTCCGGCACGATCTACGAGATCCTGTCGGCGCCGGTGTCGTTCGTCGAGGTGACGATCGCCTATGTCGGGGCGGCGGCGACCAAATCGGTGGTGCTCGGCCTGATCATCCTCGCCACCGCGACGCTGTTCGTGGAGGTGCGGATCGAGCACCCGGTCGTGATGGCGCTGTTTCTCGTCCTCACCTCCGTGACGTTCAGCCTGTTCGGCTTCATCATCGGCATCTGGGCGGACGGCTTCGAGAAGCTGCAGATCGTGCCGCTGCTCGTGGTGACGCCGCTGACCTTCCTCGGCGGCTCGTTCTATTCCATCGACATGCTCCCCGCCTTCTGGCGGACGGTGACGCTGTTCAACCCGGTGGTCTACCTCGTCAGCGGCTTCCGCTGGAGCTTCTACGGGCAGGCCGACGTCGGCGTCGGCTGGAGCCTTCTGGCCACCGTCGGCTTCATGGCCGTCTGCCTCGCCACCATCGCCTGGATCTTCCGCACGGGGTGGCGGCTGAAGAGTTGAGGGGGCTGGGAGGCGTTGGTCACGCCGAGAAGGCAACCCGCCACATCTCCGCCTCGTCATCCCGGGCTCGACCCGGGACCCATGCCGCGGACGCTTGCGACATGCGGGTCAGGGCAAGGATGAACGTCCTCGAACGAAGCGGCGGTTCGCGTGTCTCGGCATGGATCCCGGCTCGGGGCCGGGATGACGAAGTGGAGATGGTGGCGGAGGGCATCGAACCGCATTTCAAATCGACCGCCTACCGTCACGCCCACCTCAACCGCCGTCCAGCGGGAAACTCAGCGACCAGAGCGCCGAAAGCAGGAAGCCGGCGAACAGCAGCCAGCCGAACAGGGCGTTGGAGCGGAAGAGCTTCAGGCATTCGGCCGGGTCGTCGATGCGCAGCATCCGGATCTGCCAGAGCATCTGCGCGGCGCCGGCGGCGAGCCCGGCATAGGCCGGCCAGCTCGGTCCGGCGCCGGTCGCGTTCATCGCGGCACAGGCGAACAGGAGCATCGCGATCGCCCCGCCGTAGAGCGCGAACAGCGCCGGCCGCGTGCGCGCCCCGAACAGGCGCGCGGTGGAGCGCACGCCGACCAGCGCGTCGTCCTCCCGGTCCTGATGGGCGTAGATCGTGTCGTAGCCGACCGTCCACAGCACGCTGCCGGCGTAGAGGAGGAGGGCGGGCAGGGCGAGCGTCCCCCAGGTGGCCGCCCAGCCCATCAGCGCCCCCCAGGAGAAGGCGAGGCCGAGGCCGAGCTGCGGCCAGTCGGTCACGCGCTTCAGGAACGGATAGACGGCGACGACGCCGAGCGAGCCGAGGCCGAGGAGGACGGCGTACCGGTTGAACTGGATCAGCACCAGGAACCCGACCAGCGCCTGCGCGACGAGAAACCCCCACGCGCCGCGGCGCGACGCGCGGCCCGACGGCAGGGGCCGGGAG
>CAXUCL010000088.1:5994-8781 GCA_964249395.1 uncultured Rhizobiaceae bacterium
CGCGCGCGTCGATAGGGGCGTCCACCAAATCGTTCCAGGTGCAGCCGGCGCCGCGCATGGCGATTGCGCCGACGAGAAACAGGACGAGGTGCCACGGGTTCGGCAGTCCGGTCCAAGCCGCGGTGGGCGCCGCGGCCTGGGTTGCGAGCGCCGCCGACCACCAGCAGGGCCACAGGAGGAGCTGCCAGCCGATCGGCCGGTCCCAGCGCGCGAGCTGCGCGAAGGGCCAGACGCGCCGCGGCAGGACGCGATAAATGAGGCTGTCGGCCGGCGCGTCGGCGACGCGCTCGCTGGGCGGGGACCTGAGGGTGCGGGGCTCGCCGTTCGCCATCGCCAGAAGCCATCCGCCGCGCGGGCGTCGTCGTCAAGCGGGGGCAGCTCGGCGCCACGGCGCCTGACCCCAGCCCCCCCCGCCCCGTAAGCGCGGCGCGCGCACCATCCGCGACGGGCTCGGGACCATCAGGAAAAATGGCGGCGATCGACGTGCTTCTCATCGGCTCGGGCGGGCGCGAGCACGCGCTCGCCTGGAAGCTCGCGCAATCGCCGGCGCTCGGCACGCTCTACGCCGCGCCCGGCAATCCGGGCATCGGATCGGTCGCGACGCTCGTGCCCCTCGATCCCGCTGATACAGGCAGCGTCGTCGGCTTCTGCCGCGAAAAAGGGATCGGCCTCGTTGTGATCGGGCCGGAAGCGCCGCTCGTGGCGGGTCTTGCCGACGCGTTGCGCGCGAACGGGATCGCCGCGTTCGGGCCGAGCGCGGCGGCGGCGCGGCTCGAAGGCTCGAAGGGCTTCACCAAGGACCTTTGCACGCTGCACGACATCCCGACCGCCGCCTACGGCCGCTTCAGCGACGCCGCCGCAGCGAAGGACTTCGTCGCGGCGCGCGGCGCGCCGATCGTCGTGAAGGCGGACGGGCTGGCGAGCGGCAAGGGCGTGACGGTGGCCGAAACGGCGGCGGAAGCCTGCGCCGCCATCGACGCCTGCTTCGTGGCCGGCGACGCCGGCGCGGAGGTCGTGGTGGAGGAGTTCCTCGAAGGGCGCGAGGCCAGCCTGTTCTGCCTGTGCGACGGCGAGATCGCCGTCCTGTTCGGCACGGCCGAGGACCACAAGCGCGCCTTCGACGACGACCGGGGGCCGAACACCGGCGGCATGGGCGCGTATTCGCCGGCCGCCGCGCTGACGCCGGCCGTGCTCGACGAGGCGATGCGGCGCATCGTCCGCCCGACGCTCCGCAGCATGCGCGAGGCCGGCGCGCCGTTCGCCGGCGTGCTCTACGCCGGGCTGATGGTGACGAGAAACGGCCCCAAGCTCATCGAATACAACGTCCGCTTCGGCGACCCGGAAGCTCAAGCGCTGATGCTGCGGCTCGAATCCGACCTGCTGCCGATCCTCCTGGCCGCCGCGCGCGGCGAGTTGTCCGGCGTTTCCCCGCGCTGGCGCGACGCGGCGGCGGTCTGCGTGGTGATGGCGGCGCAGGGCTATCCCGGCGCGATCGCCGTTCCCGACAGTCCGATCCGCGCGCTGCCGCCGGACGCGGCCGACGCCGTGGTGTTCCACGCCGGAACGCGCCGGGAAGGGAACGCGCTGGTGGCGAGCGGCGGCCGGGTGCTCGGGGCCGCGGCGCTCGGAATGGACGTCACCGACGCCGCGCGCCGCGCCTACGCGCTCGTCGCCGCGGTGGACTGGCCCGACGGCTTCCACCGCACCGACATCGGAGCCAAGGCCATGTCCGCCGGTCCGGACTGACGCCGAGCGGCGTTTCCTCCTATGTTCTCCGGCAGGAGACCACGAGACGAAAGGGCGGACCATGGGACTTCGCCGCGAAAAGCTGACGCGCCCGATCTTCGACTGGGCGAAGACCGCGCTGCCGCCGATCTCGGCGACGGAGGCCGAGGCGATCGAGGCCGGCACCGTCTGGTTCGACGGCGAGATCTTCTCCGGCACGCCGGACTGGGCGGCGCTGCTCGCCATGCCGCCGGCGCAACTGACCCCGGAGGAGCAGCGCTTCCTCGACGGGCCGGTGGAAGAGCTCTGCGGCATGCTCGACGAATGGCGGCTCGCCTGGGACCACCGCGACCTGTCGCCGGCCGTGTGGGACTTCCTGCGCGCGGAGCGCTTCTTCGGCCTGGTGATCCCGAAGCGCTACGGCGGCCTCGGCTTTTCCAACGCCGCCCATTCGGAGGTCGTGCGCAAGGTTTCCACCGCGAGCGTCGTCGCGGGCGTCACCGTGATGGTGCCGAACTCGCTCGGGCCGGGCGAGCTGATGCTGCACTTCGGCACGGAGGCACAGCGCGCCCATTGGCTGCCGCGCCTGGCGGACGGGCGCGAGATCCCCTGCTTCGGCCTGACCTCGACGGAGGCCGGATCGGACGCCGGGGCGATGCGCGACCGCGGCGTCGTCGCCTGGGGAGAGCACGCGGGCGAGCGGGTGCTCGGCGTCCGGCTCACCTTCGCCAAGCGCTACATCACGCTGGCGCCGGTCGCGACCGTGATGGGCCTCGCCTTCAAGCTGGAGGACCCGGACGGGCTCTTGGGCGGCGAAACGCACCGCGGCATCACGGTGGCGCTGGTGCCGACCGCGACGCCGGGCGTCGTGATCGGCGCGCGGCACCTGCCGCAATCGACCTTCTTCCAGAACGGCCCGATCGAGGGGCGCGACGTGTTCGTGCCGATGTCGGCCATCCTCGGCGGCGAGGAGCGGATCGGCGCGGGCTGGCGCATGCTGATGACGGCGCTGGCGAGCGGGCGCGGCATCTCGCTGCCGGCCCAGGCCGCCGCGGCCTGGGC
>CAXUCL010000089.1:0-505 GCA_964249395.1 uncultured Rhizobiaceae bacterium
CCCTTCCGCAGCGCCGTCGCGAGGGTTCGATCCCTGCGACGGCGGCGTGTCCAGCCTGGCAGATGCGACGGAACGGCCGGCAAGTCAGCCCGCCGCCCCGCTGTTCATCGTCTTTTAATGCTCCGCTTCGCCCCCGTTCATCTTCGCGCGGCCGGTTTGTCATCCGGCCGGCATAGCTACCGTCACGACGCGCCGCTTCCGGCGGAGCGTTTCGCGGATCGCTCATTCCGGGCGGTTCGGACATGTGAGGAAGACAGCCATGAAAAAGTTCATGACGGCCACCACCATCGTCGCCGGCACGATGACCGCGCTCGTCGGCGCAGCCGAAGCCAGCCGCGGCTCGGCCGAGATCGCCCGGTCCGACGATGCCGCGGCCCGCCGCACCGCGGTCGAAGGCTCCTACCAGACGGCGGGCAACTCCTCGTCGAACTCGTCCGCGCACTCACGCCGAAACTCCACCTCCAACGCGTCGTCAAATGCCAGCCGCCCATCGACCTCCAATGCA
>CAXUCL010000089.1:515-7284 GCA_964249395.1 uncultured Rhizobiaceae bacterium
CGTCCTATTCCTGCGGCAAATCGTACTCCAATTCCTGCTGCACCTAGAATTCCAACTCCTACTCCAACTCGAACTCGAACTCCTCGTCCAACGGGTCATCGAATTCGAGCAGCAACTCCTCGTCGAACTCGTCCGACGACGACGATTGAAACGACGCCGGCCCGCCGCCGGAGCGGGGAAGCCGGCCAGAGCCGGTTCTCCCCGCCGCCGCGGCTCGGATGACTTCGCCTCCGCCCGGTGCCATGCTGGCGTGATGCGGGCGGGCGGCTCCGCCGCGCCAGGGTCAGCGGAACGTTCATGAAGGGCAGAAACGTTCTTTCGCGCTTCGCCGGGATCGTCGGCAAGTACCGCTCGATCCTCGTTCTGACGTTTCTCGGCGTGGTCGGGGGCACGTTCCTCGCGCTCGGCCTGACCTGGTACGGCGCGCAGAAGGCCCGCTACGAGCTGGTCCGCACGCGGCTGGCGCACGAGACCCTCGAAGCCCACCTGCAGCTCAAGGTCGAGACCTACACGCTCTTCAAGCAGCTCACCGACACCTTCCTCGCCGAAACCCCGAGCCGGATCGACGAAACGGCGGCGCGCGAGCGCCTGACGCGCCAGCTCGACCACGTCCGGTCCGTCATCGCGCGCGAGGTCGCCACCGTCGGCGAGAGCGAGGACGAAACCGAAGAGCTGGTGCGCCTCGCCGCGATCGAGCGGCAGATCGGCCGCGTCCTCGTGGAGTTCCGCGCCGCCGAGGCGGTGATCGCGCGGGGCGGCTCGCTGCGCGACGTGCCGGAACTCGACCGCGTCCTCGAAAGCTCGATCGACGGGACGTTCCGCGAGCTGATGGACGCCGCGCTGGAAGAGGAGCGCCGCGAGGTGCGGCTCGCCAACGCGGCCGCGGACGTGGCGCTCGGGCGCATCGTCTTCGTGTCGCGCTTGGCCGGCTTCGCGGGCGCCGCGCTCGCGCTGTTCGCGCTCGTGGTGCTGGTGCGCCGGTTCCAGCGGCCGCTCGACCAGCTCGACGCGGCCGCCCGCGCCGTGGCCGCGGGCGACCTCGCCACCCGCGTGCCGAGCTCCGGGCGCCAGGACGAGTTCGCGCGCGTCGGCGCGAGCTTCAACACCATGGTCGACGAGATCGCCCGCTCGCGCGGCCAGCTGGAAACCGCCCGGCGCGACCTCGAAGGCGCGATCGCGCAGCGCACGGCCGAGCTCGCGGCGGCCAACGACCCCCTGACGCGGGCGGACGCGATGCGCCGCCGCTTCCTCGCCGACCACAGCCCCGCGCTGCGCACGCCGCTGCCGATCATCCGCGGCGAGGCCGAGGTGACGCTACGCGGACGCGAACCCGGCGCGCAGGACTTCCGCACCGCGCTGGTCCGGATCGTCGAGCAGGCCGTGCAGACCGGCCGCCTGGTCGACGACCTGCTGTTCGTCGCCCGCGCCGACGCCGGCGAGCCGCGCTTGAAGCTGCAGGCGGTCTCGCTCGAGGCGGTCCTGCGCCGCGCCGTTTCGGACGCCGCGGTCTTCGCCGAGCCGAAGAACGCCCGGATCGCGCTCCAAATGACCGCCGCCGACGCGGTGGTGCAGCTTGTCATGATCCTCCTCGACAACGCGGTGCGCTATTCGCCGCGCGGCGGGGCGGTCGAGGTCTCGCTCCTGCCCGCGCCGGGCGGCGCGCTGCTGCGGGTCGTCGACACCGGCGGGGGCATCGCGGTTGACGAGGCCGCGCGCGTATTCGAACGCTTCTATCGCGGCGAGAACGCCGCCGCGCGCCACCCGGACGGCAGCGGTCTCGGTTTGCCGCTCGCCAAGGCGATCGCCGAGGCCCACGGCGGCACGATCGCGCTGCGCAGCGCCGTTGGCGAAGGCACGGTGGTGGACGTCGTGCTGCCGGTGGTCCGAAAGCTGCGGGTTGTCGCGTGAGCGCGAACGAGACGCCGAACCGCCAGCTCCTCGTGGTGGAGGACGAGGAGCGCGTCGCCGACTTCCTCGCGCGGGGCCTGCGCGCCGAGGGCTACGCCGTCACCGTCGCGCGGACGGGGCCCGACGGCCTGGAGCTCGCCCGCTCGAACGGCTTCGCCGTCGTGGTCCTCGACCTAATGCTGCCCGGCCTGTCGGGGCAGGACGTCTGCCTGGCCTTGCGCGCCGCGGGCGACCTCACGCCGATCCTGATGCTGACGGCGCTGGACGCGATCGAGGACCGGGTCGGCGGCCTGCGCCTGGGCGCCGACGACTACCTGACCAAGCCCTTCGCGTTCGACGAGCTACTCGCGCGGATCGAGGCGCTCGTGCGCCGCAACCGCGGCTTTCCCGGCGGCGACGGGCGGACCTTGAGCGTCGGCGCCGTGGTGTTCGACCGCGAAACGCTCCGCGTCACGCGCGACAACCGGAGCGTCGATCTGACGGCCAAGGAACTGTCGCTCCTGGAGCTGCTCATGAGCGCGCCGGGCAAGGCGTTCAGCCGCGCCCGCATCCTCAGCAACGTTTGGGGCTATTCGGAGGACCCGCTGACCAACGTCGTGGACGTCTACATCCGGCGCCTGCGCAAGAAGCTGGGAGACGACGACGCGAGCTTCATCGTCACGCTGCGCGGGCACGGCTACAAGCTGGAGCCGCCCGCGTCCTGACCGTTCGAGCGTTCCGGCCGCGCCGGCTCGGCGAAGGTTTTCTCGTCGTCGCCTCTTCGGCCGGGCGTTCGCGTCGCACCGGTGTCGCACACGGTGACGGCGCCGCGAAAATCCCATATGGGGCGCTACCCGCGGGTCTTTTGCCGTCGAACGGCTTGCGCGCCGGGCCGCGCGAAACAAGGAGGCGCCCTTGGCCGTCGTCCACGCTTCGTCGTTCGAGGCGACGCTCGAAGCCACGAACACCGAGGCCGGCCGGCTCATCGCGGCCTTCCGCTGGGGCGCTACCGCGCTCGGACCGATCGAGACGTGGCCGCAGCCGCTGAAGACCCTCGTCGGCGTCATGCTCGCCGCCGACCAGCCGATGTTCGTCGCTTGGGGCCGCGAAGGCACCATGCTCTACAACGACGGCTATTCAACGCTGCTCGCCGACCGGCACCCGGCCGCGCTCGGGCGGTCGTTCCTCGCGGTCTGGTCCGAGGCGCGCGGCGAGCTGGCGCCGCTCGTCGACCGGGTCTTCAACGGCGAGCCGATCCACATGCGCGACATCGAGCTCCACCTCGACCGGCCCGGCCGGCCGAGGGAAGCGCACTTCGCCTTCTCCTACACGCCGGTGCGCGACGAGAAGGGCGCGGTCGCGGGGCTGTTCTGCCCCTGCGTCGAGACCACCGAGCAGGTTCTGGCCGAACGGCAGCGGGCGGCGACGGAAGCCGCGCTTCGGGCCGAGCGGGACCGCGCGCAAGGGGTGCTCGACAACATGGGCGAGGCGTTCGCGCTGCTCGACCGGGACCTGCGCATCCTCGACATGAACGCGGAAGGCCTGCGGCTCGAAGCGCGGCCGCGCGAGGCGGTCGTCGGGCAGACGCACGAGGCGGCCCACCCGCAGGCGGATCCCGGGCTCGCGCGGCTTTATCGGCAGGCGCTGGCCGAGAACCGGGCCGTGACGCTCGAGCACCGCCACGCGTGGCCGGACGACCGGACGCGGTGGCTGGAAATGCGCGCCTATCCCGTGGAAACCGGGCTCGCCGTCTTCTACCGCGATGTGACCGAGCGCCGCGACGCCGAGGAAGCGCTGCGCGAGCGCGAGGAGCGGCTGCGGCTCGTCGTTGAGGGCGCGGCGGACTACGCCATCCTGACTGTCGGAACGGACAACCGCGTTTCGAGCTGGTCGGCCGGCGCCGAGGCGGCCTTCGGCTACGCGGCGCATGAGATCGTCGGCGAGCCGGTCGACGTCCTGTTCACGCCCGAGGACCGGGCCGAGAACCGTCCCGAACGGGAGATCGAGCTGGCGCGACGCGACGGCTCCGCGCCGGACGTGCGCTGGCACCGGCGCAAGGACGGAAGCCGCGTCTTCGTCAACGGCACCGTCCGTCCCTTGCGCGACGGCGAGAACCGCGAGATCGGCTTCCTGAAGATCGCGCGCGACGAGACCGAGCGCCGGCAGGCGGAAGACGCCGCGCGCGAAACGGCCGAGCGCTACCGCCTGGCGGTGCGCGCCACCAACGACGCGATCTGGGACTGGGAGTTCGCGACGAACCACGTCCTTTGGAACGAGGCGCTCCAGACCGCCTACGGCCACCAGCTCCGCGAGGTGGAGCCGACGGGCGAATGGTGGATCGAGCACATCCATCCCGACGACCGGGCGCGCGTCAGCGACGGCATCCACGCCGCGATCGACGGCACGGCCGAAAGCTGGACCGACGAATACCGCTTCCGGCGAGCGAACGGCCTCTACGCCGACGTCCTGGATCGCGGCCACGTCATCCGCGACGCGGACGGACGCGCGACCCGCATGATCGGCGCCATGCTCGACCTGTCGGAGCGCAAGGCCGTAGAGCGGCGCCTGCGCTTTCTGGGCGACCTGGACGAGAGCCTGCGCGCCTCGCGCGACGCCCCGGCCGCAATGCTCGGGGCCGCCGAAGTGCTGGCCCGACGCTTGAACGCCTCGCGCTGCGCCTATGCCGACGTGGACGCCGACAACGACCGGTTCGTCATTCGCAGCGACTACACGGCCCCGAACGTCGCGAGCTCTGCCGGCACGTACAGCCTGGACCTGTTCGGTCCCCGGGCCGCCGCCGACATGCGCGGCGGGCGCATGCTCGTGGTCCGAAACGTGTCCGCCGAGCTCGCGCCAGGCGAAGGACTCGAGATGTTCCATGCGATCGGCATCGAGGCGATCGTCTGCTGCCCGCTCGTGCAGGGCGGGCGGCTCGTCGCCATGATGGCGGTGCATCAGGACCGGCCGCGCGATTGGCAACAGGACGAGATCGCCCTCGTCGAGGCGACGGTCGAGCGCTGCTGGGCCCATGTCGAGCGCGTCGGCGCGCAAGCGCGGCTTCGGGAAAGCGAGGAGCGGTTGCGGCTGGCGACCGAAGCCGCCGAGGTCGGGTTCTGGGACGTCGACATGGTGCGCGACGTGCTGATCTGGCCGCCGCGGGTCAAGGCGATGTTCGGCATCTCGGCCGACGTGCCGGTGACGATGCAGGACTTCCATGCCGGCCTGCATCCGGACGATCGTCAGGCGACGGCTGACGCCTTCGCCGCGGCGGCCGATCCCGCCCGGCGCGCGCTCTACGACGTCGAGTACCGCACCGTCGGCAGGGAGGACCGCTGCGTGCGCTGGGTGGCGGCCAAGGGGCGAGGCGTCTTCGATGCGGGCGGGCGCTGCGTGCGCGTCGTCGGCACCGCCATCGACGTCACGACGCGAAAGCGGATCGAGGAACGCCTGCGCGAGCTGAACGACACGCTGGAAAGCCAGGTCGCCGCGCGCGCGGCCGAGCGCGACCGCTTGTGGAACCTGTCGCAGGACATGCTCGCGCGGGCCGACTACAGCGGCATGATGTCGGCCGTCAGTCCCGCCTGGACGCAGGTCCTCGGTTGGAGCGAGCACGAGCTCTTGTCCCGCGGCTACGCCAGCTTCATGCACCCGAACGACGGGCCCTCGACGCTCGAGGCGATCGGGCGCATGGCCGAAACCCGCCAGCCGACCCGCTTCGAGAACCGCATCGCCACCCGAGACGACGGCTGGAAGCATATCGACTGGACGGTCGCCCCGGAGCCGGATGGCGCGCACTTCATCGCGGTCGGACGCGACGTGACGGCCGAGAAGGAGCGTCAGACCGAGCTTGCCGAAGCGCAGGAGGCCCTGCGCCAGGCGCAGAAGATGGAGGCGGTGGGGCAACTCACCGGCGGCATTGCGCACGACTTCAACAACCTGCTCACCGGCGTCATCGGCTCGCTCGACATGATGCAGCGCCGCATCGCCAAGGGCGAAACGGACCGGATCGAGCGCTACGCCACCGCGGCGATGACCTCGGCCAACCGGGCGGCCTCGCTCACCCACCGGCTGCTCGCCTTTTCGCGCCGCCAGCCGCTCGACCCCAAGCCGACCAACGCCAACCGGCTGGTGACGGGCATGGAGGAGCTCTTGCGGCGCACCATCGGCGAGGCGGTCAAGCTGGAGATCGTCACGGCCGGCGGCCTGTGGCAGACGCGGTGCGATCCGCACCAGCTGGAAAGCGCCATTCTGAACCTCGCGATCAACGCGCGCGACGCCATGCCGGGCGGCGGCAAGCTGACGATCGAGACCGGCAACGCGCACCTCGACAACGCCTATGCCGCGAAAAGCCGCGACGTGAAGCCGGGCCAATACGTGTGCATCTGCGTGACCGACACCGGGACTGGCATGAGCCCGGACGTGATCGCCAAGGCCTTCGACCCGTTCTTCACGACCAAGCCCATTGGGCAGGGCACCGGCCTGGGCCTGTCGATGATCTACGGCTTCGCCCGCCAGTCGGAGGGCTACGCCAAGCTTTATTCGGAGGTGGGCCGGGGCACGGCCGTGAAGATCTACCTGCCGCGCTACCATGGCGAGGCGGACAACGAGGACGAGGCCGGCCCGAGCCTTGCCGACGCCCCCCGGGCCGAACACGGCGAGGTGGTGCTCGTGGTGGAGGACGAGACGGCGGTGCGCGGGCTGGTGGTGGACGTCCTGCAGGAACTCGGCTACCGCGCGGTGGAGGCGAGCGACGGGCCGTCGGGCCTGAAGCTGCTGCAGTCCGACATGCGCGTCGACCTGCTCGTCACCGACGTCGGCCTGCCGGGCCTGAACGGGCGCCAGCTCGCGGACGCGGCCAGGGCGCACCGGCCGGGCCTGCGCG
>CAXUCL010000089.1:7294-8688 GCA_964249395.1 uncultured Rhizobiaceae bacterium
GGGGGCCCCCGGGCGCGCCCCCGCCGGGGGCCGCCGGGGCGTTCCGGGGCCCCCGCGCCCCCACGCCGCGCGCGAGCACCGGCCCGACCTCAAGGTCCTGTTCATGACCGGCTACGCCGAGAACGCGGCGATTGCCAACGGCTTCCTGGATCCCGGCATGCAGATGATCACCAAGCCCTTCGCCATCGAGGCGCTGACCACTCGCATCCGCGACATGATCGAGGCTAAAGGGTGACGAGAAGCGGCGGCGGGCGCCGGGCGTCCGCCGCGGCCCCTTCGGCCGGTCGCTCCATCCGCGCTTGCGCGCCGGCCATCTGACCCTATCATCCCGGGCTCGGCCCGAAACGGCGCGGGGGACACGCGGGGAGGCGGGGAACACGGCGAGGCCGCGTCACGGAGGCACCGGTCCCCGCGCGTTCCGCGCGTCTCACTCGCCGTACGCCACCCAGATGTTCTTCACCTGGGTGGCGCGGCGCAGGTACTCGGTGCCTTGAGCCTCCACCGGCGAGAACCAGTCGAGCCGTCGGCCGCCCATCGACCAGACGGGCTTGAGGTTGCCGGTCGAGGCCTTCTCCGCCGCCGCCGCGCTTTGCCGGCCGCCGAAGTGCCACAGCGCGGAAACGTCGTCGTGCTCGGCGAGCGTCTTCGCCAGCTCCGCGGACGCGCCCGTCACGACGTTGACGACGCCGCCGGGCACGTCCGAGGTGTCGAGCACCTGGCAGAAGTCCGTCGCGGCCAAGGGGAAGCGCTCGGACGGGACCGCCACGGCGCGGTTGCCCATGGCGATCGCCGGCATCAGGAGCGACACGAAGCCGAGCAGCGGCGCGTCGGCCGGGCAAACGAGCCCGACCGTGCCGAAGGGCTCGTGCATGGCGAGCGTCACGTGCCGTTTGACGGTGGAATGGACGCGGCCGTCGAACTTGTCGGCCTGCGCGGCGTAGAAGAAGGTCCGGCGCACGGCCGCCTCGACCTCGCGACGGGCCGTGTCGGCGTCCTGGCCTGCCGAACGCAGCCGCTCGGCGAACTCCGCCGCGCGGGCGGCTAGGTTTTCGGCAACGAAAAAGAGCACCTGCGCTCTGGTGTGCGCCGTGGCCGCGCTCCAGGCCGACGCGCCGTTCGCCGCCTCGACGGCGTTGCGCACGTCCTTGCGGTTGCCGAGCCCGGCCTGGCCGAGAACCGCGCCGTCCGGCCCGCGCACCGCGAAGCTGGCGCCGGAGTCGGGCCGGACCTGCCGGCCGCCGACGTAGAGCTTGGCGGTGCGGTCGATCGTCGGCAGCGCACTCGCCCCTGGCGACGGACCGGGAACGACGGCGAGCGGCTCGGCCGCCGCGTCCTCGGCTTCCGGCAGCGCCGTCTGCCAGTCGGGAACGAGATACTCGTGGAGACCCTCGCGG
>CAXUCL010000090.1:0-8657 GCA_964249395.1 uncultured Rhizobiaceae bacterium
CCGCGGTGCGGTTCGGATCGTCGCCGCGCGGCTCGGACTTGAGGCCCGGCGCGACGTCCCGCGCTTCGCCGCCCTCCGGCGTATAGGTGAGCGCGGCGGCGCCCCCCGCACCGACGCCGGGCGAGAACCAGGCTGCGACGCCCGGCGCCTTCGAGCTGGCGCTCACGGAAAGCGGCGAGGCGAAGCTGTCCGGCGGCGCCCTCTCAACGCTCGGCGCCTGGCGCTTCCAGGTGACCCCCGACCGCGCGCCGCGGATCGCGCTCGTTGGTGAGCCGCTGCGCGGCCGCAGCGGCGCGCTGGAGCTCGCCTACACGGTGGAAGACGACTACGGCGTCGCCCAGGGCACCGGCGCGATGCGGCTGAGCGCAGCACCGGCGCCGAACGCCCGCCCGCTGTTTCCCCCGCCAACGATCAAGCTCGCCCTGCCGCGCCGCACGAAGGGCGAGGCGGCCGCGCGCACATCCACCGATCTCACCGAAAATCCCTATGCCGGCGCCGCGGTGACGCTGAGCTTGTCCGTCACCGATGCCGCCGCGCAGACCGCCTCGACCCAGCCGAAGACGATCGTCCTGCCGGAGCGGCGCTTCGCCAACCCGATGGCCCGCGCCGTGATCGAGCAGCGGCGGATGCTGGCGCTCGACGCCAACGCGGCGGCGCGCGTCGTCGACATGCTCGACGCGATCACGCTGCGCGCCGACGAGCACGGCGTGCGGTCGGCCGACTACGTCGCCCTGCAGGCCGCACGGTATCGCATCGCGACGGCCGAAAACGACGAGACGCTCGTGTCGGCGGTGGACTTCCTCTGGCAGATCGCGCTCGGGCTCGAGGACGGCAACCTGTCGGAGGCCGAGAAGCGCCTGAAGGACGCGCAGCAGGCGCTGAAAGAGGCACTGGAGAACGGCGCGAGCGATCAGGAGCTCGACAAGCTGATGGCCGAGCTGCGGCAGGCCATGCAGGACTACATGCAGCAGCTCGCCGAGGAGATGCGCAACCGTCCGCCGCTGAGCCAGGAGCAGCTCCAGTCCGGCAACACGCAGGAGATCCGCCCACAGGACCTGCAGCGGATGATGGACCGGATCGAGGACCTGGCGAAGTCCGGCAACAAGGAGGCGGCGCAGCAGCTCCTCGCCGAGATGCAGGCGATGATGGAAAGCCTGCAGGCGGCCCGCCCGACGGACGGGCAGAACCAGCAGGGCCAGTCCGGTCCGATGCAGCAGCAGATGGACAAGCTTGGCGAGCTTCTGCGCAAGCAGCAGGAGCTGAAGAACCAGACCTTCGATCTCGGCCGCCGCCAGGCGCAACGCGACCAGGGCATCGACGGCGCGCCGCCGCAGCCAGGCGAAAGCCAAGACGGTCAGCCGAGTCAGCAGGGCCAGAACGGCGAGCAGCAGCCGATGACGGACGAGGAGTTCGCGCGCCGGATGGGCGAGTTGCAGCAGCAGCAGGGGCAGTTGCAGAAGGACCTGCAGGCGCTGCAGGAGGCGATGAAGGGCATGGGATTGGAGCCCGGCGAGGGCTTCGGCGAGGCCGGCGAGGCGATGGGTCAGGCGCAGGGCGCGCTTGGGCAGGGCGACGACGGCGAGGCCGTCGGCCGGCAGGGCGAGGCGATGCAGGCGCTGCGCCGCGGCGCGCGCGACATGATGCAACAGATGCAGCAGGCGATGGGTCAAGGCGAAGGCCAGGGCGAGGGTCGCCAGGGGCAGCGCGACGGCGGCTACGGCCGCGGCGAGCAGCGCTCCGACCGCGACCCGCTCGGCCGACCGCGGTCGACGGAAGGGCCGGACTTCGGCCAGGACGTCGAGGTGCCGGACGAGATCGACACCCAGCGCGCCCGCCGCATCCTCGACGCCATCCGCAAACGCCTCGGCGACCAGCTCTCGCCGCAGATGGAGCGGGATTATTTGGAGCGACTACTGCAGACGCCTTGAGGCGACGAAACGAGCGCCGATAGCGGCCGGGAACGCACTTGCAGCCGCTTGGCAGGCTGCCTTAGGTGATACGCCGTCTCGGCGACGTCGTGCCAGCGGCCCTGCTACGGGTCGACGCTAGCCGCCCTCAGCTAGAAGCGCTTTCAGCTCCAACGCAGCGCGGTCGAGACGCTCGCCGAGGCCCACCGTCGGGTCCTTCAGCCACGACATCGTCGCGTGTGCGAAGGCGGCCACGCCGGCTCCAGCCGCGAGAACGGCTCGAAGCTCAGCGACGCCCCGCGCCTGCAGAGCGGCAGCGAGCGCGTCGGCCAGCGCGGTCATCTTCGCCGTTTCGCGCTCGTGCAGGGCGGGCGTCGCTGCGATGACCGCGTGGCGAAGCCGCAGGTATGGTTCTTTCTCCTCGTGCACCGGCAGGAGGGATCGAAACGCCCGGAACAGCGTGTCGAGCGCGCCGAGGCCCGCCGGCGCCGCGGCGACGAGCGCCACCCGCACGCCAGCCTCGCCGCCGAACAGCACCTCCCGCTTGTCGGGGAAGTGACGGAAGAAGGTTCGCTCCGTCACACCGGCCCGCCGCGCGATCCCGGCGGCCGTGGCGCGGTCGTAGCCGTGTTCAAGGAATAGCGCCAGCGCAGCCGCTTCCAGGCGGATGCGCGCGTCGACCTCATTTTTCCTCACCAGCCTTCTCCTCGTCTTGTCAGTCACTGACGTATGCATTATGTCAGTCACTGACAAAAACGGTAGCACCGTTGCGCCCGTCAGGGTCAAGGAGATCGGCATGCGCGTGTTCCTGACGGGGGCGAACGGTTGGATCGGATCGGCGGTCGCCCGTGAACTGGTCGGCGCGGGCCATTCGGTGGTGGGTCTGGTGCGCTCCAAACAGAACGGTGCGGCGCTCGCCGCCGCTGGCGTTGCGCCGCTCGTCGGCTCGCTCGCCGACCTCTCCGTGCTTCGGCAAGGGGCCGACGACGCCGACGGGGTCATTCACACGGCGTTCGGCCTCGACTTCGCGAACTACGCTGAACTCGCCAAGGAAGATGCGGTTACGATCGAGACCTTCGGCGAAGTGTTCGCTGGGTCGGACCGGCCGATCATCGTGACGAGCGGCCTGGGCCTCTTGCCGGCCGGCGAGGTATTCGCGGAAGACGCGCGGCCGGCCGTTATCCCTCGTTACCCGCGCGCGTCGGAACAAACGGCGTTCGCGCTCGCCGAGCGCGGGGTCTGCACTTCCGTCGTCCGCCCCGCGCGCTCGGTGCATGGGCTGGGCGAGCGTCACGGCTTCGTGCCGCAGTTCGCCCGCCTAGCGCGCGAAACAGGCGTGTCCGCCTATGTCGGGGACGGCGCGAGCCCCTGGCCGGCGGTGCACCAGTTGGACGCGGCGCGCGTGTTCCGCCTCGCGCTCGAACGAGGCGCCGGAGGCGAGGCGTTCCACGCCGTCGCCGAGGGCGTATCGTTCAAGCGGTTGGCTGAGGCGATCGGCCGGCAGCTCCACGTCCCCACGCGGTCGCTGACCTGGGAGGAAGCGGAGACGCACTTCGGCACCTTGGCCGTCTGGGTGACGGGCGGCGGCAGCGTTTCAAGCGAAACCACCCGGGCGGTTCTCGAATGGGAGCCGCAGGAGATCGGCCTCATCCAGGACATCGACCGGCCGAAATACTACGGATGATCTGCTTACCGTGGCTCGCGCTCGCCACGGCCGTCGCAAGCTCTTCGCGCTGGACCCTTCACCGTCATGGCCAGCGGAAGTCCATTCATCGCCAGCCGCTTCTGCGGCGCAAGCATAAGGATCGAACACGATCATGCAGCTCTATCGCCCGGGCACCACGCTCGCCAGTCAAGCTCCCGAAAGCACGTTCACCGGGGACGTCCGGATCAGCAACTACCATCGGCGGGCGGCGCCAAGCCGGCTGGTGAGCGCCGCAACCGTCTTCGCTCCCGGCTCACGCACGCCATGGAAGCGCAACCCGTTCGGCCAGACGATAATCGTGACGGCCGGCGTCGGCTGGGTGCAGGGCACGGGCGAGGCGATCCGCGAGGTTCGCGCCGGCGACACCGTCTGGTTCCCGCCCGGGCAACGGCACTGGGAGGGTGCCACCCCGACGCAGGCGATGACCTATGTCGCCATCCACGAAGGGTCCGTCGAGTTCGAAGAGCGCGTGACGAATGAGGAATACGGACGGGGCCTCCGCGCCTCTGATACGAGCGCCACCTCTCGACGCGCGTCAGAACCTGTCGGTCCTAACGCGTCGGAACGGGCGTCCCGTCGGCTTCCAGACCAACGCTAGCTCGGCATAAAGGTGGCACTTGAGCGTTTCGTTCTCCGTCGCCGCCTCGATCACGAGGTCCGCCTCCGACAAGCGTCCTGGCTCAACCACGGCGCCATTGCGCGACATGGTAGAATCAGTGAACTTTCCGGGCGCCAACCGAGGTCTTCGGAAGCAGCGGCGGTCGCCCTAGTCCTATCAGCCTGCCGACGGAGACGTCGTGCAACAGGACATGGAAGTCGGCACGCGATGCGGCGTGCGCGATGTCGGAGCCCATCCGCCCCGGCCCCGACGACGCACCTGGTCTTTCCGCCCAGGCCGAACGCGCCTCGAACTTCCCATCGAAACCCCGTCAGTGCCCGGCCCCCGGCACCCACAGGACGTCCGCCCGTCCCTCGTCGTTGGCGATGCGCGCGGCGACGAAAAGGTGGTCGGACAGGCGGTTGATGTAGCGCAGCGCCGGGCCGGAGACGGTCTCGCCGTCTTCGGCTTCCAGGGCGACCATCGCCTGCTCGGCGCGCCGCGTCACCGTGCGCGCGAGGTGCAGGTGCGCGGCGACCGGCGAGCCGGCCGGCAGGATGAAACTGCGCAAGGGTTCGAGACGCGCGTTCATCGCGTCGATCTCGGCTTCGAGCCGCTCGACCTGCGCGTCCGTCACGGCGAGCTTCTCGAAGGAAAGCGGCTCATCGCCTTCCGGCGTCGCGAGGTCGGCGCCGAGATCGAACAGGTCATTCTGGATGCGCGACAGCATGGCGTCGATGTCGCCGACGGCCGCCAGACGCGCGAGCCCGAGCGCGGCGTTCGCCTCGTCCACGGCGCCGATCGCTTCGATGCGGGCGCTAGCCTTGGAGCGCCGCGGCCCGACCGCGAGGCCCGTGGTGCCGTCGTCGCCGGTTTTCGTGTAGATGCGGTTGAGCTTGACCATGCGAGATCAGGAGCCGCCGTTCGAGCGCGCGATGAGCAGCGCCCCGACGATCACGATGATGGCGAGGCCCTGCAGCAGCACGCGCGCCCGCATTAGGCGCTGCGAGGCGTTGCCGGGGCCGGCGCGCATCATGTTCACGAGGCCGGCCAACAGCACGACGAGGACGGCGACCATCAGGCCGAGCGCGAGGATGGAAAGAAAGCCGTTCATTCGGGGATCACCTACCGCAACGCGCTCGATATAGGTTGCGGATGGGGTCCGGGCGACCCGGGACGCGGACCGGTCAGCGTCCGGCCGTCGGGCGCGGCGATACGCCCCGCCCCTGCCACGTTGCCGCGCCGACCCCGAGGCAGGCGACGGCGAGGCCGGCGAGCTGCACCGGCAGCAGCACCTCGCCGAAGAGGAAGTAGGCCATCACCGCGGTGACGCCCGGCACGAGGTAGAACAGCGACGACACGCGCGACACCGCCCCTTCCCGGATCAGGAACAGGAGGAGGATCACCGCGCCGATCGACAGGACGAGCGTCAGCCAGGCGAGCGCGAAAACGAGTTCGGTTGTCCATTCGATCCGGTACGTGCCGACCAACGCGGCGCCGAGAGCGGCGGGAACGAGCGCGCCGCCGTACTGCAGCGCCGTTCCGACGAGAAGGTCGACGCCGCCGACGAAGCGTTTCTGCCAGACCGTGCCGAGCGCGATCGCGATCAGGCCGAGCCCGGCGGCGAGAAGGACGCCGGGCGCGAACCCTGGCGCGGCCGCGGCATTCCCGACATTGGGCTGAATCACCAGCGCGACCCCGACGAGGCCGAGCGCCAGGCCCAGCCACTGCCGGCCGCCGAGGCGCTCGCCCAGCATGGCGCTGGCGATCAGCGCCGTCAGCAACGGCTGCAGGCCGGCGATCAGCCCCGCGATGCCGGCCGGCAGGCCGTGCTCGATTGCGAAGAACACGCCGCCGAGATACGCGCCGTGGATCAGGGCGCCGGCCAGCATCGCGTGCATCGCCTCGCGCCGCCTCGGCCAACGGTCGCGGCGCAGGAGCACGAAGGGCACGAGCAGTGCGAGCGCCAACGCGAAGCGGACGGCCAGGAAGGTGAAGGCTTCGGCGTGCGGCATCGCGTAGCGCGCCCCGACGAAACCGGTCGACCACAGGAGCACGAACAAGGCCGGAACGAAGGCGACGAGGCGAGGCATGGCGCGGCTTCTAGCCGGGCCAACCGCGAAGCGCGACCTCAAACGCCGGCGGCGCGGCGGATGTCGGCGCCTATCCAACCCGCGGCGCGCAAGCTTCGCAACGACGTGTCGCCGTTCGACTTCGACAGTTTGCGGCCGTCGACGCCGAGAACGAGGTCGTGGTGCCGGTAGCGCGGCTCGGGCAGCGCGAGCAAGGCCTGCAGCGTGCGGTGGACGGCGGTGGCAAGCAGCAGATCGCGGCCGCGCACGACGTTCGTGACGCCCTGCAGCGCGTCGTCGACGACGACGGACAGGTGGTAGCTCGTCGGCACGTCGCGGCGCGCGAGCACGACGTCGCCCCAAGGCTCCAGCCGGGCGGGAAGCTCCCCGACTCCCTCCTCGTAGAAGCGCAGCGGCCCGGTCGCGGCTTGCGCCGCTGCCCCGTCGAGGCGCCAGGCGAAGGGCTCGCCGGCCCGGATGCGGGCGTCCCGCTCGCCCGGCGAAAGCGCGCGATCGAGGCCCGGATAAAGCGGCGCGCCGTCCGGGTCGCGCGGCCAGAACCGGCCGGTCTCGGCCGTGAACCGCAGCGCGTGCGCCCGCACCTGGCCGCGCGTCGTGAAGGCCGGGTAGACGAGCCCCCTCGCCCGCAGGCCGTCGAGCGCCGCGCGGTAATCGGCGAAATGCTCGGACTGGCGGCGCGGCGCCCCGTCCCATTCGAGCCCGAGAAAGCGCAGATCGTCCGCGATGTTCGCCTCGAACGCCGGGTGGCAGCGGGCTCGGTCGATGTCCTCGAAGCGCAGGAGGAAGCGCCCGGCCGAAGCCCTTGCAAGCGCGTGGTTCAGGAGCGCGGATCGGGCGTGGCCGAGGTGGAGGTCGCCGTTCGGGCTCGGCGCGAAGCGGAAAACGGGTTGCACCGCTCGAACGTGGCAAGCATCACCGATTCGGCGCAAGGGCGAAGCGAAGGCGGTGGACGATGATCGACAGCGAAGCGGACATCGCCCGGGAGCTCGAAAAGCTGGTTCTGCTCGACGCGCGCCTCGCGAAAGTTGTGGACATCGCCGGCGACGTGCCGCTGCGACGGACGGCGCCGGGCCTGCGGGGCCTCATCGGGACGGTCGTCGGGCAGCAGGTGTCGCGGGCGAGCGCCGAGGCGATCTTCGGGCGCTTCGCGCGCCTCGTCGACCTCGACGATCCGATGGCCATCCTCGCGGCGGACCCGACCGTGCTCCGCGAGGCAGGGCTGTCGGCGGCCAAGCAGCGCACCGCGCTGGCGCTGGCCGAAGCCGTGCGCGACGCGCGCATCGACCTCGACCGTATCGACCGCCTGTCGCCCGGCGCCGCGATCGCCGAACTCACCGCGCTGCCGGGCATCGGCGTCTGGACGGCCGAGTGCTACCTCCTGTTTGCCGCCGGCCATTCGGACGTCTTCCCGGCCGGCGACCTCGCGCTGCAGGTCGCCGTCGCGCACGCCTTCGCGCTTCCCGAACGGCCGAAGGAAAAGTCGCTCGCCTTGCTCGGCGCCCGCTGGAGCCCGCACCGCTCGGTCGCCGCGCGCCTCTTCTGGAGCTACTATCACGCGGTGACGCGGCGCGACGCCGCGCCGGCGCAAGCCGTTGCCGACGGGGCAGGCGACCCCACATCGAGGCCCGAAACGACCCGGAAACGTCGCGGCGCCGAAGGCTTCACAAAGGCGACACGTTAGGACACGATAGCTTCGGGGAAGTCGGGGGCATGTCGGGTCAAGGGAGCCGAAATTGACGATCGCAGTCGCGCAGCACATTCGGCCCGCCCTCGTCCTCAACGCAGACTACCGCCCGCTCAGCTACTATCCGCTGTCGCTCTGGAGCTGGCAGGACGCCATCAAGGCGGTGTTCCTAGACCGGGTGAACATTCTCGCCGAATACGAGCAAACGGTGCGCAGCCCGACCTTCACCATGCGCGTGCCGTCCGTGGTGTGCCTGAAGTCCTACGTGAAGCCGCCCCGACACCCGGCTTTCACCCGCTTCAACGTGTTCCTGCGCGACCGCTTCGAGTGCCAGTACTGCGGCTCGCCGCAGGAGCTGACCTTCGACCACGTCATTCCGCGCTCGAAGGGCGGCCTCACCACCTGGGACAACGTCGTCGCCGCCTGCTCGACGTGCAACCTGAAGAAGGGCGGCCTGCTGCCGGAGGTGGCCGGCATGGTGCCGCACCAACGGCCGTTCCAGCCGACGGTGCACGATCTGCACAACAACGGCCGGCTGTTCCCGCCGAACTACCTGCACGAGAGCTGGCTCGACTACCTGTACTGGGACAGCGAGCTCGAGCCCTGACGCAGCGCCACGGCGCCCGCGAGGCCGAGGGCCGCGAGCAGCGCCGAGATCAGGGCGTTGTAG
>CAXUCL010000091.1:0-8525 GCA_964249395.1 uncultured Rhizobiaceae bacterium
GACACCCACGAGGCCGGCGGCGGGGCCGACGGCGGCCTGCCGGCCGACGGCCGCGACCTCCTGCGCCACGCGCACGAACCCGCCGGCGAGATAGCCGCCGCCGAGCAATGCCGCTGCGAGCGACGCCGCCGCAAGCCGACGCCGGCCGGACATGCGGCGCGGCGCGGTGGCAGCCGGCGCCTGGCGGGCGGGGACGGACCGAATGGCTTGGGCTTCTGCTACGTATCTCGCCATTAACCCAACAATGCCGAAGGGGCCTTAACCGATCCTTATGGTCGCCCGGCGCAACCGAGCGGCCGACGCAACATGTCGCTCACGCCTCCACCGGCGAGAGCATGTCGATCGCCGCAAGCTGGTGCGTGACGGTAAGCCGCGACGTGACGGCCGTGACCGCGCCGACGAGCACGACGGTCAGCAGCACGCCGCCATAGCCGGTCCACCCGATGGCGAACGAGCCGAACAGGGCGCTGATCTGGTCGGCCTCGGGCGTCGCTTGGTTCGATCGCGTCCAATGGCCCATGGCCAAGAACACGAGGAGGCCGGCACCGCCGCCGGCCAGCGCGCCGACGAGGCCGAGCTTGAGGAAATGGCGCGCGAACTCGCCGGCGATGAAGGCCGGCTTGGCGCCAACGAAATGCAGCACCTCGACGATGTGGCGGTTGCCGCTCATCGCGCCGCGCGTCGCGAACACCACGGTCAGCGCCGTCGCGGCGAACACGAGCACCAGGATCGCGATGCCGACGAGAACCGTGGCGTTCGCCATGGAAACGAGGCGCGACACCCAGGCGCGGTGGTCGTCGAGGCTGGCCTGCGGCACGGCGCTCGCCAGCCGTCGGCGCAGGTCCGCGAAGTCCGGCGGCGCGTCGGCGTCGATGCCGACCAGCACGAGGCGCGGGACCGGCAGTTCGTCGAGGTCGAGCCCTTCGCCGAGCCACGGCTCCAGCAGGCGCGCGGTGGCGTCGTCGTTCATGACGTCGGCGCCGGTCACGCCGGGCGTGGCGAGGGCGACCGCGCGGACGGCACCCAGCGCGGCGGCCATGTCGAGCCCCTCGTCCGGCCGCACCTGCACCGTGATCTCGCGGGCGATCTGCCCTTCCCAGACCGCCGCCGTGTCGGACACGAGCGTCACCGCGCCGAGAGTCAGGCTGGCCAGGAACGTCATGATGGCGATCACCGTCATCAGCGCGCGACCGGCGACGTTGGCGGACGGCACGATCGGCGCGGCGCGGCGCGCTTGCACATCGAAAGCTTGGCGGCGAACGGCGGCCGACGCTCGCGCGCCGGATGGCTCGACCGCGGCGGGAGAAGCGTCAGTCATGGATTTCCAGCCTCCCGTCCTGAAGGATCATGCGTCGGGCCTCGACCTGATCCATCAGCGACAGGTCGTGCGTCGCGATCACCACGGCGGTGCCCGTGCGGTTCAGCTCCATGAACAGGCGCAGGAGGCGGCGGGCGAGCGGCGGGTCGACGTTGCCGGTCGGCTCGTCGGCGAGCAGCACGTCCGGCTGGTCGATCAGGGCGCGGGCGATCGCCGCGCGCTGCTTTTCGCCGCCCGACAGAACGACGGGCAGCGCGTTCAGGCGCTCGCCGAGGCCGACCCATTTGATGAGGTCGACGACGTCCTGGCGATAGGTCGCCTCCGCCTTGCCGCGCACGCGCAACGGCAGCGCGACGTTCTCGTAGGTCGTCATGTGGTCGAGCAGGCGGAAGTCCTGGAACACGACGCCGATGCGCCGGCGGATGGCCGGCAGGTCGGCGCGCGACAGGGTCGACACGTCGCGGCCGAGCATGGTGACGAGGCCGCGCGTCGGCTTCAGCGCCAGGAACAGCATGCGCAGAAGGCTGGTCTTGCCGGCGCCCGACGGGCCGGTCAGGAACTGGAACGACTGCCGCCTGACCTCGAAGGACAGGTCGCGCAGCACCTCCGGCCCCATGTCGTAGCGCAGCCCGACGTTCTCGAATCGAATCACTCCGCCTCACCGTCCGGCTTCGAGGGATGCGGCTCGTCCCGCCCCCCCAATCATGTCGATTTCGCGCCGTCGCACGCCGCCTGGCTCGTCGACGGTCAGGTTCGGGATAACCACGCGAGCTTACCTGTCGCTTGAATCGGGCGAGAAGGCGGGCGATGCGAGCGCAACGCAAACCATGGGCGGTTCCTCCCGTGATCGAGGGCGAGGCCGTCGTCATCGAACGACGACCGGGCAGCCGGGCGGAGAACCGCGCCGGCGCCGACGCGCCGTTCAACGACAACCGGCGGCGTCGTCCCGCGGCGGATCCGGCAAGCGTCGCGGCGGCGAGGCCTCGCGCCGACTTGCTGTTCCCCGACCGCGCCGCGATGGCCCCCGGCAGACCAGTTCCGGCGCCCGCCATCCACGCTAGGCCAGGTTCGGCTCGACGTCTCGGCACCACGATCGCCTGCGGTGTTGCGGTCGTTCTCGCCGGCCTCGCCGCGGTCGCGCTCCGCGCGCCGGCGGCGGTCGAGTTGGCGGACGTTCGCACGGCTTTCGCCGAGCGCAACGGCGGCCGGGTGCTGACCGTGGAGGGCCGCATCCGCAACGGCACGGCCGCGCCCGTGACGGGTCCCGCGATCACGGTGCGGGCCGCCACCGCGACGGCGCTGCTGCGCCGCAGCTTCGTTCCCGCCACCGGCACCATCCCACCCGGCGCGGCGGTCGACTTCCGCTCGACGCTCGCGGTGCCCTCGGCTACGGGAGGTCCCGTCGGCGTCGTTCTCGAACGGTGAACCGGCGCGGTTCAACCGGAAGACATCATGATCACCGTCCGCGGCAGACAGATCGAGCCCCTGTTCACGGCGACGCGGATCGAGGCCGAGATCGCGCGGCTCGCCGGCGAGATCGCCGCGCGGCACCCGGCCGATTCGGGCGGTGAGATCCTCGTGGTCGCGGTTCTGAAGGGGTCCTTCGTGTTCGCGGCCGACCTGATCCGCGCGCTGCACGCCGTCGGCCTCGCGCCGGAGGTCGAGTTCATCTCGCTGTCCAGCTACGGCGCCGGAACGGAGGGCGGCGAGGTCCGCGTGCTGCGCGACGTCGAGACGGACGTCGGGGGGCGCACCGTGGTGATGGTGGACGACATCCTCGAGTCGGGTCGCACGCTGCGCTTCGCGCACGACCTGCTGCTGTCGCGCGGTGCGAAAGCCGTCGAGATCGCCGTGCTGCTCGACAAGAGCACCAAGCGCAAGGTCGGGCTCGAGGCGGACTACGTCGGCTTCGAGTGCCCCGACCACTTCGTCGTGGGCTACGGCATGGACGTCGGCCACGCCTTCCGCGAGCTGCCGTTCGTCGGGCGCGTGGTGGCGTAAGGCCGGCGAAAGCTTTGGCTGCCAGAACGGGGGTTGACGCTCCGGCCCCGATGGGTCCACCGGAACAAAGAGTGATCGAAGGCGGCAGGCATGGCACGGATACTGGTGGCGGAGGACGACGACGGGGTGCGGCACCTCGTGTCGCGCGCGCTGCGCCTGGAAGGGCACGACGTGACGGCTTGCGAGGACGGCGAGGTGGCGCTGGATCGGTTGCGCGCCGAGAACGGCGCGTTCGACCTCGTTCTGTCCGACATCCGCATGCCGGCGATGACCGGCATCGAGCTCGCCCACGCGACGGCCGCGGCGTGGCCCGACCTGCCGATCCTCCTGATGACGGGTTATGCCGAGCAGCGGGAAGCGGCCGAGGACCTCATGCGCATCGTCGTCGGCGTCGTGGACAAGCCGTTCACGGTGGCGACGATCCGCGAGGCGGTGGCGCGGGCGCTGCGATCGACTTTCGCCGAACCCATGCGCTTGTCCGCCTGAGGCGCGAGGGGGGCGGCGTCAGGCCGGAGGCCGGCGAACCGCGTCGATCAGGTTGAACGCGTCCGGGCTCGCCCATTCGGCCGGGCCGGTGATCGCGGCGCGCGCGCAGCCCTCGCCGTCGACGATCAGGCTGAGGGGCAGGCCGATGCCGATGCCCTTCGCCTTCATGTCGTTGAACACGCCCATCGTCTCGTCGCGGTAGAGCGGCAGCGAGGTGAGGCCGGTCTCCTCGTAGAAGCGCTTCGGCTTCTCGGCGTCGCCGAGGTCGACGCTCACCGGCACCACGGCGAAGTCCGCGCCGCCGCGCTCGCGCTGGAGGCGGTCGAGGGCCGGCATCTCGGCCCGGCACGGCACGCACCAGGTCGCCCAGACGTTCACGAGCAGCGTCTTGCCGGAAAAGTCCGCGACGCGCTTCGCCGTGTCCGTCTCGTCCGTGAAGGCGATGGCCCGGGCGTCGAACGGCGCGTCCAGCGGTCGCACCGCCGCGACCTCGCCGCGCGCCGCCGCGTCGATCGCCTGCGCGAGGCGAGGGTTCGCCGGGCAGTTCGCGGCCGTCGCCGCGTTGCCAGGGCCCGACTGCCCGACGTATACGCCCGCACCGCCGAGGATCGCGCCGCCCGCGAGCGCGAGCCCGAGAAGCGGCGCCAGCCTGCGCCGACGCGGCCTTGCGGGTCCATTGTTCTCAACCATCGAGCAAGCGAACCTTTCGGACCATGGACGAGACCGCCAAGCCGGCCGCCGGCAACGAGATGTGGGGCGGGCGCTTCGATGCCAAGCCCGACGCGATCATGCAGGAGATCAACGCGTCGATCGACTTCGACAAGCGTCTCTACGCCGAAGACATCGCCGGCTCCAAGGCGCACGCCGCGATGCTGGCGGCGCAGGGGATCATCCCGGCCGCCGACGAGGCCGCGATCCAGCAGGGCCTCGATGCGATCCGGGCCGAGATCGAGGCGGGTGGTTTCACGTTCTCGCGCGAGCGCGAGGACATCCACATGAACGTCGAGGCCCGGCTCGCCGAGCTGATCGGTTCGGCCGCCGGCCGCCTCCACACGGCGCGCTCGCGCAACGATCAGGTCGCCGTCGACTTCCGCCTGCATGTCAAGCGCGCAGCGATCGAGACGGAAGCGGCGCTTCACCGGCTAATCGAGGCCTTCCTCGACCGGGCCACCGAGCACGCCGACACGGTGATGCCGGGCTTCACGCACCTGCAGGTGGCGCAGCCCGTGACGTTCGGGCACCATTGCCTCGCCTACGTGGAGATGTTCGCGCGCGACGCCGCGCGCTGCCGCGACGCCCGCGCCCGCATGGACGAATCGCCGCTGGGGGCTGCGGCGCTCGCCGGCACCGGGTTTCCGATCGACCGCCACCGGACGGCAAAGGCGCTCGGCTTCGAGAACGGTCCGACGCGAAACTCGATCGACTCCGTTTCCGACCGCGACTTCGCGCTCGAATACTTGTCCGTCGCGGCGATCTGCGCGACGCACCTGTCGCGGCTCGCCGAGGAGATCGTCATCTGGTCGACGCCGCAGTTCGGTTTCGTGCGGCTGTCGGACGCGTTCTCCACCGGCTCGTCCATCATGCCGCAGAAGCGCAACCCGGACGCGGCCGAACTGGTGCGCGCCAAGGCGGGCCGCATTTCGGGCGCGCTGGTCTCGCTCCTGACCGTGATGAAGGGCCTGCCGCTCAGCTATTCCAAGGACATGCAGGAGGACAAGGAGCAGGTGTTCGACGCGATCGACGCGCTTGCCCTGTCGCTCGCGGCGGCGAACGGCATGGTGCGCGACATGCGGGTGAACGCCGACGCCATGCGCCGCGCGGCGGGCCACGGCTATTCCACGGCGACCGATCTCGCGGACTGGCTGGTGCGCGAGGCCGGTCTGCCGTTCCGCGAAGCGCACCACGTCACCGGCCGAGCGGTGGCGCTGGCGGAAGGCTCGAACGTCGGGCTGGAGGACCTGCCGCTGGACGCCCTGCGACGCCTGCACCCGGCGATCACGAACGCGGTCTACGGCGTGCTCGGGGTCGACGCCTCCGTGCGCAGCCGCACGAGCTTCGGCGGCACCGCGCCCGAGAACGTCCGCCGCGCGATCGCCGATTGGCGGACGCGTCTCGCGGCGGGGTGATTTTCCGCTCGGCTGACGGTATGCTCCGCGCGAAACGGCGAGGGGTCGCCGCAAGGGGCGATCGTGCGGATGCGAAGCGGGACCAGGATTTTCGGGCTGACGGCCGTTCTTCTCGCGGCGGCGACATCGCTCGGCGGCTGCGGACGCAAGAACCTGCCCGTATCGCCGCGCACCGTCGCGGGCCCCGTCAACGCGCCGGGCTCGACGGATTCCGAAACGCCGACCAGCGAGGCAGGCTTCCGGCAGTCGAACCTCGCCCCCTTCACCAATGCCAGCCGCATCACCGCGTCGGGCAACAGCAGCCTCAGCATCCGGCCGGCGGAGGTCTACAACAACCCAAAGGCGCCGCGGCGCCGCTTCCTGCTCGACGGGCTCCTGAACTGAGCCGCGGGCCCAACCGACCCCGATGAACCATTTCGAGTATCGCGGCGGCGTGCTGCACGCCGAGGACGTCGATCTGCGCGCGATCGCGGAAAGCGTCGGCACGCCGTTCTACTGCTATTCCACCGCGACGCTGACGCGGCACTACCGCGTGTTCGCCCAGGCCTTCGCCGACATCGACGCCCTCGTCTGCTACGCGATGAAGGCGAACAGCAACCAGGCGGTGCTGCGAACGCTGGCACGTCTCGGCGCCGGCGCCGACGTCGTGTCCGGCGGCGAGCTCGCCCGCGCGCTTCGCGCCGGCATCCCGCCGGACAAGATCATGTTCTCCGGCGTCGGCAAGACGGCGGACGAGATCGATCAAGCGCTCGAAGCCGCCATCCTCTGCTTCAACGTCGAGTCCGAGCCGGAACTGGAACTCCTGTCGGCGCGCGCCGCGGCGCTCGGGCGGACCGCGCCGGTGTCGTTCCGGGTCAACCCGGACGTCGACGCGCGCACCCACGCCAAGATCTCGACCGGCCGGAAGTCCGACAAGTTCGGCATCGACTTCGCGCGCGCGCCGGCAGTCTACGCGCGGGCGGCGACGCTGCCGGGCATCCGCGCCTGCGGCATCGACATGCACATCGGCTCGCAGATCGTCGAGCTGGAGCCCTTCGACCTCGCCTTCGCGCGGCTTGGCAAGCTCGTGGCCGAACTGCGCGCGGCGGGCCACGCGATCGAGCATCTCGACCTCGGCGGCGGCCTCGGCGTTCCTTATCGACGCGACAACGAGCCACCGCCGGAACCGGACGCCTATTCGGCCATCGTCAAGCGGCACGTGCGCGACCTCGGCGCGAAGGTGATCTTCGAGCCGGGCCGGCTCATCGTCGCCAACGCCGGCATCCTCGTCGCGAAGGTCCTCTACGTGAAGGGCGCCGGCGAGAAGACCTTCGTGATCGTCGACGCGGCGATGAACGACCTGATCCGCCCGACGCTCTACGACGCCTGGCACGACGTCCTGCCCGTGACCGAGACGAAGGCGCCGTACGTGACGGCCGACGTGGTCGGCCCGGTTTGCGAGAGCGGCGACTTCCTGGCGCGCGACCGCTCGGTGCCGCCCGTCGCGGCCGGCGACCTCCTCGCGGTGATGACGGCCGGCGCCTACGGCGCGGTGCAGTCCGGCACCTACAATTCGCGTCCGCTCGTGCCGGAGGTGATGGTGCGGGACGGCGATTTCGCAGTGATCCGGCCACGCCAGACGGTCGACGAACTGATCGCCCTCGATCGCATTCCGGACTGGCTCCGGGACGCGGAGAGCTGAACCCAAACACGAGGTTATGATCCGACGGGCGCCGTGCCGCGCCGGGCGCGCCTCGCCTTCGCCGCAAAAACCGCTAGGGTCGGCGCGTTCTGGAAAGGCGCGTTGCGGCGTCGGAATGGATCGGCTGATGTTCGACGAGCGGCGCGACAACGAGAAGGCCGCGCCGCGAGCGCCCCGGCGTCTGGCCTTTGCGGCGCTGACGCTGGAAGCGGTCTGGCCGACCGTCTTTCGGCTCGGCTGCGTCGCGGCGGCGTTCCTGATCGTCGCCTGGTTCGGCGTGCTCGGCTGGCTGCCCGATCTCGCGCGCATCGCCGTGCTCGCCCTTTTTGCGGCGGCAGCCGGCTTCGTCCTGTGGCGCGGGCGCGGCATCCGCCTGCCGACCGTCGAGGCCGTGGACGCGCGCATCGAGCGCGCGAGCCGTCTCGATCACCGTCCCCTGCGCACGCAAAGCGACCGAACGAGCGGCGCAAACGTGGCCGACCCCTTCGCCGCCGCCCTTTGGCGCGAGCATCAGCGGCGCATGGCCGCCCGTCTCGCGGGCCTGGTGCCGGGCGGGCCGGACACCGGCACCGAGCGGCTCGACCCCTACGGCCTACGCGCGGTCCTCGCGCTGCTGCTCGTCACGGCGTTCGCCTACGCGAACGGGCCGGGCGGCGCCCGCGTCGCGGACGCGTTCTCGACGCCGCAGGCGCCAGCGAAGGCCGTCGCGCGCGTCGACGTCTGGGTGACGCCGCCCGGCTACACCGGCCGCGCGCCGATCTACCTCAGCGGCCAAGCGGCGGCCGCGGCACCGGCGGCCGGTCCCGTGGAAGTTCCGGCCAACAGCGTCCTGAACGTCCGCGTTTCGGACAACTCGAACGCCGCGCTCACCTATACGCCGGAGGGCGGCGAAGCGCGGGACGTCGCGCCGGAC
>CAXUCL010000092.1:0-829 GCA_964249395.1 uncultured Rhizobiaceae bacterium
GGTCATCGAGCGAGACGGCGGCCGCGGCGGACGCCGATCGGCCGGCCGAGGCTGCCGCCGCCGAGCCCAACGCGCCCTGGTCGCCCGAATGGGCGCGCAGCTGCGCCGCCGCGCACGGAAGCTTCGACCGACGCCGGGGAACGTTCCGGACGCCGGACGGCCGCGAAACCTTCTGCCTCGGCGATTAGCGGTCCGCGGAGCCGACGCCCGTTCGGCTACCGCAAGCTTCGAGCCACCGGACGGCCAACCGGCCGTCAAACCAAGAACGGGTTGGTTCGCCGCTCCTCGCCGAGCGTGCCGCCCGGGCCGTGGCCGCAGATGAACGTCACGTCGTCGCCGAGCGGCAGCAGCGTTTCGCAGATAGAGCGCAGGAGCGTCGGGGCGTCGCCGCCCCACAGGTCGGTGCGGCCGACGGAGCCGCGGAACAGGACGTCGCCCGCGTGCAGAAACCGCGCATCCGGCGCGAAGAACGCGACGTGCCCCGGCGCGTGCCCCGGGCAGTGCAGCACCGTGAACGCGTGCGCTCCGACCGACAGCTCTTCGCCGGCGGCGAGGAACCGATCGGGCCGCGCGTTGCGAAACGCGCCCGTCACGCCGAACATCCGCGCTTGCGCCTCGATGTTGGCGAGCAGCGGCGCGTCGGCCTCGTGCGGCCCGAGGATCGGCACGCCGCCGAGTTGCTCCTTGAGCTCCATCGCGCCGCCCGCGTGGTCGATGTGGCCGTGCGTCAGCCAGATCGCCTCCGCCGCGAGTTCGAGCCGACGGATCGCCGCGAGGATGCGGTCGACGGCGCCGCCGTGGTGGAGCCCGGCGGCGCGCCGGCTGGTTC
>CAXUCL010000092.1:839-4470 GCA_964249395.1 uncultured Rhizobiaceae bacterium
CCCCCCCCCCCGCGTGGGCCCCCCGCGGCACCCCCGCGAGGAGGGGGGCGAGGGCGCCGCCGGCACCCACCCGGGGGGCGCGCCGGCTGGTTCGGTCGAACAGGAGCGCGCAGTTCTGGCCGAACGGCGTCACCGGCACGATCTCTACGCCGGGCAGCGGGCGCGCCTCGCCCGCCGCCGGCGGCGCCGCCGTCATTCGGCCGCCGCGCGCTTCGGCGTCACTTCGGCGGCGTAGTCCGACACGAGGCGGCGGCTGATCTCGCCGGGCGTGAAGCGGTGCGGGCCGATCTCGGCCACCGGCGTCACTTCCGCCGCCGTGCCGGTGAGGAAGCATTCCGTGAACGTGTCCAGTTCCTCCGGCATGATCGTCCGCTCGTTGACCACGAGGCCGCGCCGGCGCGCGAGGTCGATCACCGTTTGGCGGGTGATGCCGTTCAGGAAGCAGTCGGCCAGCGGCGTGTGCAGCGCGCCGTCCCGCACGAAGAACACGTTGGCACCGGTCGCCTCGGCCACCTGGCCCCGCCAGTCGAGCATCAGCGCGTCGGCGTAGCCCTTGGCTTCCGCCGCGTGCTTGGAGATGGTGCAGATCATGTAAAGGCCGGCGGCCTTGGCGCGCGAGGGCGCGGTGCGCGGGTCCGGCCGGCGGTACTCGGCCATGTCGAGCCGGATGCCGCGCATGCGCTGTTCGGGGTCGAAGTAGCTCGGCCATTGCCAGACGGCGATCGCGACGTTGATGCGGTTGCCTTGCGCCGCGACGCCCATCGATTCCGAGCCGCGCCAGGCGATCGGCCGCACGTAGGCGTCGCTCAGGCCCTGCCGGTGCAGGAGCTCGCGGCAGGCGTCGTCGATCGCGTCGGCCGCAAAGGGCAGCGTGAAGCCGAGGATGCGCCCCGACTCGATCAGCCGCTCGGTGTGCTCGCGCAGCTTGAAGATCTCGCCGCCATAGGCGCGCTCGCCCTCGAACACCGAGCTCGCGTAGTGCAGGCCGTGCGTCAGGACGTGGACCTTGGCGTCGCGCCAGGGCACGAACGCGCCGTTGAACCAGATCTCGCCGTCAAGCTGATCGAACGGAACCGCGCTCATCGCAACACCGATGCCGAAGCATCGCCCCCTCGTCTTCGACACGGCGACCGCCACCGGGCCGGCCTCGCCCGCTCCCAACCGTCGCCACGACGCCGCTCGCGGGCGGGCCCGGGCAACGGGCGCCGATCAGGCCGGGCGACCGACCTGCGGCCCGCGACCTGTTCGTTTCGCCCTTCGACGTGTAACAATGGGCGCAAGATACGTCAATAGTGCTGACCTATTTCGAGGGATGCGGAAGTCTTGCGTTTGAACGGGGAGGCGATCGAGCAGCCGGGAAACGTGGTCCGAACCGGCCTCGCCACCACCGGCGACATCGATTTCCGCATCATCGAGCTGTTCTTCTTCGCTTATCGCGAGTTCACGCGCGACGCGGACATCGTGCTCGGGCAGTACGGCTTCGGCCGGGCGCACCACCGGGTGCTGCACTTCGTCAACCGCGCGCCGGGCATGACGGTGGCGGACGTGCTGGACCTCCTGCAGATCACCAAGCAGTCGCTGTCGCGGGTCCTGCGCCAGCTCCTCGACGGCGGCTTCATCGAGCAGGAGCGGGGAGCTGAGGACCGGCGCCAGCGCCACCTCTACCCGACGCGGCGCGGCCGCGAGCTGACGCTGGAACTGTCGCGGGCGCAGGGACGGCGGATCGAGGCCGCGCTGGACGCGGCCGGCGCGCCCGACGTGCGTCCCGTCGCCCGCTTCCTGTTCGAGATGGCGGGCGAGCGGGCCGCGACGACCGAGTGGTTCGCGCGGCAGGGCATCGGCGAAACGAGCGGAGCGGAGCGATGAGCGCGACAAGCGCGGAGGATAGCGGCGACACCAGCCAAACCGCGCCGGAAGACGACGCGCCGCACGTCATGATCGTCGACGACGACCGGCGCATCCGCTCCCTCCTGTCGCGCTTCCTGACCGAGCGCGGCTTTCGCGTCTCGATGGCGGCCGACGCCGCGGAAGCGCGCACCATCCTGTCCGGCCTCGACTTCGACCTCCTCGTGGTGGACGTGATGATGCCGGGCGAAAGCGGCCTCGACCTCGTCCGCTCCTTCTCGGCCGTGCGCGACACGCCGATCCTGATGCTGACGGCCCGGTCCGAGACCGAGCACCGGATCGAGGGGCTGGAGGCCGGCGCCGACGACTACCTGTCCAAGCCCTTCGACCCGCGCGAGCTGGTGCTGCGCATCAACAACATCCTGAAGCGCGGCGCGCCGCCCCCCGTTCACAAGGTCGACAACGTCCGCTTCGGGCCGTTCACCTTCTCCCTGGCGCGGCGCGAGCTGAAGCGCGGCAACGAGCCGATCCGCCTCACCGAGCGCGAACAGGAGATCATGGCGCAGTTCGCCGCGAAGGCCGGCGAGACGATCCAGCGCCAGTCGCTGCTCGGCGACGAGACCGAGGTCGGCGAGCGCACGGTGGACGTCCAGATCAACCGCCTGCGCCGCAAGATCGAGAGCGACCCGGCCAACCCGTTGTGGCTGCAGACGGTGCGCGGCATCGGCTACCGGCTCAACGTCGACTGAGGAAGGAGACCCGCGCGTGACCCTGGCCGACCGCCTCTCGCCGTCCGACGCGCCTGCAGCGGAAAGCCGCGCGGCGCGGTGGCTCCACGCCGTGTTCGTCGGCCCCTGGCAGCGCGGGCCGCTGCGCCCGATCCCGCGCTTGTTCGCCCGGTCAATGCCGAAGGGCCTGTTCCAGCGCTCGCTGATCATCATCATCGCGCCGATGGTGCTGCTCCAGTCGGTGCTCGCCTTCGTGTTCATGGAACGGCACTGGGAGCTGGTGACGGAGCGGCTGTCGAACGCCGTGGTGCGCGACGTCGCGGCGGTGATCGACCTCATGGAGACCTTTCCGGACGCGCGCGGCCGCGCGAACGTGCTGCGGGTCGTCCGCAACAACCTGCGCTTCGAGATCGCGGTGCTGCCGGCCGGGCCGCTTCCGCCGCCGGTCGCGCGGCCGCTCTTCGACATCCTGGACGGGATCCTGACGGACGAACTGGACCGGCGGGTCGACCACCCGTTCTGGATCGACACGGCGACCAGCGCGTCGCGCGTCGAGATGCGCGTCGCCCTGCCGGACGGAACCTTGCGCTTCACGACGCCGCGCAGCGCCGTCTACGCCTCGAAGACCTACATCTTCTGGGCCTGGATGGTCGGCACCTCGCTCGTCTTGATCGCGGTGGCGATCCTGTTCCTGCGCAACCAGATCCGGCCGATCCAGGCGCTGGCGGCCGCCGCCGAGAGCTTCGGCCGCGGCCAGCCGACGCCGCCCGACTTCCGGCCGCGCGGCGCCTCGGAGGTCCGGCGCGCCTCGCTCGCCTTCATCCAGATGCGCGACCGCATCGAGCGGCAGATCGAGCAGCGCACGCAGATGCTGAACGGCGTCAGCCACGACCTGCGCACCATCCTGACGCGCTTCCGCCTGCAGCTGGAGTTCATGGAGAACAGCGAGGACAAGCGCGAGCTGGAGCGCGACGTCGACGAGATGCAGCGGATGCTGGAAGGCTACCTCGCCTTCGCCAAGGGCGAAGGGGGCGAGGACGTCGGCGAGGTCGACCTGG
>CAXUCL010000092.1:4480-8524 GCA_964249395.1 uncultured Rhizobiaceae bacterium
TGGAGCGGATGCTGCAACGCTTCGCCGGCGAGGCGGCGCTGAAGGGCAAGCGGCTGGAGCTCGACGTCGCGGGCGACCCGCTGGTCGCGGTGCGGCCCGACGGCTTCACCCGCCTCGTCACCAACATCGTGTCCAACGCGCTGCGCCACGCCGACCGGGTCGCCGTGACGGCGGGACGCGAGGGACGATGGCTGACGATCGCCGTGGAGGACGACGGCCCGGGCATCCCGGCCGACAAGCGCGAGGAGGTGTTCAAGCCGTTCGTGCGGCTCGACGCGGCGCGCAACGTCGACGCCGGCGGCACGGGCCTCGGCCTGTCGATCGCCCGCGACATCGCCCGCGGCCACGGCGGCGACGTCCTCCTGTCGGACTCGGACCTCGGGGGCCTTCGCGCGCTGATCCGCATCCCCGCCTGAGACCCGGCCGTCAGAACAGCCGGCCGCCGTTCGGCACGTCGCTGTCGGGACGCAGGAGAACCACGGCGCCGGTCTCGTCCGGCACCCCGAGCGTCAAAACCTCGGAGCGCATCGGCCCGATCTGGCGGGGCGGGAAGTTCACCACCGCCACCACCTGCCGGCCGACCAGCTGCTCCGGCCGGTAGCGCGCGGTGAGCTGGGCCGACGACTTCCTGACGCCGATCGCGCCGCCGAAGTCGATCCGCAGCCGGATGGCCGGCTTGCGCGCTTCCGGGAACGGCTCGGCCGCGACGATCGTGCCGACGCGCACGTCGACGCGGGCGAAGTCGTCGAAGGCGATGAGCGGCTCGGGGGCGGCGGTGTCATGCATGGCGCTTAGGGTCGCGAGAGTTCGGCGGCGCGCGCCCGCGCGGCGGCCACGGCGCGGCGCATCATCGGGACGAGTCCCGCGTCTGGATCGGCGAGAACGGCGAGCGCCGCCGCGGTCGTGCCGTTCGGCGAAGTGACGTTGCGCCGGAGCGCGGCGGGCGGGTCGTCGGAGCGCAACATCAGCTCGCCGGCGCCCGCCACCGTGTGGCGCGCCAGCAGCATCGCGAGGTCCGGGGCCAGGCCCTCCCTTTCGCCGGCGGCGGCGAGCGCCTCGGCGAGCAGGAAGGCGTAGGCCGGGCCGCTGCCGGACACCGCGGTCACCGCGTCGATGTCCGCTTCCCGCTCCACCCAGACCACGGCGCCGCAGGGCCGCAGCAGGGCTTCGACCTTGCCGCGAAACGCGGCCCGAACGCCCGCGTCCGCGAAGCAGCCGGTGATGCCGCGGCCGATCAGCGCCGGCGTGTTCGGCATGGCCCGCACGATCCGCGCCTCGCCGAGCGCCGCCCCGATCGTCGCGATCGTCGTGCCGGCGGCGATCGACAGCACCAGCGTGTCCGGACCGACCGCGGCCGCGAGCCCGGCCAGCGCCGCCGCCATGCCTTGCGGCTTCACCGCCAGCACCACGACGTCGAAGCGCCCGCCATCGGTTGGCTGCGCCGTGAGATGCCGGAGCCGACCGGCGGCGATCGGGTCGGCCAGAACCGCGTTCGGCGCGGGATCGAGGACGTGGACGTCCTGGAGGCCAGCGGCCAGCCAGCCGCGCGCCATGGCGCCGCCCATGTTGCCGCCGCCGACGAGCAGGATGCGTCCGAGCGCCAGGTCGGCCGGATCGCCGCTCACGGGCCGCGGTCCGTTTCGTTGCTGCGGCCGCTCACGCGTTGCCGACCGTTTCGAACAGGCAGCAGGCGAGCGCGTCCTTGGCGCTCCGGCCGCCGTCCACCACGAAGCGGAAGGCCTGGTGGTAGCGCTCGCAGGTTTCCAGCGCGGCTGCCAGCATCCGTTCCGCCTGCTCGCCCGACGCCGCGGCACCGCCCGACAGGAGCAGCGAATGGCGGAACATGATCGCCTCCTCCGTCGGCCACAGGTCGAAGTGGCCGACGAGGAGCTGCTCGTTGACGCGGCACAAGAGCCGCAGCGTTTCGAGCTCGCGGCTGCTCGGCACCGGCAGCACGAAGGCGCAGCCGAGATGCAGCGCCTCGCAGGCTTCCACCCAGGCGAAGGACGCGGCGTAGTCCGCGCACTGCCCGGTCACCGCGACCTGGATCTCGTCGTCGTTCGCGCGCTCGAAGCGCCAGTCGCGCGCCGCCGCGACGAGTTCCACGACATCCACGGGATTGGAGCGCGGCGACGGTGGTTCGGTCTCGATGATGGCGCGCAAGGCCGCTGTGTCCCCGTCCGGTTCCGCATGGGCGATCCGCGAGACCGCCCATGCGTCCCCGCACGGGCGCTTGGCGGCTCGGGCTTCCGAATCGCCCTTATGAATCAGTCTACAGCGGGCGATTCTTCGGCCGAAGGGGTGTCGCGAAATATTCATGGTTCGGTGCTGCCGGCCATGCCGCGCTGGCGGACGGGCCGCCCCTAAGGGACTCCGCGGACTCCCGTTTCCGCTCTCGCAGCGCCGGTCACGGACGGTGGGGAACCTGTGGGCGAGCTGTGGATAACCGCCGCGGCGGCGACCCGCCGGCAGCGTGAACGCCCGGCGGATCGGGCGCGGTTCAACGCTCAACCGTGCAGCGGCTCGCCGTCGGGACCGAGCACGCCGGTCGACGCAGGGCCGGTTGCCCCGGCCACGAACGGCGCGCCGGCGCCGAACCGGGCTTCGAGCTCGGCCAGCCGGCGCTTCAACGCCTCGTTCTCCGTGCGGGCCTTGGCCGCCATGTCGCGCACCGCCTCGAACTCCTCGCGCTGCACGAGGTCCATCTGCCCGACGAGGCGCTCGCCCTGCGCGCGGAAGAAGGTTTCCATCTCGCGCCGGACGCCCTGCGCCGCTCCGGCCGCGTCGGTCATCATCCGGGCGAACTCGTCGAGCACGCGGTTCGGGCCTCGTGCGGTCATGGCGTCGCCTCCGGATCGTGATACTGGCCGGTTGAACTAGGCAGGCGGCCGGGCGATGGCAATGCCGCGGCCGCCCGGCCCCGCCCGATCCGCCCGGACCCGTTTCGCCCATGCTGAGCTTCCCGGCCGCCGCCCTTCTCGTCTACCCGAGCATCGACCCGGTGTTCCTGCGCCTCGGGCCGCTCGAGCTCCACTGGTACGGCCTCAGCTACGTCGCCGGCATCCTGTGCGGCTGGCTCTACGGCCGCCACCTCGTCGGCACCGCGTCGCTGTGGCCGAACGGCGCGTCGCCGATCACGCGCGAGGAGATCGACGACTTCATCCTCTGGATCACGCTCGGCATCGTCGTCGGCGGCCGCCTCGGCTCCGTTCTGTTCTACGATCTCGATCGCTACCTCGCCGATCCGCTCGCGATCCTCGCCGTGCAGGACGGCGGCATGTCGTTCCACGGCGGGCTCATCGGCGTGGTGGTCGCGATCGCCGGCTTCTGCCGCAAGCACCGCGTGCCGCTGTTCAGCCTCCTCGACGTGGTGGCGGCGTCCGTGCCGTTCGGCCTCCTGTTCGGGCGCCTGGCCAACTTCGTGAACGGCGAGCTTTGGGGCGCGCCGACCGCCGTGCCCTGGGCCATGGTGTTTCCCACCGGCGGCGACGTGCCGCGCCATCCGAGCCAGCTCTACGAGGCGGCGCTGGAGGGCGTCGTGCTCTGGCTGCTGCTGCGCCTCTTGACGCACCGTTTCAAGCTGCTCGGCCGGCCGCGCCTCGTCGGTGCGGCGTTCATCGGGCTCTACGGCGGCATGCGCATCTTCGTCGAGTTCTTCCGCATGCCGGACGCCAAGCTCGGCTACCTTTACGGCACCGACTGGTTCACGCGCGGCATGGAGCTGTCGATCCCGATGCTGGTCGTGGCCGTTTGGGGATTGGCGACCGCCCGGCGCCGGGCCTACGCCGCCCGCGCGCCCGCCGACGAGCCGGCGGCGCCCGCCCGCCCGTGACAACCTTGCAGGAGCGGATAACGGCGCTCATCCGCCGAAGCGGCCCGATCACCGTCGAACAGTACTGGAACCTCGCGCTGTTCGACCCGGACGGCGGCTACTACGCGACGCGCGACCCGTTCGGCCGCGGCGGCGACTTCACCACCGCGCCGGAGATCAGCCAGATGTTAGGCGAGCTGATCGGCGCCTGGCTCGTCGCCGCTTTGCGCGCG
>CAXUCL010000093.1:0-8512 GCA_964249395.1 uncultured Rhizobiaceae bacterium
AATGAGTGAATCGTCGGTCGCTGGGCCACCGGCCGTCGGCGCGCCGGTGCGCGTATCCGCGCGCGAGGAGGCGGGGGCGGCCGGCGCGGCCATGATGGCGGCCGTCGCCCTCGGCGCCTATCCCGACATGGACGCCTGCGTCGCCGAATGGGTGACGCCGTTGCTCGAACCGACCGAGCCGCCCGACCCGGCGCTCGCCGCCGCCTACGGGCAGCTTTTCCCGGCCTTCGCCGCCGCGCGAACCGCCATGCGGCCGGTCTGGGACGTCTTGGCGGCGCGGCGCGACGAAACTTCGCTCTTCGAACCGACGGCCCTTCGGAGGACCAGCGCATGACCCGCGACGCGCTCGAAACCATCGACCTGTTCGTGATTGGCGGCGGCATCAACGGCGCCGGCATCGCGCGCGACGCGGCCGGCCGCGGCCTGTCCGTAGTTCTATGCGAGAAGGACGACCTCGCGGAGGGCACCTCGTCCCGCTCCGGCAAACTGGTCCACGGCGGGCTGCGCTACCTGGAATACTACGAGTTCCGCCTGGTGCGCGAGGCGCTGATCGAGCGCGAGGTGCTCCTGAGCGTCGCGCCCCACATCATCTGGCCGATGCGCTTCGTGCTGCCGCATTCGCCCGACGACCGGCCGGCCTGGCTCGTGCGGACCGGCCTGTTTCTGTACGACCACCTCGGCGGCCGCAAGAAGCTGCCGGGCACGCGGACGCTCGACCTCGCGCGCGCGCCGGAAGGCGTGCCGCTCCTCGAGCAGTACACCCGCGGCTTCGAGTATTCCGACTGCTGGGTGGACGACGCCCGGCTCGTGGTGCTGAACGCCGTGGACGCGGCCGAGCGCGGCGCCGTCGTCCTGACGCGCTCGCCGGCCGTTTCGGCTCGGCGCGAGGACGGCGCCTGGACGGTCTCGACCCGGCACGCGGTCACCGGCGCCAGGCGCACCTTCCGCGCCCGCTGCGTCGTCAACGCCGCCGGCCCGTGGGTGTCCGACTTCATCAACCGGGTGGCGGGGTCGAACTCGGCGCGCAAGGTGCGCCTGGTGAAGGGCAGCCACATCATCGTGCCGAAGTTCTGGCACGGCGCCAACGCCTACCTCGTCCAGAACTTCGACAAGCGCGTCATCTTCATCAATCCCTACGAGGGCGACAAGGCGCTGATCGGCACCACGGACGTGGCCTACGAGGGCCGGGCGGAGGAGGTGACGGCGGACCAGAGCGAGATCGACTACCTGATCGCCGCCGTGAACCGCTACTTCAAGGAGAAGCTGCGGCCGAGCGACGTGCTGCACACCTTCTCCGGCGTGCGCCCCTTGTTCGACGACGGCAAGGGCAACCCGTCGGCGGTGACGCGCGACTACGTGTTCGACCTCGACGAGACCGGCGGCGCGCCGCTCCTCAACGTGTTCGGCGGCAAGATCACCACGTTCCGCGAACTCGCCGAGCGCGGCCTGAAGCGCCTGAAGCACGTGTTCCCGGCGATGGGTCCGGACTGGACCGCCACCGCGCCGCTGCCGGGCGGCGACATGCCGGGGGCGGACTACGAGAGCTTCGTCAACGCTTCTCGCGAGACCTACCCTTGGATGCCGCGTCCCCTCGCGCAGCACTACGGACACCTCTACGGCACGCGAATGCGGGACGTCGTGGGAAGCGCGAGCGGTCCCGAAGGGCTCGGGCGCCACTTCGGCGGGCTGCTCTACGAGGCCGAGGCGCGCTACCTCGTCTGGAAGGAATGGGCCCAGACCGCCGACGACGTGCTGCTTCGGCGCACGAAGCACTACCTGCACCTGTCCGATGCCGAGCAGGCGGACTTCCGGGACTGGTTCGGCGCCGAGCGCGTCGCGCGGGCCGCCTGACATGCGCGCCGAACGGTTCCCCCGCCCGAGGTTGCCATGCCGCTGACCCTGTCGCTCAACACCAACCCGCTGGTGAACCGCTTCGCCGACCCGGACGACCTGATCGAGACGGTGGCGCGGAGCCTGCGGATCCGCGACCTCCAGCTCACCCACGAGTTCGTCAACCCGTCCTGGCCGGCCGCGACGGTGCGGCGCCTGACGCGGCGGATGGCGCTCGCGCTCGGGCGCACCGGCGTCAGGGTGACGAGCGGCATGACCGGCCCCTACGGCCGGCTCAACCACTTCGGCCATCCCGACCGAGAAGTGCGCCGCTACACCGTCGACTGGTTCAAGACGTTCGCCGACATCGTGGCCGATCTCGGCGGCGCGTCCGTCGGCACCCAGTTCGCGATCCTGACCTACAAGGACTACGACGATCCGGCCAGGCGCGAGGAGATGATCCGCGTCGCGATCGACTGCTGGGCGGAGGTGGCGGAGCACGCCCGCGCGGCCGGCCTTTCCTTCGTGTTCTGGGAGCCGATGAGCGTCGGGCGCGAGTTCGGCGAGACGATCGCCGAGTGCATGAAGTTGCAGGAGCGGCTGACGGCGGCGGCCATGGCCGTGCCCATGTGGATGATGGCCGACATCGATCACGGCGACGTTTCGAGCCCGAACGCCGACGACACCGACCCCTACGCCTGGGCCCGTGCGGTGCCGCCGGTCTCGCCCATCATCCACATCAAGCAGTCGATGATGGACAAAAGCGGCCACCGGCCCTTCACCGCCGCGTTCAACGCCCGCGGCCGCGTCGAGCCCGAGCCGCTGCTCGCGGCGTTCGCCGCCGGGGGCGCCGCAAACAACGAGATCTGCCTGGAACTGTCCTTCAAGGAGCGCGAGCCGAACGACCGGCAGGTGATTGAGCAGATCGCCGAGAGCGTCGCCTTCTGGGCGCCGCACATCGACACCGGCGCGCGGCACCTCCATGTGTGACGCGACGCGAACGGCGGGTTGAGAGGCAGATGGCGCGGCAGATCGGCGACCTCGACAGCGAGCGGTCCCTGGCGCTGCGCGCGGCTTGGCTGCACTATGCGGGCGGGCTGACGCAGGCGGCCGTCGCCAAGCGCCTCGGCCTGCCTTCGGTGAAGGCGCACCGCCTGATCGCGCGCGCGGCGGCCGACGGCGCGGTGAAGGTCTCGATCGACGGCGAGATCGTCGAGTGCGCCCGGCTGGAGAACCGCTTGTGCGAGCGCTTCGGCCTCGAGTTCTGCGACGTCGCCCCCGACCTCGGCGAGGACGGGCTGCCGCTGCGGGCGCTCGGGCTCGCGGGCGCGGCCTTCCTGCGGCGCGAGATCGAGCGCCGCGAGCACGCCGTGATCGGCATCGGCCACGGCCGCACGCTGTCGGCCGCCCTGCGCCAGATGGCGCGGTTCGAGGCCGCGCCCGGCGTCCGCTTCGTGTCCCTGCTCGGCGGGCTGACGCGCAACTACGCGGCCAACCCGCACGACGTCATGCATCGCCTGGCCGAAAAGACCGGCGCCCAGGCCTTCGTGCTGCCCGTGCCGTTCTTCGCCAACTCGGCCGAGGACCGCGCCGTCCTGCTGGCGCAGCCGGGCGTGCGCGACGTGTTCGAGATGTCGAACCGGTCGGGGCTGAAGTTCGTCGGGGTCGGCACGGCCGACAGCGGCGCGCAGCTCGTCGCCACCGGCATGATCGAGACCCGCGAGATCGCCGAGATCGAAGCCGGCGGCGGCGTCGGCGAGATGCTCGGGCACTTCTTCGGCGCCGGCGGCGAGGTGCTGGAAACGACGCTGACGGCGCGCACGCTCGCCGTCGACCTCGACGGGCCGGACAAGGGGCGCATCGTCGCCGTCGCCGGCGGCGCGGCCAAGCTCGCCGCGATCCGCGCGGTGCTGATGAGCGGACGCCTGTCCGGCCTGATCACCGACGAGCTGACGGCCGAGGCGCTGCTCTCGGGCAAGCGCTGAGCGATGCTTGGCGCGTCCCGTCCACGTCGAGCCGGCCGAACCGTTCCGCTCCGCAAAGGGCGGGACATTTCGACATCCGCGGCCGGAGCGCCGTTCGATCGGACAAGGAGAACCACCCATGAAGCTCGCGATCGCGGGAGACAGCGCCGGCGAGGGTCTCGCCAAGGTGCTGGCCGACCACCTCAAGGACAAGCACGAGGTCGCGGAGATTTCCCGCACCGAAGGCGGCGCCGACGCGTTCTACGCCGACCTGTCGGACCGGGTGGCGAACGAGGTCCTCGCAGGCAAGTATGACCGTGCGATCCTGGTCTGCGGCACCGGCATCGGCGTCTGCATCGCGGCCAATAAGGTGCCGGGCATCCGCGCGGCACTCACCCACGACACCTATTCGGCCGAGCGCGCTGCCTTGTCCAACAACGCCCAGATCATCACCATGGGCGCGCGGGTGATCGGGTCGGAGCTCGCGAAATCGATCGTCGACGCCTTTCTGCGGGAGACCTTCGACCCGGCGAGCCGCTCGGCCCCCAACGTTTCAGCCATCGACAAGGTCGACAAGAAGTACCACGCCGGCTGACCGCGCCGGGAAGGGACCTGCCCAGGCCGGCGGTCGGGCCTCGATCGTCGCGACTGTCTCGCTTTGCCGGCCTCATGCGAGGCGTCGAAGCGGCGAACGGTTCGACGAGCGTCGGCAGGGGTTCGCGGCGCGATCGACCGGAAGCGGTTCGTCAATAAGGCTCGTAGTAGAGCATCACCGGCGGACCGTCGGCCGGGCCTTCGTCCTCCAGGTACCATTCCGGGCCTTCCGGCGGAAGTTCGCGCTCGTAGAGCCAATCGGGGTTGCCGTTCCGGCGGTAGGCACGCTCGTAGGCCCGTCGTTCCCGCTCGAGCCGGTCGAAGCGCCGACGGTCGTAGCGAGGCTGGCTCGACCGGTCGCGACGCGCGGCGACGCGCCGCTCGTCGACAGGCTTCCTCGCCTGCGGACGCGCCTCGATGCGCTGCTTGGCGGATCGTTCGGCGGTGCGCTTGGCGGCGCCGCCGCCGACGAGCGACGCGTGCACGTAGCCGCGCTGCCCGCCGGCGCTGACCTCGCACCAGCGCTCGCAGCGGCCGACGACGACTTCGGTTCCCGCCCGCAACACCCCGATCCCGGCGCCTTGCGGCCCGGCGCGCAGCTTCGCGTCGGTGCGGACGGTCGTGCGCCGCCCTTGAAGCGGCGTCGCAGGCTGACGAACAGCTGCCGCCCGTGCCGTTTCGCGCGCGGCCGTTTCGCGCGGCATCGGAGTGGTCTTCACGGCCGCGGTCTCGCGGACCTCATCGGCGGCTGGCGTTCGCGTGGCGAGCGAGGGCGCGCCGGGGCGCGGGGTCGGGACCACCGACGCGGCGCCGCTGTCCGATGGGGCGAGCGCGTCGCTTTCGTCCGGCGCGGCGTCCGTGATGATCGACCCGGTCGGGAACTCGTCGACCGCTTCGCTCGCCTCGATCGTCGCGGCCGGCACAGGCTCGGCCGCCTCGGGTGCCGCCTTCGGAGCGGACGGCTGCGACGCGGAAAGGTTCGGCCGCTCCGGAACCGGGCCGCTCTGAGCCGCCGGCGTAGCGTCCGGGAGAAGAACGTAGAGGGGCAGGGCGCCACCCGCCAGAACCACCGTGCAAAGCACGGGCACGGCGAGCGTCCAGGTCGCGATCCGCAAGAGCAGGTGTCGCCCACGCCTCGGCGCTCTTACCGGCGACCGGCCGGCAAACCGCGTTTCAGCTGCTCGTTCCATGCGACCGGCTTTCAAACCTTGAGTCCGCAACAACGCGTCAGACGCCGTTTGGTGGCGTCGCCGCGTTCGGTTTATTCCATCCGTTTGCGGCGAAACCTCGCCGTCGGGCCGCGGCGCGGCGCAACGGGCGCGGTCGGCGGTCATGCCGCCTCGGAGGCTGGCGCGTTGTTCGCTTGCCGGCACTGCAAATCGCGATGCGAGGATCAACGGCGCGATGACGAACGAATAAACGACAACACGTTGTCATCTTGACATCCAGATGTCTTCGTTTACGTCTTCCGGCATGAAGCGGGCCGTGTCGCGAGACTCCGACGATCCGCATCGGACCCGGGATGCCCTGACCGGACTGGTGCTCGAAGTGTTCCGCTTGAACGGCGACCTGCTCGCCGCGGGCGACGCCCTGGTCCGCGACCTCGGCCTGACCAGCGCCCGCTGGCAGGTGCTGGGCGCCGTCGCCCTGTCGCCCGTGCCGTTGCCGGTCGCGCACGTCGCCCGCAACATGGGCCTGACCCGGCAGGCCGTGCAGCGCGTCGTCGACGACATGCTCGAACAGGGTCTGGTCCGACTCGAACCCAATCCGCATCACCGCCGCGCCATGCTGGTGGTCATGACCGAGCAAGGCGCGGCGGCCTACGGCCGTGCGATCGAGCGCCAGGAACAGTGGGCGGACGAGCTCGCGGCCGGCCTGGCGCCGGACGACGTGGAAGCCGCCGGCACGCTCCTGCGAGCGTTGCAGGACCGTCTCGCTGCCCTTGCCGAGCGCTCCGCGCCGAGCCGCGAACCAATGAAAGCGCAACGATGACCCTGACGTTCTACACCCACCCGAACTCCCGCGGCCGGATCGTGCGTTGGATGCTGGAGGAGGTCGGCTGCGACTACGAGACCGTGGTGCTTGACTACGAGCGGTCCAGCGCGGCGGACAGGTGGGGCGGCGCCGCGCTCGCCCGGCCGGCCGACCCGTCCGACCCGCGGGCGCGCTTCTTTGCGGAGATCAACCCGATCGGCAAGGTGCCGGCGATCGTCCATGACAAACGCGTCGTGACGGAGGCCGCCGCCATCTGCGCGTATCTCGCCGAAACGTTCCCGGCCGCAGCGCTGGCGCCGACCGCAGCGGAGCGGGCGGACTACTACCGCTGGATGTTCTTCGCGGCCGGGCCGGTGGAACAGGCGGTCACCAACCACCGGGCCGGCTTCGGGCCGGCCCCGGAACAGGAGTTCTTCCTCGGCTACGGCAGCTACGAGCGGACCGTGGATCAGCTCGAGCGGGCGGTGAAGGCGCACCCCTTCGTCGCCGGCGACCGGTTTACCGCCGCCGACGTCTATGTCGGGTCGCATGTCGGCTGGGGCCTTGGCCTCGGCACGCTGCCCCCGCGCGAAGCGTTCCTGGCCTATGCCGGGCGGCTGACGGCGCGCGAGGCGTACGCGCGCGCCGTCGCCAAGGACGCGGCGCTCATGCCCCAACCGGACGCGCGGGCGACTTGAGTCGAGGCTTCCGTAGGGAACTTGCCGACGACTTCGAGTGCTCGGAGCGGCGACGGACCTTCGGCGCCGTCAATCGGCCAATCCCGCAACGTCACCGCGGCCCGGCGACGAGGACACCGCGCCGATCCCGGCCTTCTCCGACGCGTCGGCTCGCGGCGACAGGGTGAAACGACTTCGGTCGGTGGCAGACGACGCGCGGTCCATCCCCGATTGCGGTCTCCACCCCTCCAAGGAGCAGACTGAGGCGCTGTCGAATGCGACCTCGCTCAGGCGCCCGAAAGGCCGACCGCATCGATATGGCCGGCGAAGACGCGTCCGAGCCTCGGCCGGCACTGCCTGCGTAGCTCGGATGCGTCCCCTTCGGGACAACAGTTGCAGGCCGAACCTGCCTTGGCAGTCCGAACGGCGATCGACCATCGGGCCGCGGTGAACGCGGCGCCACGCAGCGGCGGCGACGGGCGGCGAGCCCGCTACGCGAAGTCGTCCCGACGCGGCGTGAAGCTGTCGACCAGGAGACCGGCCTCCAGGGCTTCGACGCCGTGGACGAGGTTGGGCGCGACGATGAAGCCGGCGCCCTTGCCGAGCCGCGTCGTTTCGCCGTCGACGGTGACATTGAACAGCCCTTCCGCGACAAAGCTCGCCTGCACGTGCGGGTGGGAATGCAGCGCGCCGACGGCCCCGGCCTCGAAGCGGAAGGCGACTACCATCAGCTCGGGCCGGTCCAGCATCACCGCGCGCCGCGCGCCCGGCGCGGTTTCCGTCCAGGCGAGATCGTCGGGCAGCGTGAAGAACGGGGTCATGTCCTGCGGTTCTCCGAGTCGGTCAGCGCGCCAGCCAGCCGCCGTCCACCGGCAGCACGATCCCGTGGACGTAGTCCGACGCGGGGCTCGCCAGAAACACCGCCGCGCCGGCGATGTCGTCGGGCCGCGCCCAGCGGCCGGCGGGAATGCGCTTCAGGATGTCCGCGCTGCGCTCGGCGTCGGCGCGCAGCGCCTCGGTGTTGGCCGTTTCCACGTAGCCCGGCGCGACCGCGTTGACGTTGATGCCGCGAACCGCCCACTCGTTCGCCAGGAGCCGCGTCAGGCCGGCGAGCCCGCTCTTCGCCGCCGTGTAGGACGCGATCCGGATGCCGCCCTGGAAGGACAGGAGCGAGGCGACGTTGACGATCTTGGCCGGTCGCCCGGCGGCGAGCGCGGCGCGGGCGAAGCCCTGCGACAGGAAGAAGACCGACTTGAGGTTGGTATCTATCACCGCGTCCCAGTCGTCCTCGGAGAAGTCGACGGCGTCGGCTCGCCGGATGATGCCGGCGTTGTTGACGAGGATGTCGGCGCGGCCGCTGTCGGTGGCAAGGCGCTCGGCGAGGCGGCGGACGTCTTCCATGCGCGACAGGTCGGCCATCAGGGGCTCGAAGGCGCGTCCCGTTCCCGCGACGGCCGCGGCCGTCTCGTGCAT
>CAXUCL010000094.1:0-7184 GCA_964249395.1 uncultured Rhizobiaceae bacterium
AGCGTGAAGTTGCCGACGCAGAGCACGGGCACGCCGGCCTCGGCCCGCTCGCCGCGGTCCATGCGCCGTGCCGCGACGGAGCCGTAGAGGGTCGCGAACGGCGCGAGCGCCGCGGATTGCCAGCCGGGCAGCCCCCACCAGAAGGCGGGGGTCTCGCCGGCCATCATCGCGCCGGCAGCCCGGCGCGAATGTCGAGACCGATCCGCAGCCGCAGGGGATGGATGAACGGCTCCAGCGCCTGCAGGGTGCGGCCGAGCGCGCCGCGCATCTCGCCCACCGTGTCGCCCGCCGCCGCGATCATCGCGCGGCGAAGGTCGGGCCGGTCGAGCAGGTGCGAGACCATGTCGCGCAGGTTGTCGCCGTCCTTCACGAGCCGCGCGCCGCCGCGGCGCAGGAGATGGAGGTAGGCGTCGCGGAAGTTCTGGACGTAGCGGCCCGACAGGATCGCCGTGCCGAGCATCGCCGCTTCCAGCGGGTTCTGCCCACCGTGCGCGGCGAGCGAGCGGCCGACGAAGGCGATCTCGGTGAGACGGAGGTAGAGGCCCATTTCGCCGATCGTGTCGCCGAGAAAGATGTCGGTGGCGGCGTCCGGCAGCCGGCCCGACGAGCGGCGCACCACCTGCAGGCCGCGTTTGGCGAACTCGGCCTCCAGCGCATCGGCGCGGTCGACGTGGCGGGGCACGACGACGGTGAGAAGGTCCGGCCGCGTGAGGCGCAGCGCCCGATGCACGTCGCCCGCCGTCGCCTCCTCGCCGCGATGCGTGGACACGGCCGCCCAGACCGGCCGGTGGCCGATCGCGGCCTCCAGTTCGCGCAGCGCCGCCGGATCGAAGGGCGGCGGTCCGGTTTCGGCCTTCAAGTTGCCGGCGACCGTGACGGCGCGCGCGCCGAGGACGTGGAAGCGTTCGCCGTCGACGTCGGACTGCGCGACGACGTGGCTGAGGTTCTCCAACAAGGCTTCGGCGATCCGCGGCGCCGACTTCCAACGCGAGAAGGACCGGTCCGACAAGCGGGCGTTGACCAGCACCTGCGGCACGCGTCGGCGCTGCAGTTCGAGCATGGTCATCGGCCAGATCTCGCTTTCGGCGACGATCGCGAGATCCGGGCGCCAATGGTCGAGGAAGCGGCAGACCGAGGGCTTCAGGTCGAGCGGCACGTATTGGTGGATCACCGCGTCGCCGAGCCGGTCGCGCACGAGCGAAGCCGAGGTGACGGTGCCGGTGGTCATCACGACGGCGATGCCTCCCGCCGCGATCTCCCGCACCAGCGGCACCACCGCGTTGGTCTCGCCGACGCTCGCCGCGTGCACCCAGACCAGCGGCCCCTCGCCCGGCCGATCGACGCTCGACACGCCGTAGCGCTCGCGCCGCCGCCCCATCTCCTCCTTGCCGCGCGTCGCGCGCCAGGCGACATAGGTGCCGAGCATCGGATAGGCGGCCGCCCCCATCATGCGATAAGCGGCGAGCGCGGTTCTGGCGACGCGGTCGCTCATCGCGGCGCCGGCCCGTCGACGAGCGCGGCGGCCTTCCGGTTCGCGGCTTCGATCGCGACCGTCACCTCCTGGCGCTTTTCCTCCAGCGCCGCCGCGTCGGCGTCGCGCGGCACGAAGATCGGATCGCCCATCACCACCGCCATGCGGCCGAACGGCAGCGGCAGGGTGGTCCCGTCCCAGGTCCGGCGCACGACGCGTCGCCGGCTCGTGGTCGCGGCCGACGGGACGATCGGTCGCCCGGTGAGCTTCGCGAGCGTCACGATGCCGAGGCCGGCCTCGCGGGCGGTCGCCTTGGAGATGTCGGCGATCATGCAAACGCCGTTGCCTTCAGCCATACGCCGCTTCAAGGCGAACAGAGCCCGCGCGCCGCCCTTCTCGCGCGTCTTGCCGGGGATGCGGCCACCGGATCCCCTGACGATCCCGATGCCGAATCGCTCCACCACCCATGCGTTGACCTCGGCATCGACGTTCTTGGACAGAAGCGCGACGAAGGGCAGGTCTTTCGGACGAAAGAAGGGCGCCAGGAGGTGCTGACCGTGCCACAGCCCCACAATGGCCGGATGGTTGGCGCGCAGCACGGCGTCGAAGGGGCTGGAGCGCGCGTCGAGCCGCTGGGTGCCGGCGATCAGGGTGAGGAGGCGATGCGTGACGCGCGCGACGATCCGCAGCGTCGCCGGACTGCGCATCAACTGCCGGCCGGCCCGCTTCAGGTCCTGCCGCCAGCGCGGCCGGCGCTTGCGGCCGGGCGGCCGGACGGCGTCGCTCGTCGCCGGACCCGCCGCGTCCTCCGTCAAGCGGCGTCCGGGTCGAGCAGGCGGTGCATATGGACGATGAAGTAGCGGGTCGCGGCGCTGTCGACCGTTTGCTGCGCCTTTCCACGCCACGCCGTCAACGCCGAAGCGTAGTCCGGAAACACGCCGACGACGTCGAGGTTGGCGGGATCGGCGAACTCGATGCCCTCGAGGCTTTTCAGCTCTCCCCCGAAAACCAAGTGCAGGCGCTGCTTCGATTCCTGTTCGGCGACCATTCTCGTGGATCCATCAGCCGGGGGCGGCGAGCGAACGCGCGAGCGCTTCGAGTTGCGGCCATGCCGATCGGGTCGCCGCGATGAGCAGGGCATGCCTCCTGCCCGCGATCTTGTAAAGGCCCAGCTCGCCCGTGACTTCTGCGAGCCGGCCGCCCGCCTCCGCGAGGATCAGGTCGCCGGCGGCGATGTCCCAATCGTTGGCGTTCGGCCGGATCAGCGTGCCGTCGAGCCGTCCGGCGGCGACCGGCGCCAGGCGGTAGGCGAGCGACGGCGCGCTCGGCTGGAGCCGCAGCGTCCCGCGGGTCGTCGGGTCGAGACGCCGGCGCATCCCGTCCGGCACGGCGACCGCCAAGCCGTCGGCCGGCGGCGCGCTCGCCAAGCGCAGCGTCCGTCCGTTCAGCGTCGCGCCGCCGCCGGCGGTGGCGCAGAAGATCTCCTCGCGCAGCGGCGCGTCGATCACGCCGGCGACCGGCCGGCCGTTCGCGACCACCGCCACCGACACGCACCACGTGTCCTCGCCGCGCAGGAACGAGCGCGTTCCGTCGATCGGGTCGATCACGAAGAAGCGGTCCGGCGTCGGCGCGTCGGCGGCCGCCGGCACCGTCTCCTCCGACAGCCAACCGTAGTCTGGCCGCGCCGCGAGCAGCGTCTCGTTGAGGTAGGCGTCCACCGCGAGGTCGGCCTCGCTGACCGGCGAGTCGCCCTCCTTCCACCAGACTTCCGGGTTTTGGCGGAAGTATCCGAGCGCGATGCGGCCCGCCTCCGCGGCGGCCTCGCGCAGCAGCGACAGGTCCGCGTCGACCTCAGCCGCTCCGGTCAACGGCCCGCCACCGTTAGCGTCCCGACCCGCAGCGTCGGCGCGGCGATCGAGAACCGTTCGTCGGCGTCGTCGGCGGGCGTCCAGCTCGCGAACATGTCGCGCAGCGAACCGGCGATCGTCATTTCCGAGATCGGGTAGGTCAGCTCGCCGTTCTCGATCATGAAGCCGGAGAAGCCGCAGGAATAGTCGCCGGTGACGAGGTTAGCGCCGTGGCCGATCGTGTCGGTCACGTAGATGCCAGTCCCGACGTCGCGGATGAGCGCCTCGCGCGACATCGTTCCCCGCGTCAGCTCGACGTTGGTGGCGGACGGCGCAACGCCGCCGCCCGAACGCGAGGCGCGGCCGTTGGTGCGAAGCCCGAGCTCGCGCGCCGCGGCGCTGTCAAGCAGCCAGTTGCGCAGCACGCCGTTCTCGACGAGCACAAGATCCCGTGCGCCGATGCCCTCGCCATCGAAGGCGCGCGAGCCGGCGCGGCGTGGCAACGTCGGGCAATCCCGCAACGACAGGGCGGCCGGCAGCACCCTCTCACCCATCGCGCCCTTCAGGAAGCTCGTGCCGCGCGCCACCGCGGCGCCCGAGATCGCCCCGAGCAGTTGCCCGATCGCGCCGCGGGCGACGCGACGGTCGAAGATCACCTCGTAGCGTCCAGTTTCGATCAGGCGCGGATCGAGGCGGCGAACGGCCCGCTCGCCGGCGCTGTGCCCGATCGCCTCGCCGTGGTCGAGGTCGGCGGCATGGATGCGGGAGTCGAAGTCGTAGTCCTGCTGCATCTTCACGCCGGAGCCAGCGATGGCGCCGACCTGGCGGTAGAAGGACGAACGGGAGCGCGCGCCGGAGAAGCCGGTGGACGTCGCCAGCACCAGTCCGGCATGCGAATAGCCGGCGGAAGCGCCGGACGAGTTGGAAACGCCCGGCACGGCGCGGGCGGCATCCTCCAGCGCCAGCGCTTCTTCGCGCAACGCGTCTCCGGAGGGTTCCGCCGGATCGAAGAGGTCGAGGTCGGGGAACGCGCCGCGGTGGATGAGGTCGGCGTCGGCGAGCCCAGCATAGGGGGCTTCCGGCGAGACCTTCGCCATGGCGACGGCACGCTCCACCAGCGGACCGAACGGCGCGCGCGCCTGGGCCGAAACCGACGCGCTGCGGCGGCCGACGAAGACGCGCAGCGACATGTCCTCGCTTTCTGCCGCCCCGGCCTCTTCCGTCCGCCCGAGCCGAACGGAAGCGCCGCGCGAGCGCGAACGGACCACCGCGGCGTCGGCCGCGTCGGCGCCGGAGCGACGCGCCGCCTCCACGAGGGCGGCAGCGGCGTCGATCAGGCTCTGGGTGGCGCTGTCCATGGGGCGGTCCGGGTTCGCGGGGTCCGCCCCATCTATGCTTCGGCGGCCTTCGTGCCAAGGAAACCGGACGCCGCAGGTCGGGTCGCCGGCGTCAATCGGCCTTCTTCAGCTCCGAATGCTTCTTCAGGACGGTGTCGCCGTCCTCCTGCTTCAAGGTGTAGGCGGGATGCTCGGCGTCGGCCTTGCGGCTGATCTCCTTGCCCTTGATCTTGCGCGTCACGTCCTTCGTGAAGGCTTGCGCGATCTTGCCCTCGGCCTTCGAGCCGCCGTGCTTCCACTCGACCGCCTGGCCCTTCTTCAGCTTCTCGACCATCCCATCGCTCCGTTCGGGTTGCGTTCAAATCGCAAACCGACCGCGCCGGCCGGCCGTTCCGGGTCCGCCGCCTTCATCCACAGGTGCATTCGGTCGCGGCCCGACCCCCGGAACCGCGCCCTCCGGGCTGCCGTTGACCCTGCCCATCCGGACGCCGCCCATGGACAACCGCCTCGCCTTCCACGCCGAACGCTTCGGCCTCCTCGTGGTGGATCCCGAGGAGTTCCTGATCGAGCGGCGCAAGCGCGGCCGGGGCTACGCGATCTCCTTCACCAAGGGCGACCGGCCGGTCACGAAGGAGATCAAGGCGCGGATCGCGGCGCTCGGCATCCCACCCGCTTGGCGGGACGTGCGGGTCTGCGTCGAGGAGAACGGTCACATCCAGGCGATCGGTCGCGACGAGAAGGACCGGATCCAGTACCGCTACCACGACCGATGGGTGAACGTGCGCGACGCGGTGAAGACCGAGCGCCTGCTGCGCTTCGGGCGCGCCCTGCCCCGGCTGCGGCAGCGCATCTCGCGCGACATGCGCCGCGGCGAGGTGGACCGGGAAACGACGTCCGCCACCGCGGCACGGCTCGTGGACCTCGCCGCCATGCGGCCGGGTCACGAGAAATACGCCGACGACGGCGGTCGCGGCGTCGCTTCCCTGACGAAGAGCGACCTGCGCCTGTCGGCCAGCGGCGGCCGGGGGAGCCTGCGCTTCGTCGGCAAGTCCTCGAAGCTGAACGAGGTCGAGATCGAGGACCGCCGGCTCCTCGACTCCATCGCCCGCATCCGGAAGATGAAGGGCCGCCGCCTGTTCAGCTACAAGGACGGCGCGGCGAAGAGCCGGAACCTCACGGCGCCGGTGCTGAACGACTATCTGCGCGAGGCGGCGGCGTCGAAGGTCTCCGCCAAGGACTTCCGTACTTTCCACGGCTCCGCCGAGGCGCTCCGCTTCCTCGTGGACGAGGTGGGCGAGGCCGCGGACACGCCGCCGAAACGCAAGCGCGCCGTCGCGGCGGCGATGCGGGCGGTGAGCGAGCGCCTGCGCAACACGCCGGCGGTGGCGCGAGCCTCTTACGTGCACCCCGAGATCGTCGCGGCCTTCGAAGCGGAGCAGCTCGATCGGCGCCTCCTGCAGGGCCGGGCCCGCGAGGGTCTGAGCCGCGCCGAGACCGGCCTGATGCGCTTTCTCGAAACCCTCGCCGAGGTCCCGGCGACGGTGCTGCCCGAGGTGTCGGACAAGCCTGCGGGAGACGTCCGCGAAGCCGCGTGAACCGGCCGACCGGCTCGGTTTCCCGTCGCGTCGAATCCTGCTAGCCGGGACGACGAAACGGAGCGGCGGGACACGGCGCGCCGACCGGTGGAGGCGATCGGATGTTCCTGACCTGCGGCGACTCGTTGTTCGACTGCTTCGCCGAACTCGACGCGGACACCTCGCGCATCCGGCTCGCCGGCACGGTCGGCGGCTCGCCGCTCAACGTCGCGCTCGGACTCGCGCGGCTCGGACATCCCGTCGGCTTCTTCGCCAAAGTCTCCACCGACGTGTTCGGCCGCCGCATCCGGGCCTTCATGGAGCGGGAAGCCATCGATCAGCGCTTCCTGATCCCGACCGATCGCAACACGACGCTCGCCATGGTGTCGCTGTCGCCGGCCGGGGTGCCGCAATATTCCTTCTACATCGAGGGCTCGGCCGACCGTTCGATCGAGCCGGGCGAGGTGCCGCCGACGTTCGACGGCGTTCGAGCCATCCACCTCGCGTCCTACACCACGGTCACCGAGCCGACGGCATCGGCGCTGGTCCGTCTGGCGCAGCAGGAGAAGGATCGCTGCTTCGTGTCCTACGACCCGAACATCCGCGCGTCCATCGAGCCGGACCTCGACCGCTGGCGCGCCAAAGTCGCCGAGCTCGCCCCCCTCGCGACGCTGATGAAGGCGAGCGACGAGGACCTGGCTTTGCTTTATCCCGGCCGCTCCGTGGACGCGGTGCTGGCCGATTGGCTCGATGCGGGCGTCAGCTTGGGCGTCGTGACGCGCGGCGACAAGGGCGCGAGCGCCCTGTCGCGGACCGGCACCGCCGCTTCGCTGCCGGGCGTCGCGGTCGACGTGGTCGACACGGTCGGCGCGGGCGACACGTTCTTCGCCGCGATGCTCGGCAAGCTCGGCGAGGACGGCGCGTTGGCGAGAAGCGCCCTGGAGGGCTTCGGCCG
>CAXUCL010000094.1:7194-8508 GCA_964249395.1 uncultured Rhizobiaceae bacterium
GTTTCGACGGGCAGGACGTGCCGTGCCCGCCCTTCTGGGGCGGCTTCCGCGTCGGCCCCCCCGGCCGGCGCTACTTGAAGCGGTAGGACGCCTTCGCCATGACGCTGTGGAAGTCGACGTCGGTCTTGGTTTCGGCCGAGAAGTCCGCCGGATCACCGGCCGCGACGGCGCTGACCGCGTCGAAGTCGGCCTGCGACTTCGCCTTGCCGAGGTCGGTGTAGAGGTATTCGAGACCGAAGGAGACGTTCTGCGTCGCCAGCACGTCGACGCCGGCGCCGACCGTGTAGCCGACCTTGTCCTTGTCCGAGTCGCCCGTGACGTCGTAGGCCGTGCCGCTGGCGGAAACGAAGGTGGCGTCGCCGCTGCGGTCGTTCTTCACCTTACCGTAGGCGAGGCCGCCCGTGCCGTAGACGGCGACGCGGTCCATCGCGTAGCCGGCCTTGCCGCGCACCGTGCCGAAATACTCGACCTTGGTCTTGTTGCTGTAGGCGGAGTCGTCGACCGTGCCGTCTTCGAGCACGACGCCCGCACGACGGTCCTTGTCGATGTAGTTGAAGTCCGCGACGCCGCCGACGATGACGTTGCCGATCTGGCGATCGTAGCCGACGTGGCCGCCGCCGGTGAAGCCGGTGTCGCGCTTCGAGCGGAACGTGCCGCTGTCGTCCGGGAAGCCCTCGACGCCCGCCGCGCCGCGGCTGCCGCCGAACGCGACGCCGGCTTGCCCGCCGACATAGAGGCCGGTCCAGTCGGAGGGTTCGGAATATTCCACCGGGGCCGGCATCGGCGGCTCCTCGGAGATGATGTCGGCGGCGAATGCCGGGGCTGCGAAGGCGGAAGCGGCGAGGATCAGGGCAAGGCGCTGCATGGCTGGTACTCCAAGGAATGCGGCGACACGGATGGTTCCGCGGATCGCCGCCGGGGGTCGCTGGCGCCGCACGAGCGGCCGGACCGGGTTCACGGAAGCGGCGCGCAAGCTTCGCGCCGGTTTCCCGCGCTAGCCTCGAAGGTTCGAGCTCCTCGGCCGGCGTTGGTGAATCCTTTCTAAGCTCCAACCCTTGCCATTGAATTAAAAGGCCCGGCGGGATCGCTCCCGCCGGGCCTGTCTTCGTTCACGCTTTCGTTTGGCCGCTGAACCGAACCGCTCAGTTGAAGCGGAAGGACGCCTTCGCCATCACGGTGTGGAAGTCGACGTCGGTCTCGGTGTCGACGGTGAAGTCGCCGAAGTCCGTGCCCGTGTAGGTCGTCGAGGTCTTCGCCTCGCCGAGGTCGGTGTAGAGGTATTCCAAACCGAACGACAGGTTCTGCGTGGCGAGA
>CAXUCL010000095.1:0-8433 GCA_964249395.1 uncultured Rhizobiaceae bacterium
GGCCGAACTCGTTCGGCAGGCCGGCGTTCGGGTAGGCGCAGACCAGCGTGTCGGCGACATTCGAGATTTCGGCCAGGTGATCGCGCATCGCGGCGGCCCCGAGCGCGCAATTCAAGCCGATCGTGAACGGGTCGGCGTGGCGCACCGAATGCCAGAAGGCGGTCGGCGTCTGGCCGGACAGAGTGCGGCCGGATCGGTCGGTGATGGTGCCGGAGATCATGATCGGCAGGTCGATCTGCTTCTCGGCGAACACCTCCCGGGTCGCGAAGATCGCGGCCTTGGCGTTCAGCGTGTCGAAGATCGTCTCGATCAGGATGAGGTCGGCGCCGCCGTCGACCAGACCGCGCACCTGTTCGGCGTAGGCGGTGCGAAGTTCGTCGAAGGACGTCGCGCGGAAGCCGGGATTGTTGACGTCCGGCGAGATCGAGGCCGTGCGGTTGGTCGGCCCGAGCGCGCCGGCCACGAAGCGGCGGCGGCCGTCCTCCCGTTCGGCGCGGATGCAGGCGCGCCGCACCAGCCGCGCGCCGTCGCGGTTCAGCTCGTAGACCTGATCCTCCATCGCGTAGTCGGCCTGCGCGATCGTGGTGGAGGAGAAGGTGTTGGTCTCGATGATGTCCGCGCCGGCGATGGCGTAGGCGTAATGGATGTCCTCGATCGCCTTCGGCTGGGTGAGGATCAGGAGGTCGTTGTTGCCTTTCAGGTGGCACTCGCAGCCCCGAAAGCGGTCGCCCCGGAAGTGCTCCTCGTCGAGCCCAAGCCCCTGGATCTGCGTGCCCATCGCACCGTCGAGGATCAGGATGCGTGTCGCAGCGGCCGCGAGCAGCGCGTCGCGCGCGCTCGGCCGGTCGGTCCCGGTGGCGTTTCCGAAGAGGCCGTCGCTGATGGTGCTCATCGCCTGCTTTCCGTCCGGCATCGCGTCCGGCATAAAGACATAAGGATTTCTTTATATGGTGGCGCGGCGTCGCCGCAAGTTTGCTATTCTGATGGCAGCTCACGGCGGAGGCTCGAACGCTGAGGCCGACACCGCATACACATCACCAAACCCCAACGTCGTTCTCCGGCTCCATCCCAAGTATGACAAGGGGTGACGATCACGGTGGAAGGACCGGCGACGCGAGTTCATGATCGACAAATCGTTCTTCGACCGGCCCGTCGCCACCGTAGCGGCCGACCTGATCGGCTGCGCGCTGACGGTCGATGGCGTCGGCGGCATCGTGGTGGAAACGGAAGCCTACGATCAGGACGATCCGGCGTCGCACTCGTTCGGCGGCCCGCGCGGTCGCAACCTCGTGATGTACGGACCGTTTGGCCGCGCCTACGTCTACCGCTCCTATGGCATGCACTGGTGCTTGAACTTCGTGTGCGAGCGCGAGGGCTTCGGCGCCGGGGTGCTGATCCGCGCGCTGCAGCCGACGGCCGGCCTCGACGCGATGCGCCGACGCCGCGGTCTTGAGGATCCGCTGAAGCTGTGCTCGGGTCCCGGACGCCTCACCGAAGCGCTCGGCGTCGACCTGGCGCTGAACGGGCGACCGATCGACGAGCCGCCGTTTCGTCTCGAACGCGCGGGCGACCCGCCGCTCGTCGCGATCGGTCCTCGCATCGGCATCTCGAAAGGGGTCGAGACGCCATGGCGGTTCGGCGCGAAGGGCTCGCGCTACCTGAGCCGGCGCTTCGCTGCCGAGACGTGACGGACGATCACGATGCGGTGCGATGCCGGAAGACCTCCCCGCCGCCGCTAGATCGGCAGATACCACGGAGCTGAAATCGGAGCGGGACCACCGATGCGGACGAAGACGATCCTGCTGCTCTGCGCTTCGCTGCTTGGCGCGTGCGCGGCGAACGTGCAAGCCGAGGAACCGGCTTGGGCGGCCTTGCGCGAGGCGCGAAGCCACGTCGTCGTTCGGCACGCCGAAGCGCCGGGCGTCGGCGACCCGGCCGGTTTCCGGCTCGGCGACTGCGCGACGCAGCGCAACCTGTCGAACGATGGCCGCGCCCAGGCGCGGCGCATCAGCGAGCAGTTCAAGGCGGAAGGCATCGAGATCGACCACGTGCTGACGAGTCGATGGTGCCGCGCGTCGGAAACCGCCAGATTGCTTGATCTCGGGCCGGTTCGCGAAGACCCGGCCCTCGACTCCTTCTTCGAGGATCGCAGCACGGCCGAACGTCAGACCCAAGCCGTGGCGGAACGATTGAAGGCTTTGGACGAGGACGGCGACCGCGCCGTGCTGGTGACCCACCAGGTTAACATCTCGGCGCTGACGGGCGTCGGTGCCGCGTCAGGTGAGATGGTGGTGATCCGCTTGAACGGCGACGACGTCGAAACGCTCGGCCGGATCAGAACCCCGACGAAGTAGGGCTCAGCGACCGCGCGGGACGAGGGGCGTGATGCCGCCGCCGTCGTCGTCCATGCCGGACGCGCCGGCTTCCTCGTCGGCGACCGTGTTGGCGGCGGCCTCCGGATGATGGTCCGGGTCCGGTCCGCCGCGGGCGCTGAGGCGCGTGTCCGAGGTGCGCGGCATGTCGGCGCCCGCCGGCGTGCGGTCGTCCTCGTGCGCCGAGTTCCTCGAAACGACCTTGGTGTCCTTGGGGTCCTGCCGCATCGCCATGGTCCTTCGGGTTCGGGTTCGTTCCTCAACCGCCGTGAGGCGATCGGGTTCGCGCCTGCGACGATGACGCCGCTTTTTGCGTCCCCGTCCGCGAATGGATAGGCTCCGCCGCGTCGATCCATGCTCACGCGAGTTGCCGCGATGTCCGTCGCCAACGCCCTGCCGAACTCGATGCACGCTCGCGACGTGGAGTACCTGCTCCATGCCGTCACCAACGCGCGCCGTCACGAGGAGCGCGGCCCGATCGTCATCGAACGCGGCGAGGGGGTGCGGGTCTTCGACGACGAAGGCAAGGAATACATCGAGGCGATGGCGGGCCTGTGGAGCGTGGCCGTCGGCTTCGGCGAGAAGCGGCTGGCGGACGCCGCCTACCGGCAGATGCAGAAGCTGCCCTACTACCACTCGTTCAGCCACAAATCGAACGAGCCGGCGATCCTGCTCGCCGAGCGGCTGGTGCGGATGAGCCCGCAGGGCTTGCGAAAGGCGTTCTTCACCAACTCCGGCTCGGAGGCGAACGACACGGCGATCAAGCTCGTCTGGTACTACAACAACGCGCTCGGGCGGCACGCCAAGAAGACCTTCATCGCCCGGCAGGGCGGCTATCACGGCATCACCATTGCAGCCGGGTCGCTGACGGGCCTGCCGACCAACCACCGCGACTTCGACCTGCCGATCATCCCCGTTCGCCACGTCACCTGCCCGCACCACTACCGCTACGCCGAGCCGGGCGAGAGCGAGGAGCAGTTCTCGACGCGCCTCGCGGAAGAACTGGAGACCACGATCCTCGAAGCCGGGCCGGACACCGTCGCGGCCTTCATCGGCGAGCCGCTGATGGGCGCCGGCGGCGTGATGCCGCCCCCGAGCGGCTATTGGGAGAAGGTGCAGGCCGTCTGCCGGAGATACGAGGTGCTGATCGTCGCCGACGAGGTGATCAACGGCTTCGGCCGGCTCGGCGCGACCTTCGCCTGCGAGCATTACGGCATCGAGCCGGACGTGATGGTCCTGTCGAAGCAGATCACCTCCTCCTACCAGCCGCTCGCCGCCGTTCTGATCACGGACGCGATCTACCAGGCGATCGCCGACAACACGGCCAAGATCGGCACCTTCGCGCACGGCTTCACCGGCGGCGCGCATCCGGTGGCCTGCGCCGTCGCCAACGAGAACATCGACATCATCGAGGAGCGCGGCCTCGTCGAGAACGCGCGAGTCGTCGGCGAGGCCATGCAGCGGGAGCTCCGCCGGCGCTTCGCGGGTCATCCGCTCGTCGGCGAGGTGCGCGGCGTCGGCCTCATCGCCGCGATCGAGCTGGTCGCCGACAAGGCGACGAAGCAGCGTTTCGATCCGGTCGGCCGGCTCGGCCTGTCGATCTTCGAGGCCGGCCACGAGCATGGCGTCATCATCCGGGCAATCGGCGACCAGATCGCCTTCTGCCCACCGCTGATCATCACGGAAGGGGAGATGATCGAGATGCTCGACCGGTTCGAACGCGCCTTCGATCAGGCGACGCGCCTGATGCGGGCCGCCTGACGAAGGGGACGGATCGATCGTGCAAGTCCGCGCCTGCCAGATGCCCGCCGACGACACCGACACGGCCTCCCGGTTGGCCGCCATCCGCTACCTCAGCGCGGACGCCGCGTCCGACGGGGCGGACGTGGTGGTGTTCCCCGAACTCGCGCCGACCGGCTACGGCGCCGGCGACGCGATCCGGGAGCTGGCGGAGGACGCCGACGGACCCATCCTGCGCGAGCTGCAGGAGCTCGTCGACGATCACCGCGTCACCGCCGTGATCGGGCTCGCCCTGCGCGAGGGCGAGCGGTGCGTGAACGCCGCCGTCGCGGTGCGGCCGCGCGCGGAGCCGATCGTCTACGCCAAGCAGCACCTGTTCGGCGACTACGAGAAGGCGCTGTTCTCGCCCGGCACGACGGCTTCGCAGGTGTTCGAGGTCGCCGGAAAGAAGGCTGGCCTTCTCGTCTGCTTCGACGTCGAGTTTCCGGAGCGGGTGCGCGAACTGGCGCTGGCGGGCGCGGAAGTCGTCTTCGTGCCGACCGCGCTGCCGACCGGCGACGCCGCCCGCTTCATCGCCGAGCACGTGGTGCCGGTGCGAGCCTTCGAGAACCACGTGTTCGTGGTTTACGTGAACCACGCGGGCACGGACGGGCGCTTCTCGTATCAAGGCCTGTCCTGCATCGCCGCCCCGGACGGCAGCCGCATCGCGGTCGCGCCGGCCGACAGGTTCGGCCTGATCGACGCGACGATCGAGGGCGAGGACTACGCGACGAGCGTCGACGCGAACCCCTATCTCGACGAACTGCGCGCCGCGCTCGCTAGGCGAAAGGGAACGGCGACCGCTTGAGGCCGCCGTTCGGACGTCGGCGACCGATCGGGACGAACCGCCCGCGGGGTTCGTCCCTCGACTCGAACCGTCAGGTGTCGAAGCCGTTCGGGTTGCCGGTCGGCCGATCTTCGGCCTGGTTGCGAACGGCCTCGTCGAGTTCGCCGAGACCGTCCATGGTCTCCTGATCGCCGTTGTCGGGTTCCGCCGACGTGACCTCGCTGCGCGGCATGGTGCCGACGTCCTGATAGAGCGCGTCGTCGTCCGCGAGCGAACCCGCCTCGCGGTCCTGCGGGTCGCGCGTCTCGTCTGGCGCTTCCAGCCCGGCGAGCGCGCGGTCGGACGGATCGAGGTCGGCCTCGTTGGCAAAGGCCCGGTCCTGCGGCACGGCCTCGTCGCGTTCTTCCTGTTTCAGCTTCGACATGGTGCTATCCGTTGTTGGAGGCGTCACGCGTTCTTGCGCTTCTTCTTGTCGTCGTCCTTGGCCTTCTTCGCGCCGGACTTCTCGCCGCCTTTCGCGGCCGTCTTGGCGTCGGACTTTCCGGACGCCAGGGCGTCTTCCCCTTTGGATCGCTTCTTGTCCGCGTCGGATTTGCCAGAGCCCTTGTCGGACTTGGCCGCCTGCTCGTCCGTGACCAGCGGTTCCTCGTCGGCGATCGCGCGCGCCGCGTCGAGGCTCGGCGCCAGCACCTCGTCGCCCTGGTCGGTCATGCCGGGCAGGTCGCCGAGGTTCGCCGCGGCCATCGCCGGCTCGGCCGGCTCGTCGATCGTTTCCTGCACGGGGCGAAGCGTGGTGCCCATGCTGTCCTTCAGGGCGATGATCTCGCGCGCCTCGATCCAGTGCCGGTCGGCGCGGCCTTCGGGCCGGCCTTCGCCTTCCCAGAGCTTGTGCGCTTCCGCACGGATCCTGTCCTCGTCGCCGTTCTGCGTCTTCGCCATCGCCCGTATCCCTTTCGCCGCGGAACCCCGCTTAGCCGGCCCGCGGCGGTAACGGAAGAAGGCCGCGCCGGTTGCCATCGGACGGTGCGGACCGGAGCGTCCGCGCGCGTCGCGCGACCGCACGGCTTGAGTGCCGCTCTGCTTTCCCGTAATCGACGGAGCGGCCGGGCCTGTAGCTCAATGGTTAGAGCCGGCGGCTCATAACCGCTTGGTTGCAGGTTCGAGTCCTGCCGGGCCCACCGCCTGCGCGTCTCATTCGCTCCCATCCAGCCCGGCGATCGTCCGATCACGAGGACGTCGACGCTTGGTCGGCGCCACGGCCGGGACCAGCGTCGCGAACCGGACTGCGCCGGGTCGGAGGGCGCCGAAGTCGCCGCCGGCGGGCCGTTCGGTATCGGCCGCCGGTTCCTCGTTCGGGCGAGCGCGCTGACGACGCCTCCCGAACTTGCCTAATGCCGGCGGTGCGTTTTCGACAGAATCCGATGGACGACAAAAGTCATATTATATTATGTTTTGATTCGCACCGGCTGGAGGGCCGGTTCGAATTCGGGAGGAGACCGCATGACATCCTGGACGCTTCGGGCCAGCACCGCCATAGTTGCGGCCTTCATGGCCACGTCGGTCCATGCGGCCGACATGACGGTCGGCTTCTCGCAGATCGGCTCCGAGTCGGGCTGGCGCGCCGCCGAGACCGCCGTCACGCGGCAGGAAGCCGAGAAGCGCGGCGTTGATCTGAAGTTCGCGGACGCGCAGCAGAAGCAGGAAAACCAGATCAAGGCGATCCGCGGCTTCATCGCGCAAGGCGTCGACGCGATCATGGTGGCGCCGATCGTCTCCACCGGCTGGGACGACGTCCTGAAGGAGGCCAAGGAGGCCGAGATCCCGGTGGTGCTGCTCGACCGCCAGATCGACTCGGCCGAGGACCTCTACCTCACCGCCGTCACTTCCGATCAGGTCCACGAGGGCCGGGTGGCCGGCGAATGGTTGGTGAAGACGGTCGGCTCGAAGCCCTGCGACGTCGTCGAACTGCAGGGCACCACCGGCTCCTCGCCCGCCATCAACCGCAAGAAGGGCTTCGAGGAGGGCATCGCCGGCGCGTCCAACGTCACCATCACCAAGTCCCAGACCGGCGACTTCACCCGCACCAAGGGCAAGGAAGTCATGGAGAGCTTCATCAAGTCCTCCGGCGGCGGCAAGGACATCTGCGCCCTCTACGCCCACAACGACGACATGGCCGTCGGCGCGATCCAGGCCATCAAGGAGGCCGGCCTCAAGCCGGGGACGGACGTCCTCGTCGTGTCGATCGACGCCGTGCCGGACATCTTCAAGGCCATGGCCGACGGCGAGGCGAACGCCACCGTCGAGCTGACGCCGAACATGGCCGGCCCGGCCTTCGACGCGCTGGAGAAGCTGAAGGCGGACGGCACCCAACCGCCGAAGTGGATCCAGACCGAGTCGAAGCTCTACACGCAGGCCGACGAGCCGATGAAGGTCTTCGAGGCGAAGAAGGGCCTCGGCTACTGATCCGCGCCTGATTGAACGGATGCCGGGCGCTCGCGAGAGGGCCCGGCGCCGCTTCTCCTCGGCCTAGAGCAGCTCATCGCTGGACCCGACTTCGCCGGCACCGGCGGCGGATCGTCTTTTCCGCGCGCCGCTACGGTTGAGCCATCGGCGATGGCGGTCGTGGGGCGCCACGGGACACCGTCGCCGCGCCGACGCGCATCCATCAGCCGCCGGACGTCCCGCCCGCCGTCCGGCCACGCCATCCGGAGCCGCGATGCCATCGGTCGAACCGATCCTTGCCGTCAGCGGCGTCTCGAAGTCGTTTCTCGGCATTCCCGCTTTGACGGACATCGCCTTGGCGCTCATGCCCGGCGAGGTCCACGCGCTGCTCGGCGAGAACGGCGCGGGCAAGTCGACCCTGATCAAGATCATGACCGGCGTCTACAAGCGCGACGCGGGCACGATCATCGTGCATGGCCAAGCCGTCGACCCTGCTGGGGTGGAGGACGCGCAGCGGCTCGGCATCGGCACCGTCTACCAGGAGGTCAACCTCCTGCCGAACCTGTCCGTCGCCGAGAACCTGCTGCTGGGCCGAGAACCGCGCCGCTTCGGCCTCATCCGGGCTGGCGAGGTGCGCCGCTCGGCGCGCGAGGTCCTCGCGCGCTACGGGCTCGACCTCGACGTTTCCGCGCCGCTCGGCTCGTTTTCCGTCGCGATCCAGCAGATCGTCGCGATCGCGCGGGCCGTGGACGTGTCCGGCAAGGTGCTGATCCTCGACGAGCCGACCGCCAGCCTCGACGCGGCCGAGGTTCGGACGCTGTTCGACGTGGTGCGCCGCCTGCGCGAGCGCGGTCTCGCCGTGGTGTTCATCACCCACTTCCTCGACCAGGTGTTCGCGGTCGCCGACCGCGTGACGGTCCTGCGCAACGGCCGGCTGGTCGGCACGCGGCCGCTCGCCGGCATGACGCGGCTCGACATCGTGCAGATGATGCTCGGCCGGGAGTTGAAGGAGGAGGTCGCCCACGCGGGCGAAGGCGCGTCGCCGCCGAGCGG
>CAXUCL010000096.1:0-8370 GCA_964249395.1 uncultured Rhizobiaceae bacterium
ATCCCCGCCGGCAGCGGCACGCGCGCGCCGGACACGACCGCCGCGCCGTCGTCCAGCGTGCAGGACAGGACGTTCATGCCGGGCGAGCCGATGAAGTAGCCGACGAAGGTGTGGCGCGGCCGCTCGAACAGCTCCTCCGGCGTGCCGATCTGCACCACCTCGCCGTTCGTCATCACCACGACCTTCTCGGCGAAGGTCAGCGCCTCCGTCTGGTCATGCGTGACGTAGATCATCGTCGACCCGAACTCGCGGTGCAGGCTTTTGAGCTCCGAGCGCAGCTGCCACTTCATGTGCGGGTCGATGACGGTGAGCGGCTCGTCGAACAGGATCGCGGCGACGTCGGAACGGATCAAGCCGCGGCCGAGCGAGATCTTCTGCTTCTCGTCCGCCGTCAGCCCCTGCGCGCGGCGCTTGGCTTGGGCGCCCAGTCCGAGCCGGCGCAGCATCTCCGCGACGCGCCGCTCGATCTCCGGCCCGGGAACCCGGCGGTTGCGCAAGGGGAAGGCGAGGTTCTCGGCCACCGTCATCGTGTCGTAGATCACCGGAAACTGGAACACCTGCGCGATGTTGCGCTTTTCCGGCGAAAGCTCCGTCACATCGCGGTCGTCGAAGCGGACGTGACCCTCGGACGGGGTCAGCAGCCCCGAAATGATGTTGAGGAGCGTCGTCTTCCCGCAGCCCGACGGCCCGAGCAGCGCGTAGGCGCCGCCGTCGGCAAAAGCGTGGTCGACCTCGCGCAGCGCGTAGGTGCCGGCGCGCGCCAGCTCCGGCGTGTAGGCGTGGCGGATGTGGTCGAGGCGGATGCGGGCCATGGTGTCCTCAAGCCGCGAGGGAGGCCGCGACCGGCGGCGTCGCCGCCCGTCCGTCGGGGGCGAACAGCAGCATCGCCGCCGGGTCGAAGTGCAGCGCGACCGCATCGCCCGGCTCCAGGCGCTGGATGCCCGGCACCAGGGCGACGAGCCGCGCGCCGCCGACCTCGGCGTGAACGAATGTTTCCGAGCCGGTGACCTCGGCGATCACCACCGTGCCGTTCACCGCCGCGGTGCTGGTGCGCGCTGCCAGCGACAGGTGGTGCGGCCGGATGCCGGCGCGGTATTCGCCGTCGGGCAAGGAGGCCGCCGCGGCTGGGGTCGCGACGGTGAAGCCGAGCGGCGACACGAGGTTCCCGCCGGATTTGCGGACGAGGACGACGTTCAACGGCGGATCGGAGAAGGTGAGGGCGGTGCGGAGGTCGGCCGGGCGGCGGTAGACCGCCGCGGTCGGACCGAACTGCGTGATGCGGCCCTGGTGCAGCGTCGCCGTGTGGCCGCCGAGCAAGAGCGCCTCGGTCGGCTCGGTGGTGGCGTAGACGAAAATCGCGCCGGTTTCGGCGAAGATGCGCGGCAGCTCCTCGCGCAGTTCCTCGCGCAGCTTGTAGTCGAGGTTGGCGAGCGGCTCGTCGAGGAGCACGAGGTCGGCCCCCTTCACCAGCGCCCGCGCCAGCGCCGTGCGCTGCTGCTGGCCGCCGGACAGATTCAAGGGCGTGCGCTCGAGGTAGGGCTCGAGCTTCATGAGCCTCGCCGCCCGCCCGACCGCCGCGTCGATCGCCGCGGCCGACTTGCCCGCGACGCGCAGGGGCGAGGCGATGTTCTCGTAGACCGTCATGGCCGGATAGTTGATGAACTGCTGGTAGACCATCGCGACGTTGCGGCGGCGCACGGGCACGCCGGTGACGTCCTGGCCGTTCACCAGGATGCGGCCGCTCGTCGGCCGGTCGAGGCCCGCCATCAGCCGCATCAGGCTGGTCTTGCCGGCGAGCGTCGGCCCGAGCAGCACGTTCAGCGAGCCGGGCGCGAGCTTCAGCGACACGCCGCTGATGTGCGCCTCGGACCCGACCGTGCGACCGACCTCGATCAGTTCGAGCATCCTCGTCCTCCCAGACGAACGGCTTCGGTTCTCGTTGCCGCGCGGGACCGCCGGTTCGTCGCCGGCGCTTTCCGTTGGTCCGCGCTCAAGCCGCGACCGTCCCCCGCATCTTGTCCATGCTCTCGACGTGACCCGCAAGCGCGTCGCGCTGGCTTTCCGAGAAGCGGATGCCGAGCTTGGTCCGCCGCCACAGGATGTCCTCCGCGCTGGACGCCCATTCCCGGTCCCGCAGCCAGCGCACCTCGCCTTCGGTGAGGCCGTGCCCGAGGTCGCGGCCGAGCCCGCCGCGCGCCATGGCCAACGCGTCGCGGCCGTAGGAGCGCACCAGGCGCGTCACCGTCCGAGCATCCAGCGCCGGAGCCATGCGCGCGAGCTCGGCCTCCACGGCGCCGACGCCGTCGACGGGAAAGTCGCCGCCCGGCAGCGCCGCCTTGTCGGTCCATGGTTCGCCGCGCCGGCCGATCCGCTCGCCGATCCGCTCCAGCACCTCTTCCGACAGCTTGCGGTAGGTGGTGATCTTGCCGCCGAAGGCGTTCAGCACCGGCGCCTCGCCGTCCGCGCCCTCGACGCGCAGCACGTAGTCGCGCGTCGCCTCCTGCGCCTTGGTGGCGCCGTCGTCGAACAAGGGGCGCACGCCCGAATAGGTCCAGACGATGTCCGCCGGCGTCACGGGCTTGGCGAAATACTCGCTCGCCGCGCGGCAAAGGTAGTCGGTCTCCTCCGGCGTGATCGCCACCGCCCCGGGATCGCCCTCGTAGTCGCGGTCGGTGGTGCCGACCAGCGTGTAGTCGTCCTCGTAGGGGATCGCGAAGATGATGCGGTTGTCGCTGTTCTGGAAGATGTAGGCCCGGTCGTGGTCGTAGAGCTTGCGCGTCACGATGTGCGAGCCCTGCACGAGGCGGATGTTGCGCACGTCGTTGCGGCCCATTGCCTGGCCGATCACCCGGTCCACCCAGGGGCCGGCGACATTGACGAGGAAGCGCGCGGTGACGGTGCGCTCCCGCCCGCCGTTCCGGTGGTCGCGCAGCGCGATGCGCCACAGGCCGTCCTCGCGCCGCGCCTCCACCACCTGCGTGCCGACCATCACGTCGGCGCCGCGCGCCGCCGCGTCGCGGGCGTTCAGGACCACCAGCCGGGCGTCGTCGACCCGCGCGTCGGAATACTCGAAGCCTTTCGCGAACTCCGGCTTCAGGGGGTCCCCGAGCGGTCCGGCCAGATCCACCGTCGTCGTGCCCGGCAGCTTCCGGCGTCCGCCGATGTGGTCGTAAAGGAACAGGCCGAGCCGCAGCATCCAGGCCGGCCGCAAACCGGAATGCAGCGGCAGGATGAAGCGCAGAGGGCGGATGATGTGCGGCGCGATGCGCCACAGCACCTCGCGCTCCATCAGGGACTCGCGCACCAGTCGGAACTCGTAGTGCTCGAGGTAGCGCAAGCCGCCGTGGATCAGCTTGGTGGACCAGGACGACGTGCCGGCGGCCAGATCCTTCATCTCGGCCAGGCCCACCGAATAGCCGCGCCCGGCCGCGTCGCGGGCGATGCCGCAACCGTTGATTCCGCCGCCGATGATGAACACGTCGAACTGCGTCATGGGTTCCGACCGCTTTCGCATCGCAGCATTCTTGCGCCATTGCGAAATCGAAAGCGAAGGTATCGAAGCCAAAACGAAAGTCAATCGGCTTCCGGCGCCGGCTCCGCCGCCGCATCGGTCTCGATCAGCCGCACCTTCGCGTCGGCGCAGGCGGAGCGGAACGCGGCGCTCGGGGCGCGGTCGGTGACGAAGGTGCCGACCGCGCGGACGTTGCCGATCCGCACGGACGCGGTGCGCTCGAACTTCGTCGCGTCGGCGGCAAGGATCGTGTGGCGGGCCGAGGCGATGATCGCCTGCGCGACGCGCACCTCGCGGTAGTCGTAGTCGAGCAGCGTGCCGTCCGGCTCGATCGCCGACACGCCGACGATGGCGAAGTCCGTGCGGAACTGCCGGATGAAGTCGACGGCCGCTTCGCCGACGATGCCGCCGTCCGAACGGCGCACCGTGCCGCCGGCGATCGCCACCTCGATCTCCGGATAAGGGCGCAGCACCGTCGCGACGTTGATGTTGTTGGTGATCACCATGAGGCCCGTGTGGCGGGCGAGCGCGCCCGCCACCGCCTCCGTCGTGGTGCCGATGTTGATGATGAGCGACGCGCCGTTCGGGATGAGGTCCGCCACGGCGCGGCCGATCCGCGCCTTCTCGGCCGCCGCGATCAGGCGGCGCGCGTCGTAGCCGACGTTCGCGGCGCCGAACGACACCACCGCCCCGCCGTGGACGCGCGACAGGAGGCGGCCGTCGCACAGGTCGTTCAGGTCCTTGCGGATGGTCTGGACGCTCACCGCGAAGGCTTTAGCGAGCTCGTCGACCTGGACGCGGCCCTGCTGCCGGGCGAGGTCGAGGATCAGCGTCTGGCGATCGGGCAGCATGAAGCGACTCGCGGGGGCGCGGGGCGACGAGACTAGGGGCGAACGCGCCGAACGGCAAAGCGCGGTCCGGACGGCGCGCGAACGAACGCCGCCCGGGACCCTCCGGGCCTCCAGAAGTCGCCACTGCCGCCGCCGCGCCGGGGCGTCGCGAGCGCTCGGCGTCGCGAACCGCTTGCCCGACCGGCCCGATTTGGTATGCCTTAGGCGTGCGGGCGGCGTTCGGGTGGCCCGTCCGTTCCTTGGAGGAGGTCGCCGTGTCCGGACGTTTCCTGAAGACTTCGATCAGCCTCGCGGCGCTTCTCGCCGGCGGCGCCGCCGCGGCGCAGACGCCGACGACGCTCACCATCGAAAGCTGGCGCAACGACGACCTCGCCATCTGGCAGGAGCGGATCATCCCGGCCTTCGAGAAGGACCACCCGGGGATCAAGGTCGTGTTCGCGCCGTCCGCCCCGACGGAATACAACTCGGCGCTCGGCGCCAAGCTCGACGCGGGGTCGGCCGGGGACCTCATCTCCTGCCGGCCGTTCGACGCTTCGCTGGCGCTGTTCGAGGGCGGCAAGCTCGCCGACCTGACCGCGCTGCCGGGCATGGAGAACTTCGACGCGGCGGCCAAAACCGCCTGGTCCACCGACGACGGTGCGAAGACCTTCTGCGTGCCGATGGCCGCGGTGATCCACGGCTTCCTCTACAACAAGGCGATCTTCGCCCAGCTCGGGCTGCAGGTGCCGAAAACCACGGACGAGTTCTTCGCCGTGCTCGACAAGCTGAAGGCGAACGGCAGCTACACGCCGCTCGCCATGGGCACCAAGGACCAGTGGGAAGCCGCCACCATGGGCTACCAGAACATCGGTCCGACCTACTGGAAGGGCGAGGACGGCCGCCGCGCGCTGATCGCCGGCCAGCAGAAGCTGACCGACGCGCCCTGGGTTGAGCCCCTGAAGGTGCTCGCCCGCTGGGGCGACTACATGGGCGACGGCTTCGAGGCGCAGACCTATCCCGACAGCCAGAACCTGTTCACCCTCGGCCGGGCGGCGGTCTATCCGACCGGCTCGTGGGAGATCTCCGTGTTCGAGCCGCAGGCCGACTTCGAGATGGGCGCCTTCCCGCCGCCGACCGCGACGGGGAGCGAATGCTACATCTCGGACCATCCGGACATCGCGATGGGCCTCAACGCCGCGAGCCCGAACGCGGAGGCCGCCAGGACCTTCCTCCAGTGGGTCGCCTCGCCGGCCTTCGCCGCGATCTACGGCAACGCCCTGCCGGGCTTCTTCCCGATGGCGAAGAACGAGATCGCGCTGGAGAACCCGCTCGCGAAGGAGTTCGCGTCCTGGCGCCAGACGTGCAAGCCGACGATCCGCTCGACCTACCAGATCCTGTCGCGCGGCACGCCGAACCTCGAGAACGAGACCTGGACCGGATCGGCCAACGTCATCAACAAGACGGCAACGCCGGAGGACGCGGCCGCCAAGCTGCAGGCGGGCCTGGCCGCCTGGTACAAGCCGGGCGAGAAGACCCCGGTCGCGGCGCCGGCGCAATAAGGCGTCGAGGGGCCCGGTGCGGTTCCGGCCTGCGAGCGAGCAGACCCGATGACCGCCGACCCGACCCGACACGGGGCGGCCGCACCGGACGAGACGGCGCCGCCCGCGCGGCGCCGCTTCCCCTGGCACGTCGCGGTGTTCCTCCTGCCGGCGCTCATCGTCTACACCGCGATCATGATCGTGCCGCTCGCCGAAACGCTGCGCCTGTCGCTCGACCGCGGCGGCGCGTTCGTCGGGCTCGACAATTTCCGCGTCTTGTTCGGCGATCCGCGCTGGTCGGCCGCGTTCTGGAACGCCCTCTGGAACAACACGGTGTTCTTCCTGATCCACATGGCCGTCCAGAACCCGATCGGCATCGCGCTGGCCGCGCTCCTGTCCGTGCCGCGCCTGCGCGGCGTGCCGCTCTACCGCACGGCGATCTTCCTGCCGACGATCCTGTCCTTCGTGATCGTCGGCTTCATCTGGAAGCTGATCCTGTCGCCGCTCTGGGGCGTCGCGCCCGCCGCCCTCGACGCCGTCGGCCTGCGGTTCCTGTTCGGGCCGTGGCTCGGGCAGGAGGGATCGGCGCTCGTCGCCGTGTCGCTCGTCTCGGTCTGGCAGAACGTCGGCATCCCGACCATGCTGATCTACGCCGCGCTCCTTACCATTCCGGACGAGGTGATCGAAGCGGCCGAATGCGACGGCGTCACGGGCTTCTCGCAGTTCTGGCGCATCCGCCTGCCCTTGATCCTGCCGGCGGTGGGGCTCGTTTCCATCCTCACCTTCGTCGGCAACTTCAACGCCTTCGACCTCGTCTACGCCATGCAGGGGGCGCTCGCCGGGCCGAACGGCTCCACCGACATCCTCGGCACCTTTCTCTACCGCACCTTCTTCGGCTTCCAGCTGCAGCAGGGCGACCGCAACATGGGCGCGGCGATCGCGAGCGCGATGTTCGCGATCGTGCTCGCCGGCGTGTCGCTCTACCTGTTCGTGATCCAGCGGCGCATCCGCCGCTACCAGCTGTGAGCGGCGCGGTCCGTCCGGCGCCGCGCGGCGGCGGCTTGCGGATCGGCCTCGTCCACCTGGCGCTCGCTCTCTACGCGCTGGTGGCGATCCTGCCCGTCGCCCTCGTCGTGATGAACTCGTTCAAGACGCGCCGGGCGATCTTCGCCGACCCCTTGGCTCCGCCGCTGCCCGGCACGGCGAGCCTGGCCGGCTACCGCACCGTCGCGGCGCAGGGCGACTTCCTTTTGTACTTCCAGAACAGCCTGATCGTGACGCTCACCACCCTGGCGCTAGTGCTGCTGTTCGGCGCGATGGCGGCCTTCGCGCTCTCCGAATACCGCTTCCGCGGCAACGCGTTCCTCGGCCTGTTCCTCGCGCTCGGCATCATGATCCCGATCCGGCTCGGCACGGTCGCGATCCTGGAGATGATGGTGGAGACCGGCCTCGTGAACACGCTCGCCGCGCTGATCCTCGTCTACACCGCGCAAGGGTTGCCGCTCGCCGTGTTCATCCTGTCGGAGTTCATGCGGGGCGTGTCGGACGACCTGAAGAACGCGGGCCGGGTCGACGGCCTGTCGGAATACCGCATCTTCTTCGTGCTGGTGCTGCCGCTGGTCCGGCCAGCCATGGCGACGGTCGCGGTGTTCACCATGATCCCGATCTGGAACGACCTCTGGTTCCCCTTGGTGCTCGCGCCGTCGGAGGCGACGAAGACCGTGACGCTCGGCGCGCAGCTGTTCCTCGGGCAGTTCGTCACCAACTGGGAAGCGGTGCTCGCCGCCCTCAGCCTGGCGATCCTGCCGGTGCTCGTGCTGTATCTCATCTTCTCGCGCCAGCTGATCCGCGGCCTGACGGCGGGGGCGGTGAAGTGAGGGGGGATGCGCAGTGAGGCCGTCGGAAATCCTGGCGCAGAAGCGCGACGAAGTACTGGCGATCATCGCGCGCTATCCGGTCGTCAATCCGCGTTTGTTCGGCTCCGTCGCGCGCGGCGAGGACGTGGACGACAGCGACATCGACATTCTGGTGGACCCGACCGAGCGCACGTCGCTGTTCGATCTCGGCGGATTGGAAACGGAGTTGACCGACCTCCTCGGCCTTCGCGTCGAGATCGCAACGCCTGGCGAACTGCGCGCCTTCATCCGATCACGTGTTCTGCGGGACCAGAAGCCGTTATGAGGCAGACGGACGAGCGGAGCGCGGCCGAGTGGCTGAACGACATCGTCGCGTGGAACGGCATGTTGCAGCGGCACATCGCCGGCATGGACTTCACCGCCTTCGAGCGGGACCTCAAGACGCAGCACGCCGTTTCGAAGTGCGTGGAGGTGCTCGGCGAAGCGTCGAGCCGACTGCTCAAGGATCACGCCGAACTGCTGCGGCGGTTCCCGGACTTCGAGGCTCGGAGCGCCTACGCCGCGCGCAACCGCCTGAGCCACGGCTACTACGGCGTGTCGCTTCCCATCCTTTGGAACGCCGCGACCATTTCAGC
>CAXUCL010000097.1:0-2272 GCA_964249395.1 uncultured Rhizobiaceae bacterium
GGATTGGTGGCGTCCTACGACGGCGGCAAGCGCCGCGACTGGTGCGCCGGCTCGGCGGCGTTCTAGCGCGCCCGGGCGCTGGCAGCCTTCGACGGCCGTTTGCAGCTTCGCCGGACGTCGAAGCCAACAGGCATTTGGTAGATAGGCCGTTCCGACGCCGCCCGAACCTGTCGTGCCCCGCTTTGCGGTTCGCGCCAACAAGTCGATTCACGCCGCCGTCTGCCTCTGCCCCCGTCCCGAGGCTGGCGCGGCGATTGGCTGCCGGCCGAGCCAAAAGCCGGCGGCCGTCAGTGCATGGCGGTCTCGATGGCCCGGATCATCGTTTCCGGGCTGTACGGCTTGTCGATGAAGCGCGCCTGCGCCGGCAGGTCGGCGGCGTCGAGCTTGAAGCGGCCGGAACACACCACCACCGAGATGTGCGGCCAGCGCCGCGCCACCTCGTGCGCGAGCTCGACGCCGTTGATCGGCCCCGGCATCTCGATGTCGGTGAACAGGAGCCCGATCGTGTCGGTCCGCTCCAGGTGGCGGAGCGCGTCGGCCGAGTTGCCGGCCTCCAGCACGGTGAAGCCGGCGTCGCTCAGCGTGTCGGCCGCGTCCATCCGGAGCAGCGGCTCGTCCTCGGCGATCAAGGCGACGGCGTGGCGCAAATCGGTCATGCGTGGGAAATCGGTTGCCCGGCAAAAGGTTGCAGGCCGCCGCGCCTATGAATGCCCCTCTCGTTCAGGCGAGCGGGTGGAACTGGTAGCTCCAGGTTTCCGTCAGCGTTTCCGTGCCGCGCCGGAGGTAGCAGCGCAGCTCCACCGGCTCGGTGCCCTCCACCTCCAGGTCGAAGGCGGCGCGCCAGGCGGTGCCGACCTTCAAGGAATAGCTGTTCCGCCGTACGATCCGGCCGCGCGAGGCCGACACCACCGCTTCCACCGTCTCGGTCCCCGCCCCGTCGCGCGGTAGCGCGGCGATCAGGCCGCCGTCGAAGTCCACCACCAGGCGGGTGACGCCCGGCGGGCGCGGCTGGCCGGTGATGCCGCCGCGGCCGATGCGCGTCGCCGCGACCCGGCCGACCGCCGGCCGATAGGGCGCGTCCTTCGCCCAGAACAGGCGGTAGTCGTATTCGAGCGCGTCGCCCTTCGCGACCGGCTTGTCCGACAGCCAGTAGGCGGCGATGTTGTCGTGGATCTCGTCGTCGGTCGGGATCTCGACGAGCTGCACCGTGCCCGGCCCCCAATCGTTCTTGGGCTCGATCCAGGCGGTGGCGCGGCGCTCGTAGAACACGCCGTCGTCCTCGTAGTTCGCGAAGCTCCGGTCGCGCTGCTCCAGGCCGAAACCCTTCGGCGCGGCGCCGGAGAACGTCGAGGTCATCACGCTGGCCGGGTTGTTCAACGGCCGCCACAGCCGCTCGCCCTCGCCCGTCCAGATCGCCAGACCGTCGGAATCGTGGATCTCGGGCCGCCAGTCGTCGCGGCGCTTGCGGTCGGTTTCCGAATACCAGAACATCGAGGTCAGCGGCGCGATCCCGCAGCGTCCGATCGCGTCCCGCGCGAAGTAGCGGGCGCGCACGTCCATGACGATCGGCCCGTCTTTGCGGCAGTCCATCTCCAAAACGCCGGCGATGCGGGGCGAGTTCATGCGGCAGGCGATCTTCACGAGGCCGCCGGTGTCGGACGGCGACAGGTAGAAGTCGGTGAAGCGCGGGAACTCTTCCGGCGTCGGGGTGGCGACGTCGATGGCGAGCGCCCGCGCCGACAGGCCGAACTGGTCGAGCTCGCCGGAGGTCCGGAAGTAGGCGGCGCCGAGGAACGACAGCCAGTCGCGGTCCGAGCCCGGCTCCTGCACCCGGAACCCCGCGAAGCCGATGTCGCGCGGCAGTTCGGTCGCCGGGTTGTCGGCGGGGATGCGGAACAAGGCGGGGTCGTAGATCACCTGCCGCGACTGGCCGTTCTCGACGACGTTCACCCCCACCGGCAGCTTGAAATACCGGCCGAGGTGGAAGAAGCGGATCGGCGCCCGGCCCCCGGCCGCTTCCAGCGTGTTCTCGCGCAGGTATTCGATGCGCTGGAACTGGTCGTAGTCGATGCGCTCCAGCGTGTCGGCGAAGCGCGTTTCCTCCGGGACGTAAGGTTTGGCGGCGAGCGCGCGGGTTTCCGCCACCAGCGCCTCGAACGAATAGGGCACGGGATCGGCGAACCGGATCGCCGACCCGCTGGCCTGTGTGGCCGCGACGGTGGCGGACGGCGCGCCGCCGTCCTGCGCGAGGGCGCCGCGCGCGGGCAAGACG
>CAXUCL010000097.1:2312-8293 GCA_964249395.1 uncultured Rhizobiaceae bacterium
ATGCCGAGGCCGGCGAGGACGGCGAGGAGGTCGCGGCGGCTGAAATCGGTCATGGGCAACTCCGTCGAACGCCGGCGGGACCGCGGCGACCGTTTCGTGCCGGACGCCGCGGATGCGCCGCCCGTCCGGCGGACGCGAGCCGTGATAACCGGGCGCCGCCCGCCCGCCAAGCCCCGGAGCCGGTCACGGCCGTTTCGGCCCGGCCGCGAGATCGCGCGCCGTTCGCCCTGTCGCGAACCGCCGCCGCGAGACGGTGGCGGCGGCGAGCCGGCAGCGCCGTTCCGGCTATCGGCCCGGCCCGCGCATCGCCTCGGCTCGTCATGCGCCGCCCTTCTCCGACAGCGGCTTGCGGGCCGCGTGACGGAAGCGGGTGATGATCACTTCGTCGGCCGCGACCCGATAGAACAGAACGTAGGGGTAGGGCGTCAGAACCACTCGCCGCGTGTTTCGGCGACTGGTCGCCTGCGCGGCGTGGGGATGATGCTGGACCAGCGCCGCGGCGGCGAGGATGCGCTCGCGCAAGGACGCTGCGCCTTGCGGGGAACGTGCCTCGACGTAGGAAAGGGCGTTCTCGATCTGGCGAAGTGCGTCGTTACCGTATCGCAGTTTCAAAGGCGGTATTTCGAGAACACGGCTTCGACCTCGGCGTCCGTGGCGATCTCGCCCCGATCGATCTCGGCCTCGGCCTCGATCAGGTCGGCTTCTTCTTCCTGCGTCAGCTGATAGACCGCCTCGTCGTCGCCGGCCAGACGCAGAAGAAGGCGCGCCAGCTCGTCCTGCTGGTGGGGAGGCAGCGTGCGGGCGCGCTCGAAGGCTTGTTCCAGAAGCTCGGTCATCCCGCCATTATGCACGTCGCCCGCGCCGCGAGAAGGCGGCGGTCAGACAGCGGCTCGGGTTTCGTGACGTGTTTCGGGAACATGAACACAGAAGCGTCCGCTTTCGACCCATTGCGGTCGTTCAGAGGCTTTACGTATTTCCTCAATAGCTGATGTAAAGCAGCTCCGGCGTACGAGGCAGCTGGCACTCTTTGAACAGCGGCGTTGCGGAGCAACGGAAACGACGATGGGTTACGCGAAGAGGTCTGATTGCTCTGTCTCCCTTGTTAGATCCAAACGGATGACCCCAAGGAGTTGCCAAGTCTGCGGGCGGCTCGCCACGTTCCCGAGAACGAACGCCATGCCCTTCGCCGGGTATTTCTCGTTGTAGGTTTCGCCGAGCCAACGAAGTGCTTCTTCCTCGGAGGTCCGCCGACGGTGGTGAAAAAACGCGGCATGGGTCTCCCAGTCGCCGTTCCGGTAGATGTGCGAGCCGTCGTCATCATCGAACTTGAAGATGAACTCGTACGGGGTCGGCTCGATCTCGGCGAGCTTCTCGTCGAAGATGTCGTCCTGCCGAGCGGCGTGGCAGAAAGCCTCCCTGTCCCTCTCGACGTCGGCAACACTCTTGCGTTTGAACAAAAACCTCGGGTTCCGTGGCCGAACGAGGGTGAGGGACTGTCCACGTTCGGCCGCTGCCTTTCCAGAGCCGAGCACTAACGGATTGAGGAGCGGTGCCCGTTCGCGTTCGGCCAGCTTCCCAACCACCATGATGCTGTCCTCGAAGACGTGGCAGCTCTCGGTACGACGGTCCGCAGTCGGCTCGCGGTAACGGTAGTCGACCCAGTCCCAGCGCCCGAACGCGGCGTCGCCCTCGAGCCGCCGGAAGCGGACGGGGAAGAGGCGCTTCCATTTCCCATCGCGGGTGACCCCTGCGCAACAGACCGTCTCGCCATGTTTCGAGCTAGGCTGCGGCAGCGCCTTCACGAGGATCGCGACGCGATCCTGCCGAATCCTTCCCAGGTCCAACAGTCTGGCCTCCTCCTCCGAACAGATGCTCGATATGCGTCCCAGATCGCTCTTGCATCGCCGCTGCAACCAAGGAGCGGTGGCAGGCCGACGGGTCGCGCTCAAAGCACAGCAAGCACACCGTCTCGTTGTGCGCGATGTAACCAAGTGCATCGAGGGCGCTCTGAGCTGGTCTGGTGGACAAGTGTTCGCCGTAGATTGTCCGAAAAGCGCTTATGCGGCCCGCGCGAGCGGCCTCGCGTCCAGGTTTTGGGTCGCCCAAATCGATAAAGTGGACGTATCGAATTCCCTCGCGCTCCATTCGGTCCTTGAGCTGGGATTTCGAGAAACCTGGTTTCCGGGATAGCGCGATCGCGCGCACATCCGCAAGAATGGTCGTGCCAGCGGATTTTAGAGCGGTGACAAAATCATCGATCGTCGCCCCTTCATAGCCAATAGTCAGCAATCTGCGCATCCGGAGCCCTTCCTGTTCCAGTACGCGTATCGTTTTGGACTTGTGTGGGCCAGAGACGGGACGACACAGTGGGTCCGTGTATCGTCGATCATAATTGGCATGTCCGCTATTGTGCTCAGCTGCTTGGCAGCAGACGGTCCGCAAACCACCCACTTTAGATTTCGCGGGCTGTTCGCGAAGTCCTGGTTTCGGCCGTTCCGGCTGCCTCCCGAACTGGAACTCGCACGACCGTCCCCGGTCCCGTCTCACAGCTTCCTGAGCGCCACGCGCTCCACGCGGTGGCTCGCGGACTTGCGCAGGATCAGGTCGGCGCGGGGGCGGGTGGGGAGGATGTTCTCGGCGAGGTTCACCGCGTTGATGTCGCGCCACAGGCCTTCGGCGATGGCGAGCGCCTCCGCCTTCGGGACGCTCGCGTAGCGGTGGAAGAACGAGCGTGGGTCGCGGAAGGCGGTGTCGCGCAGCCGCATGAAGCGAGCGAGGTACCAGCGCCGGATGTCCTCCGCCGCCGCGTCGATGTAGATCGAATAGTCGAAGAAGTCCGACACCACCGGCACCGCCGTGCCGTCCGGCGGGATCGGGCGGACCTGCAGGACGTTCAGCCCCTCGAAGATCAGGATGTCGGGCCGGTCGACGGCGACCGCCCCGCCCTTCACCACGTCGTAGACGAGGTGCGAGTAGACCGGCGCCTCGACGTGCGGCACCCCGGCTTTGAGGTCCGACAGGAAGCGCAGGATCGCGCCGACGTCGTAGCTTTCCGGGAACCCCTTGCGGCGCATCAGCCCTTCGGCCTCCAGCACCGCGTTGGGATAGAGGAAGCCGTCGGTGGTGACGAGGTCGACGGTCGGCGAGGACGGCCAGCGGGCGAGCAGTTCCTTGAGGATACGCGCGGTGGTGGACTTGCCCACCGCCACCGAGCCGGCGATGCCGACGATGAACGGCGTCTTGGCCCCCGCCTCGCCGGCCAGGAACCGCCGGCGCTGTTGGAACAGCAGCTGGCTCGCCTCGACATGCGCCGACAGGAGTCGCGAGATCGGCAGGAAGATGCGCCCGACCTCGTCGAGATCCACCGGGTCGCCGAGCGAGCCGAGGCGCCCCACCTCGCCTTGCGTCAGGGTCAGCGGCTGGCCGGCGCGGAACCGCCCCCATTCCTCGGCGCCGAAGAAGCGGTAGGGCGAGAACTTGGACGGGACCATCTGGTCCATCAGGCGTGGGCGTCCTTCGGCCGGCGCGCCTTCTCTTCCAGGCCGGTCTCGCGCGTGCGCCGCTCCAGCTCGGCCATGACGCTCGCGACCGAAACGCCGCGCAGGTGCAACGCGACGGCGAGGTGGTAGAGAAGGTCGGCGCTTTCGGCGGCCAGCGCCGCGTCGTCCTCGGTCAAGGCCGCGATTACGGTCTCCACCGCCTCCTCGCCGAGCTTCTTGGCGACGCGCGCCAAGCCCTTGGCCGCGAGCTTGGCCGTGTAGGACTTCGGGTCGCCGGACGCGGCGCGCTTTGCCACGATCGCTTCCAGGTCGAGGAGCGTGAAGCCGCTCATGCGGGCGCGAGCCCGTCGAGCCGCACGGCCACGCCCGCCCGCGCCATGTGGCGCTTGGCCTCGCCCACCGTATGGGCGCCGAAATGGAAGATCGAGGCGGCGAGCACCGCGCCCGCCCCGCCCTCGCGCACGCCCTCGACCAGGTGGTCGAGCGTGCCGACGCCACCGCTCGCGATCACCGGCACGCAAACCGCGTCGGCGACGGCGCGGGTGAGCTCCAGGTCGAAGCCGGCCTTGGTGCCGTCGCGGTCCATCGAGGTTAGCAGGATCTCGCCGGCCCCCAGCGCCGCGACGCGCCGCGCGAAGTCGACGGCGTCGATGCCGGTCGCCTCGCGGCCGCCGTGCGTGAAGATCTCCCAGCGCGGCCCGGATGTTTCACGTGAAACATTCTTGGCGTCGATCGCCACCACGACGCACTGGTTGCCGAACTTGTCGGCGGCCTCGGCGACGAGCTCCGGGCGCCGGACGGCGGCCGTGTTCACCGACACCTTGTCGGCGCCGGCCGCGAGCAAGCGGCGGAAGTCGGCGACCTCGCGCACGCCGCCGCCGACGGTGAGCGGCATGAAGCAGACTTCGGCCGTGCGCGCCACGACGTCGAGGATGGTGTCGCGGTTGTCGGAAGTGGCGGTGATGTCGAGGAAGCATAGCTCGTCGGCGCCCGCCGCATCGTAGAGGCGCGCCGCCTCGACGGGGTCGCCGGCGTCCACCAGCCCGCCGAAGTTGACGCCCTTCACGACGCGGCCGTTCTTGACGTCCAGGCAGGGGATGACGCGGCATTTCAGGGTCATGGGCAAGCCCGGCGGGACGGTCCGGCGCGCGTCACGCGATGCCGCGGTAGAGCTCGGCGAGCGGCAGGGTGAGCCCAAGGCCGGGAAGATCGAGCGTCGCGTCGACGCCCTCCAGGAGGAGCGGCTCGCCGAACGCGCCCTCCCCGTTCCGGCTCCAGGTCCAAACGCGCGGCTCGTCGGGCGACAGGACGAGGTAGTGCTGCAGCGTCGGCAGGGCGGTGTATTCGAGCGCCTTCGGCCCGAAGTCGCGCGCGAACGACGACGGCGACAGGACCTCCGCCAGGAGCACCGGCGCGCGGGCGGCCAGATCCGTGCCCGACCCGCCCGCGAAGCGATCGACGAACACGTCCGGATAGCGCACGCCGCGGTCCGAGATGCGGATGCCGAAATCGGCCGAGCCGACGTCGTAGACGGATCGATCCAGCGCGGTGCCGAGCATGATCACCAGCCGGCTCGCCAGCCGCGCGTGGTTGCGCGTCACCTTGACCATGACGTCGACGATCCGGCCTTCGACGAGTTCAAACTTTTCCTCCTGGTCCTGCGCCCATTGCAGGAACTCATCGGCGGTCCAGACCTTCGGTGGGCGATGCTGGATGTTCATGGCGTCACCATAGCGCCGGCGCGGCGCGAAGTCAGCCGGCGTCCTTGAGCCAGACCTCGACCGCGCCCTTGAGCTTCAGGGTCATCGGGCGGCCGTGCCGGTCCTTGGAGGCGCCGGCCGGCACGCGGACCCAGCCCTCGGAAACGCAGTATTCCTCGACGTTGGTCTTCTCGACGCCCTTGAAGCGGACGCCGACGCCGCGCCCGAGCAGGTCGCCGTCGAAGAACGGGCTGTCGGGATCGGCGGACAAGCGATCGGGCAGCGGGGTGTCGGGAAGAGGCGTGTCCATGGCGCGCGGGCTCCGTTGCGGCCGTGCCCGATAGCGCGCGAGGCCGCCGCTGCCAAGCGGCGAGCGGCGGCAGTCCGCCAGTGAAGCCGGCTTGGTAGGGCGGATTGAGGCTGCTAGTATTCCGACGCTTGTCTACCGCATGACCGTCGACGCGCTTGCGCCGGATAGCCGGAATGGAATACACGGCTAGCTGTTGGAGGCTATCCGTGCCGTTTCACGTGAAACATCCCGACACCGACCGCATGGCGCGGGCGCTCGCGAAAGCCCGCGGCACCGGCCTGACGGAAGCGGTGCATCACGCGCTGACGCTGGCGCTCGCGGCGGAACAGGCCAAGGCGTCCCTGCCCGACGTCGCCGCCGGCTTCGCCCGCGAGCTGCGCGCCACCGCGGCGAACGACACGGCCGGCTGATGTTCGTGGAGGCGTCCGCGATCGCGGCGATGCTGCTGGACGAAGAGCAGGCCCGCGTCCT
>CAXUCL010000098.1:0-8244 GCA_964249395.1 uncultured Rhizobiaceae bacterium
GCGTCGTCGGTCTCGATGATGGCCGGCGTGATCACGCTCGACGACCTCGCCCGCGGCTCGATCGACCACGCCGTCTCGATCGCGACCTTCGATGCCGTGGCGGGCAGCTTCCTGTGGCCCGCTCCGCGCACCGCCGGCGCCTCGCCGTCGTGCCGCACCCGGCGGCGCCGGCCCCGGACGAGACCTGGGCGCGCAACATCCAGGAAGGCATCAACCGCACCGACCTCGAGCTGCGCGCGTTGCTCGACGAGCGGCAAACCACGCTCGGCGAGATCGCGCGCTTCGCGGTCGGCCAGACGATCGTGCTCGACGCGACCATGGAAAGCCTCATCGTCATCGAGTGCGAGGACCAGCGGCTGTTCCGCGGCCGCATGGGGATGACGCGCGACGGCTACGTGGTCCGCATCGAGGAGAAGATCGATCCGACGGAGGAGTTCATCGATGACATTCTCGCCGATTGACGCCGTTCTGCTCGCCGCGCTGGCTTACGTCGGCTGGAGCAGCGCGCGGATGACGCTCGCGCTGCGCCGGCTCCGCTCGGGCGAGAGCGAGCTCGCTACGGCGCTGCGCGACGCCGACGCCTGCATCAACGACGCCGCGCTCGCGGTGGTCATGCTGCGGGGCGAGGGCGTCGAGACCCTGCGGGCCATCGAGGCGCGCATCGTCGAGGCGCGCGAGCTCGCGGACGAGCTCGAAGCGCAGATCCGCGTCGCCGACCGCAAGCTGCAGGTCGCGAACGACGCGGTCGCCGCCGCGCCCGCGGCTTCACCGACGGCGCAGGACACCTGGCTGCGCCTCATCGAGTCCCGCCTCGCGTCAGGCTCGGCACCTAAACGTTAACCAGCAAGGGCGGACGGCTCGACTCCGTGCCGCCGGCTTCGGCCGAACGATCCCGAGGACACGCGCATGACCGATCTCGACGCGACGATGAGTTCCGACGCGGTTGCCGTCGACGCCGACTACGACATGGGCGGCGCGGGCGACGCCGCCGCGGCGTCGTCCCGCCCCGACCTCGGCATCATCATGGATATTCCGGTGACGATGCAGGTCGTGCTCGGCTCGGCGACGATGCCGGTGGCGAGCCTCGTCAAGCTCGGCCGCGGCGCGGTGGTGAAGCTCGACACGTCCATCGGCGAGCCGGTGGACCTCATCGTCAACGGGCGCATCGTCGCGCGCGGCGAGGTGGTGGTGCTCGAGAACGAGGACGCGCGGTTCGGCATCACGCTGACCGAGATCGTGTCGCCCGGCGCGCGTCCGATCCGCGCCAAGTCCCCCAACGCCTGACGACAGTCCGAGGGTCGGCGCGATGAGCCTCGCTTCCTATTCCGAGTTCTCCGGCGGCGCGCTCGCCATTCCGGGCCCGGCCCGGGCGGCGGCGTTGCTGCTCGCCATGGGTCCGAACGGCGCGGCGCGCCTCCTGAAGCATTTCAGCCCGGACGACCTGCGCGCCATGCGGGACGGCGCGAACGCCCACCGCCGCGTTTCGGCCGGGGACCTCGAACAGCTCGTCGACGACTTCCAGGACGCCTTCAAGACCGGTTCGGGCCTCACCGAGATCGACGACGCCTTCGGGCGCCTCCTGCGCGAAACCCTGACGGGGGACGAACTGTCGTCCGTGTTCGAGGCCGGCGCGGTCGACAGCGGCGACGCAGCCGCGACGGTCTGGGACGAGATCGGCCGTCTCGGCGCCCCGGCGCTGCAGCCGATGCTGGAGGCCGAGCATCCGCAGGTCGCCGCCGTGATCGTGTCCCGCCTCGACCCGGAACTCGCGGCGATCCTCGTGTCCGGTCTCGACGACGACTTCCGCGTCGACGTGATGCGCCGCATGCTCGATGCTAAGCCGCTCGACGCCGCGGCGGAAGGGATGGTCGAGGAGCGATTGCGCGAAAGCTTCGTGGCTGCGTCCGGCGCGGGCGAGCGGCAGGAACGGCGGGCAGCGCTCGCCGAGATCGTCAACCGGCTGGAGAAGACCAAGACCGACGCGCTTCTCGCTTCCATCGAGGAAGAGGAGCCGGAAGAGGCGAGCGCCATCCGCAGCCTCCTGTTCGCCTTCGAGGATCTGCCGAACGTGCCGAAGAAGGCGCGCCTCGTCCTCTTCGATTCGGTGCCGACCGAGACCGTCACCACCGCGCTGCGCGGCGCGCCGCCCGAGCTTGCCGAGGCCGTCACCTCCGCGCTCGCCGCCCGCGCCCGGCGCATGGTGGAGGCCGAACTGGCGCAGGCCGCCGAGGTTCCGGCGAAGGACGTGGCGGCCGCGCGTCGCACGATCGCCTCGCTGGCGCTCCGCCTCGCGTCGGAAGGGCGCATCGCGTTGTCCGCGCCGAAGGAAGGCTGAGGCGAAGCCGGCGCTCGGCCCGGTCGGCGGCTTTCCTTAACGATTCCGGGGCAGGATCGCCGTGGCCGAAGGCGCCGAGAAGAGTTCGAAGACCGAGGAAGCCACCGAGAAGCGCATTCGCGACACGGTGGAGAAGGGCAACCTGCCGTTCTCCCGCGAGGCGCCGATCCTCGGTTCGCTCCTGGCCTCGATCGCCTTCACGGCGTTCGCCGCGCGCGACGTCGCCGCCCAGCTCGTCGCGAGCCTGCGGAGCACCTTCGAGAACCCGGTTCAGTGGGACATCGAGAACGGTGCCGACGCCCTCCACTTCATCAACGGCGTCGCCCTGCAGGCTGCATGGTTCGTCTTGCCGGCCGCCGGCTTCTTCTTCGTCGCCGGCGTCCTGTCCTCGGTGCTGCAGAACCCCCCGCAGCTCAACATGGAGCGCGTCCGGCCGAAATGGTCGAACGTGTCCCCGGTCAGCGGCTGGAGCCGGCTGTTCGGCATGCGCGGCCTCACCGAGTTCGGCAAGGCGCTGTTCAAGTTCGCGGGCGTTTCGCTCATCGTCGCCTGGCTCCTGTCGCGCGAGCTCGGCACGACGATGAGGACCATGTTCACCGACCCGCTGCAGCTGCCGGAAACGCTGCTGTCGCTGGCCATGCAGCTCCTGTCGATCGTGGCGGTGGCGACGGTCGTCCTCGTCGCTGCCGACCTCTTCTTCTCCCGCATCCATTGGCGGCGCGACCTGCGCATGTCGAAGCAGGAGGTGAAGGACGAGCTGAAGCAGCAGGAAGGCGATCCGACGATCAAGGCCCGCCAGCGCCAGATCGCGCGCGAGCGCAACCGCAAGCGCATGATGGCCGCGGTGCCCAAGGCGACGCTGGTGATCGCCAACCCGACGCACTACGCCATCGCGCTGCGCTATTCGCGCGAAGAGGGCGGCGCGCCGCTGGTGGTCGCCAAGGGCACGGACCTCATCGCGCTGAAGATCCGCGAGATCGCCGAGGCCAACGACATCCCCGTCTTCGAGGACAAGCTCTTGGCAAGGTCGATGTACGATCATGTCTCGATCGACCAGATGATTCCGCAGCAGTTCTACAAGGCCGTCGCGGAACTCATCTACTTCCTGCAGTCCAAGATGCCCGCCGCGCGGGCCGGGGCCGCGTAGGAAAAAGGTTGTACGAGGTCGGCGCCGGCGTGTCGGGCGTCGGCACCGGGTCGGAACGCGGGTTCAGCAGCGTTCTTCGGCCGTGAGATCGCGCAAGCGTGCGTCGAGCGACAGTCGCGTCGCGGATGGAGTTCGATGGGTAGCCATTTCATGCCGGACTTCCGCAACAAGCACCTGGCCGAGCGCGAGAAGCTCTTGGCGGAAGGCATCCGCGAGGTCGTCGCCGAGCTGCGGCTGGTGGAGGCCCTGGACTATGCGGCCTTCCTGCGGCTCGACCGGATCGGCAACGTTTCCGACATCGTCGCCTCCTCCAGCCAGCTCTACATGAAGCCCGGCACGCTGCGCTTTTCCGGCGAAGGGGAGGCGCACGTCTCCTGGAACGCGCCGCCGACGATCGAGCTCGGCATGGAGTTCCGCCACCACGGCGCCACGGCGCACTTCCGCCTGACGCTCGCCGCCGCCTCGGCGGCCGTGGCGCTGACCTATCTCGTCTTCGACGAGCCGGAACGCTCGCCGGGCGAGAGCACCGAGCGGCTGGCCAAGGCGGTCGAGGCCGCCCGCCTCGACTGGCGCGCCGCGGGGTGATGCCGCGACTCGTTCGCAAGGGTCGGCGCGGTCGCGAAACGACGCAGTCGCGAACCGGGGTTTCGATCGTCCGCAAACGGAACCGTCGTCCCGCCGATCGACGCAACCTCTCCGCTTCGTCGCCTCGGGCTCGATCCGGGATGACGAAGCGAATGGGTTTGGTCCACGCGAACTCGGCAGCGGAGCGCGTCGAACGCAGATCGGACGCTTCGAGAGAAGCGCAAGCAAGATTAACGCTTAATTAACGTTTGGTCTTTCACTGCCGGCGCCTCCTCGATTACTCGTTCTGCGCCGTCGACTGCCACCGCTGACGTTAGCAACAAGCTTCGGACAAGTGGTTCGGCCTAAACAAGCTGCAGGTCATCGACCAGCGCCGGAGCCTCAGCTTGAGCGACATCTACCTTTTCGGGCTTTCTTCCCGCCGCGCCGAATGGCTGTCGCAGCGCCAAACGGTGATCGCGGAAAACGTCGCCAACGCCAACACGCCGGGCTACGGCGCCAAGGACGTCGCCGGCTTCACGGACGCCATGGAGGCGACCCAGCTCCAGATGGCCGGCACGAGTCCCTTCCATCTCGCGGCGGCCGGCGGCCGGGCGAGCGACGTCGAGGCGCGCCCCGAAGCCGCCTGGGACGTCACCCATTCCGGCAACTCGGTGAGCCTCGAGCAGGAAATGCTGAAGAGCGGCGAAGTGCAGGGCGGCTTCGCGCTGAACACCTCCGTCGCCAAGGCCTTCCAGCGTTTCTACCTCATGGGCGTGAAGGGCTGACCGCGATGCCTGATCCGATCGTCTCCGCCCTAAAGATCGCCGCGAGCGGCCTCGAAGCGCAGAGCAACCGCCTGCGCATCGTGTCCGAGAACGTCGCGAACGTCCGCTCCACCGGGCAGACGCCGGGCGCCGACCCCTATCAGCGCAAGACCGTCACCTTCGCCAGCGAGGTCGACCGTCTGACCGGCGCCGAGATGGTGCGGGTGGAGCGCTACGGCGTCGACCGCAGCGATTTCACGGTCGAGCACGATCCGGGCAACCCGGCGGCCGACGCGAACGGCTACGTGAAGATGCCGAACGTCAACATGCTGACCGAGATGGCCGACATGCGCGAGGCCAACCGGTCCTATGAAGCCAACCTGCAGGTGATCAAGCAGTCGCGCGAGCTGATCACCATGACCATCGACCTCTTAAGGAACGGCTCATGATCTCCGCCCTGCGCGCCACCACCGCCCCCTTCGAGGCGACCCGCATCGACGGCGCCGGCGGCGTTTCCCCGAGCGCCGAGGCGGCCGCGCCCGGCGCGGACTTCGCCTCGGTCCTCGCCAAGGTCACGACCGACGCGGTGGGCGCGGTGAAGGGCGCGGAAGCGGCGTCGGTCGCCGGCATCCGCGGCGAAGCCTCGACCCAGGCCGTGGTGGACGCCGTGATGGGCGCCGAGCGCGCCCTGCAGACCGCCGTGGTGATGCGCGACAAGGTCGTCAGCGCCTACCAGGAAATCTCCCGCATGGCGATCTGACGCCGCGGCCCATTCAAGGATCGATCAAGCCCATGAGAGCCCTCGCGATCGCCGCCACCGGCATGAACGCGCAGCAGACCAACGTCGAGGTGGTCGCCAACAACATCGCCAACATCAACACGACCGGCTTCAAGCGGGCGCGCGCCGAGTTCACGGACCTCCTCTACCAGGTCGAGCGGATGCAGGGCGTACCGGCGCGCGGCGGCGACGAGGTCGTGCCGGAAGGCGCGCAGATCGGCCTCGGGGTGCGCACCGCCGCGATCCGCACCACGCACATCCAGGGCACGCTCGACCAGACCGGCAACACCTACGACCTCGCGATCAACGGCAACGGCTACTTCCAGATCCAGGGTCCGGGCGGCGAAACGCTCTACACCCGCGACGGCGCCTTCAACACCAACGGCCAAGGCCAGCTCGTCACGCTCGACGGCTTCTTGGTGGACCCGCAGATCACCGTGCCGGCGGAAACCGTGAAGGTCACGGTATCCTCGGCCGGCGAGGTCTACGCGCACCTCGCCGACCAGGAGCCGCAGCTGCTCGGGCAACTGAGTCTCGCCAGCTTCGTCAACGAGCCCGGCCTCGAGAAGCTCGGCGGCAACCTGTTCAAGGAAACGGTCGCCTCCGGCGCGCCCGTCGCGGGCGTGCCCGGCGATCCGGGCTTCGGCGTGCTTCATCAGGGGCACTTGGAGGGCTCCAACGTCGATCCGGTGAAGGAGATCTCCGAGCTCATCTCGGCGCAGCGCGCCTACGAGATGAACTCCAAGGTCATCCAGGCCGCCGACGACATGTCGAAGGTCGTCTCCACCGGCCTGCGCTGACGCGCGAAGGCCGCGACAGGAAACGGGCGGACCGCGGCGCGCACCGACGCATCGCCGCACGAGAAAAGGGCTGCGGCGCCATGCCGAACACAACCAAGCGCGCCGCGCGTTTCGACGGCTGGACGCTCGCACGACGCTTCGCGCTCGGCGCGGCGGTGCTCGCCGGCACCGCGCCGCCGACCGCCGCGGCCGACATCGACCTGCCCGTGCCAGTCTCCGTCGTTTATCCCGGCCAGCGCGTGACGGATCGCGGCGTCGCCACCACCCGCTTCAAGGTCCCCGCAGCGCGGCTCGCTTCCTACGTCGTGGAAGAAGGCATGCTCGCCGACCGGGTGGCCAAGCGCACGCTCCTGCCGAACCAGCCGATCCTTCTGTCGGACCTGAAATCCCCCGACGTGGTGCGCGCCGGGGTGCCGACGCCGATCGTCTACCGCGAAGCGGGCGTGTTCATTTCCGGCCTCGGCACGCCGTTGGCCTCGGCCGGCGAGGGCGAGCGGGTGCGGGTGCGCAACGCCGACAGCGGCGTCACGATCAACGGCGTCGTCCAGGCCGACGGCACGATCGAGGTCGGCGGGCGATGACCGGCCGCCGGACGCTCCGCCTCCTTGCCGCCGCGGCCGCGGTCGCGGCCCGGGCCGTTCCGGCCCGCAGCGCCGCCCCCTTCGTCCACCCCCCGCCCGGCGTCGCCTACGAGGCCGGCATCGGGGCTCGGGAAAGCTTCGACACCGCGCGGCCCGGTGGGAACGCGCTTCCCTCCACCGGCGTCCGCATCAAGGACGTGACGACGATCAAGGGCGTGCGCGAGAACCAGCTCGTCGGCTACGGCCTGGTGATCGGCCTGCAGGGCACCGGCGACTCCTTGCGCAATTCCCCGTTCACCGAGCAGTCGCTGCAGTCGATGCTGGACCGGATGGGCGTGAACGTGCGCTCGGGCAACCCGCGCACCAAGAACGTGGCGGCGGTGGTGGTGACGGCCGACCTGCCGCCCTTCGTCGGCGCAGGCTCGCGCATCGACGTGTCGGTGGCCTCGCTCGGCGACGCGCAGTCGCTGATGGGCGGCACGCTGGTGATGACGCCGCTCTACGGCGCCGACGGCGAGGTCTACGCGGTGGCGCAGGGCTCGCTCGCCGTGTCCGGCTTCACCTCGGAGGGCGAAAGCGAGCGGCTGACGCAAGGCGTGCCGACCTCGGGCCGCATCGCCAGCGGCGCCTTGATCGAGCGCGAGGTGCCGCGCGCCCAGGTCGAGACCGACCAGGTCACCATGGAACTGCGCAACCCCGACTACCGGACCGCCATCCGCATCGTCGACGCGATCAACGCCTACGCGGAGAAGACCTGGGGGCGGCCGGTGGCCCGCGAGCAGGACCTGCGCACCGTGTCGCTGACGCGGCCGGCCCGCCTGTCCTCGACGCGGTTCATCGCGGCGATCGGCGACCTGCCCATCCGGCCCGACACCGCCGCGCGCGTTGTGATCGACGAGAAGACCGGCACCGTGGTGATCGGCCAGGACGTGCAGATCTCCACCGTCGCCGTGACCCACGGCAACCTCACCGTGCGCATCACCGAGGCGCCGAACGTGTCGCAACCCGCGCCCTTCTCGCCGAACGGCGAAACGGTGGTCACGTCCGACACCACGGTCGACGCCCGGCAGGAGGGTGGGAACTTCGCCTATGTCCAGGGCGCGAACCTCGAAACCGTGGTGCGCGGCCTCAACCGTCTCGGCCTGAAGCCGACCGGGATTATCGCCATCCTGCAGGCGATCAAGTCCTCCGGCGCCCTCCAGGCCGACCTCGTGGTGCAATGATGATGCGAACCGCAGCCAGCTTCGTGCCCGTCGCGCTCGTCGCCGTGGT
>CAXUCL010000099.1:0-8226 GCA_964249395.1 uncultured Rhizobiaceae bacterium
CCGTTCCGTCTCGGTCAGACGTAGAAGTCGTCCGCGATCAGCCCGTATCGACCGTCGATGTTCAGCGCGAACTCGGCGCTGTTGTCGTTGTCCGTGTTGCCGTAGACGACCGTGACGTCGCTCCGGGCGTCGTAGGCGTAGCGGAGCTGCCCTGAATCGGAGAAGGCCGTCCGGCCGACCCAGTCGAAGGCCTGGTTGCCGCGCACCGTCGCGTCGGCATCGAGGTTCGAGAAGTCGATGACGTCGAGGTCGGTCTGGAAGTCGAGGATCACGTCGCGGCCGCTCTTGCTCGTCATGTCCGAGACCGAGAAGAACGCGAACGAGTCCGCGCCCGCGTCGCCGGCAAGCAGGTCCGAGCCCGCGCCGCCCCAGAGCTGGTCGTTGCCGGCGCCGCCGAAGAGGTCGTCGTCGCCGACGCCGCCGAGCAGCCGGTCGTTGCCGCCGTTGCCGCGAATGTCGTCCGCGCCGCGCGACCCGAACAGCGTGTCCGCCGCGTTCGTGCCGCGGATCGACTGCGCCGCGGCGGTGCTGTAGGCGAAGTCGCTCGCTTCCAGCTCCGCCTTCGCGACGCCGGCGACCTGCAGGACGTTGCTGACGCCGCTGAACGTCGCATTCAGCGTGGCGCTGCCGTTGCTCGCGGTCCCGAGCAGGATCTTGACCTGGCTGAAGTCGGACACGCCCCAGGCGGCGACGTCGATCTTATCGAGGTCGAAGTCGAAGTCTCGGATCGTGTTCGTGGATGCCGCCGAAGACCGTGCGCCAACCACGAAGAAGTCGCGACCGGTGCCGCCGAACAGCGAGTTGGTGCCCGTACCGCCGAACAGGTCGTCGTCGCCGGCACCACCGTATAGTACGTCGTTCCCCGCCCCACCGTAGAGCACGTCCGCGCCGCCGTAGCCGTAGAGCACGTCGTTGCCGCCGTAGCCGTAGATTGCGTCGTTGGTGTCGAAGCCGTAAAGGCGCTCGGAGCTGTTCGTGCCGGCGATCTTGGCCATGACTGCGTTCCCCCGTTCTGGATGCGACGGACCATGCGCCGAACAGGGTGAACGGTTGCTGAATGCCGCGTTCAGGTCGCCGCGACGTCGCCCGCGTCCCTCGTCGGCCCGAACACCTCGACGAACGCGCGCCGCAGAACGCCGTCCACCTCCGCCATGCCGATCGGGATGCCAAGGTCGACGAGGCTCGTGACGCCGTGCCCGCGGATGCCGCAGGGCACGATGCCGCCAAAATGCGCGAGGTCGGGATCGACGTTCAGGCTGATCCCGTGGAACGTCACCCAGCGGCGGACGCGAATGCCGATCGCGGCGATCTTGTCCTCGGCGACCGCGCCGTCGGCTCGGAGCGGACGCTCCGGCCGCCGTACCCAGACCCCGACCCGGTCTTCTCGCCGTTCGCCCTTGATCGCGAACCGATCGAGCGTCCGGATCAGCCATTCCTCGAGCGCCGCCACGAAGGCGCGCACGTCCTGCCGCCGGCGTTTGAGGTCGAGCAGCACGTAGGCCACGCGCTGGCCGGGACCGTGATAGGTGTATTCGCCGCCGCGGCCGCTCTGGTGTACCGGAAAGCGCGTCGCATCGACGAGGTCGGCGGCGTTCGCGCTGGTGCCGGCGGTGTAAAGCGACGGGTGTTCGAGAAGGATGACGGTTTCGGGCGCCAGACCGTCGGCGATCGCCGCGACGCGCGCGTCCATCAGCGCCACCGCTTCGTCGTAGCCCGTGAAGCCGGGCAGGAAGCGCCATTCGACCGGCGGCGACCCGTCGGCCGCCATGAAGCGCGCCGGCCGCACGGCCAGCCGTCCGCCCTCGGCCAAGTGATCGGTCCGCGTGAGCATGGATCGGATGTAGCGGTCGCCGATGCCGTGCGAAAGGGCACGTCGCCGATCAGCCGCGCCGGAAAACGCCTTGTGCCCGCAATCGCCCTTTGTTACATGCCCGCAGCCGTTCCGGATGCCGGACCGGCGAACACGGCGTGCGGTCGTGGCGGAATTGGTAGACGCGCAGCGTTGAGGTCGCTGTGGGGCAACCCGTGGAAGTTCGAGTCTTCTCGACCGCACCAGCTTCTTCGGAAAACCGCCTTGCAGGCGTCTTTGGTCCGATCGCGATGGCGCGACCAGCGTAGCCGAAACGGTATGGAGTCGTCGTCGCATCCGTCTTGGATGTGCGTCCAGCGCAGCCGCCGCGGCGCAATAGCTGTCGCTCCCTGGGCTGCCCGAAGCCCTTCCTTTCTCCGATCGATGAGCTAGACCCTTTTCGAACTCCAGCCCGGTTCGACGAGGGTGCCCATGGCTGACATCCAGCCCGACATTCGCGCGCCCGAACCGGACTTGGCGGCGCTCGCCGACGACGACCGGCCGGCGATCTACGACGCGGACGGCGAGCTCGACGCCGCCTTTCTCGATCGGGTGCGCGAGGCGATCGCGGCGGACGACGCGGACGTCCTGAAGGCGACCGTCGTGCCGTTGCACGACTCCGAGCTCGGCGACATCCTGCAGCACCTCGACTTCGACGAGCGCCAGTCGCTCGTGCGGCTGCTCGGCGAGGACTTCGACTACACGGCGCTGACGCAGGTCGACGAGGCGGTGCGCCTCGAGATCGTCGAGGCGATGCCGAACGCGCAGGTCGCCGAGGCGGTGCGCGCGCTCGACTCCGACGATGCCGTCTACATCCTGGAGGATCTCGACGAAGCGGACCGGAAGGAGATCCTGGAGCGCATCCCGTTCCGCGAGCGGGTGCGGCTGCGCCGCGCGCTGGAATACCCGGACGAGTCGGCCGGCCGCCGCATGCAGACCGAGTTCGTTGCCGTGCCACCGTTCTGGACCGTCGGCCAGACCATCGACTACCTGCGCGACGAGGAGGGCCTGCCCGAGGAGTTCTCGCAGATCTTCGTCATCGACCCGTCGTTCAAGCTCGTCGGCGCGGTGGACCTCGACCGCATCCTGCGCATGCGCCGGCCGGCGAAGATCGAGGACATCATGCGGGAAACGCGTCACGCGATTCCCGTGACGATGGACCAGGAGGAGGCCGCGCGGATCTTCGAGCAGTACGACCTCCTGTCCGCCGCCGTGGTGGACGAGAACGAGCGGCTCGTCGGCGTCCTCACCATCGACGACGTGGTGGACGTGATCCAGCAGGAAGCGGAGGAGGACATCCGCCGGCTCGGCGGCGTCGGCGACGAGGAGCTGTCGGACACGGTGCTCGACACGATGCGCTCGCGCTTCCTGTGGCTGTTCATCAACCTGGCGACCGCGATCCTTGCCTCGATGGTGATCGGCCTGTTCGACGCGACCATCGAGCAGATGGTGGCGCTCGCCGTGCTGATGCCGATCGTCGCCTCCATGGGTGGCAACGCCGGCACGCAGACGATGACAGTGACGGTGCGCGCGCTCGCCACCCGCGACCTCGACATCTACAACGCCGCGCGGATCGTCCGGCGCGAGCTCCTCGTCGGCTTTCTGAACGGCCTCGCCTTCGCACTGATCATCGGCGTCGTCGCGGCGACCTGGTTCGGCAATGCCGGCCTCGGTCAGGTGATCGGCATGGCGATGGTGATCAACATGGTCGCCGCTGCGCTCGGTGGCATCCTGATCCCGCTGGTGCTCGACCGCTTCGGCGCCGATCCGGCCATCGCGTCCGGCACGTTCGTCACGACGGTGACCGACGTCGTCGGCTTCTTCGCCTTCCTCGGCCTCGCGGCCTGGTGGTTCGGGACGGCGTCGAGCCTGTAGAACCGGCTTCGCGATTGACTTTGACGTAAAGTCTTAAACATGCACCCAGCAGGGCGGGGGACGGCATGCGCGAATACTACACGATCACCGAACTCACCCGCGAGTTCGACGTCTCCACCCGCACGATCCGGTTCTACGAGGACGAGGGGCTCATCGCTCCGGTGCGGCGCGGCCGGACGCGCCTGTTCCGGCAGTCGGACCACAACCTCCTCAAGATGATCCTGCGCGGCAAGCGGCTCGGCTTCTCCATCGCCGAGATCCGCGAGATCATTCAGATGTACAAGGCGCCGCCCGGCGAGGCAGGTCAGCTCCGCGCCATCGTTCGGCGCGTCGGCGATCGTCGCCGCGAGCTCGAAGGCAAGCGGCGCGACATCGACGACCTGCTCGGCGAGCTCGACAACGCCGAGGAGGCCTGCCTCGCGCGCATGGCCGAGCTCGGCATCCCGCCGGCCGGTTGATCAAGGCGTGGGCAGCGGCGACGCGTCGGCCGGCCCAATGTCGAAGGAGCAGGCGAGGGAGGTTTCCCGGACCGAATCGTTCTCGGCGGGCGTCGTCGTGCCGTCGAGCAGCCGGTTCAGGAGGCCGTCCTCCGCAAGCCGCGCCTGCAGGCAGTCGCAGAACCGGCCGAGCCGCGGCTCCTCGAGCTGCCGGCGGAAGTCGTGCCGGCAGTCGGACGCGAACCGAGCGATCGGGTCGGGCGGACTGATCGCGGTCGCGCCGGCGACGAGCCCGAACAGCACCGGCTGGTGCAGGAGATAGAACAGCAGCGAATGACGGCCGAGCCATCGCAACGGCCGCAGCGGAACGAGCCGTCCGTTCGAGTCGGCGAGCCGCGGCCAAAGTCCGTTCCGGTCGATCGCGAGAGCCGCGGCCATGCCGAGCAACACGATGCCGGTCCACGGAAACACCGGCACGTAGTCGTTCGTCACCGGCTCGCGCACGGCCAAGCCGATCCAAGCCAGCCAGCGCGGCTCGGTCAGGGTGGTCTGCACGAAGGCCGGCATGGCGACCATCGCGGCGCCGCAGAACGCCGAAACGATCGGCGGCAGCCGCAGGAACAGGAGTCCGACCAAGCTTGCGACGGTGATCTGGTGCAGGATGCCGAAGAACACGAAGCTCCCCGGGGTCACGATTGCGGTGACGGCCGTGATCGCGACGGCACCGGCGGCGACCTGCGCTACCCGCCTGGCGAAGGCGCGCCACCGTATGCCGCCCGCGTGGGCAAGAACCAGGCCGACGCCGACGAGAAACAAGAAGCTCGACGCGATGCCGCGCGCGAACAGCCGCCAGCCGCCCTCGGTCGCTGTCCCGCGCGGAACGTAGCCGTGAAAGTCGAGGTCCCAGGTGAAGTGGTAGACCGCCATGGCGACGAGTGCCGCGCCGCGCGCCACGTCGACGAGGTCGATGCGGTTGCGCCGGCGATCGGTTGCGGCCACGGTGTCGGTCAAGTGTTTCTCCGGCTTGTTGTCCGTCTCGTCGTCCGGCCGTCGTTCGTCGAACCGGCTTCGCGCGGCGCGGCTCTCATGCCATGGAACGCCGCCGGCATGAACATCGCCGACCGCGCGACTTCGCCGATCGGCCGGGTCGCAACTAAATCTGGATCGTGAATGTCAGCTGCGAGCGTGTTCTTCGTCGTGTCGAAAATCGCCTGGTTCGCGATCCAGCCGCTGGTTGCGATCGCGATCCTCGCCGTCGTCGCGCTCGTGCTGGCGCTGACTGGGTTTCGCACGGCGTCGCTCGCGCTGTTCGGCGTTTCGGTCGCGGCCTACGCCGTCATCATGTTCTCGCCGGCCGGCCTCCTGATGGTCAACTTGCTCGAGGATCGCTTTCCGCGCCCGCCGCTGCCGGAACGCGTCGCGGGCATCGTCGTGCTCGGCGGCTCCTTCGACACGCGCGTCGCCAAATCGCGAGGCGACGCGGAACTCGGCGAGGCGGGCGACCGCATCACCGCCGCCGTGGCGCTGGCGCGCCTGCACCCGGAGGCGAAGGTGGTCTTCACCGGCGGCGTCGCCGCTGTGTTCGAGGACGACGTCTCGGAAGCCGAGGTTGCCCGGCACGCCTTCGCCGCGCTCGGCCTGCCGCCGGAACGGCTCGTTCTGGAGGGGCAAGCGCGCAACACCGTCGAGAACGCGGTCTATTCGCGCCGCCTGGCCGACCCGAAGCCCGGCGAGACGTGGCTGCTCGTCACCTCCGCCTTCCACATTCCGCGCAGCGTCGGCTGCTTCCGCCGCGCCGGCTTCGACGTGCTGCCCTATCCGGTGGACTACCGCACGCCCGGCGGCGCCGCGCTCTGGAAGCCGGCCTTCGCCGACGTGTCGCGCAACGCCGACAAGGTGCAGCTCGCGGTGCGCGAGTTCGTCGGGCTCGTCGCCTACCGCCTGTCGGGCCGCACGGACGCGCTGTTTCCTGCCCCGAGGTGAGCCGGCGGGGCCTCAGGGCTCGCCGCGGAACGGCTCGGCAGCGAACCGCGCGGCGGAAAAGAACTGCCGATGGCCGAGGATCGCGATCACCAGGACCGTCGACGCAACGAGGACGTAGGGCCCGAGGAACCACCCGAGATAGGCGATGCCGAAGAACACGCCGCGCAGCCCCGCGTTGAAGTGGTGCGCGGCGAGCTGGTTCATCGACGCCGCCGCGCGCACCGCGCCGGTTGTCGCCGCCGGATCGGCCGCCGCTTCCGCGCGCATGGGGATCGCCCCGATCAGGATCGTGCAGTAGTTGAACAGCCGGTAGGCCCAGCCGAACTTGAAGAAGGCGTAGGCGAAGATCGCCACGAGCCCGAGCAGCTTCGCTTCCACCAGCGCGGCGTCGAGGCCGGCGCTGAACGGCAGGTCGGCCGCGATCTCCGCAATGCGTCCGCTCGCGCCGAGCAGCGCGAAGCAGCCGCCGATCGCGAAGATGCAGGTCGAGGCGAAGAAGGCCGTGCCCTGCTGCAGCCCCATCATGATCGCCGTGTCGATCATCCGCAGGTCGCGCTGCACCAGAACGCCCATCCAGCGCCGGCGCTGCTCGTTCATCGCCGCGCTGAGGCCGTTGCGCGCCCAGCGGCTGTGCCCGGTCAGCCAGTTGTAGAACAGCCAGCCGCCGAGGAACGCGACAAGCGCGAAGGCGTCGGCTCCGCCGAGGGTCGTCATCGCGCCGCGCGTCCTTCCGTGGCCCCGTGTCGCGCCGCGACCGCGCTTGACGCCGTTCGGCACAGGGCGCCAGGAGAACCCCATGCCGCTCCACATGGTCAAGCTCTGCGTCGGCGCGAACACGGTCGAGGACCTGCGCGCCTGGGTCGACGAGCGGCTGGAAACGGCGCGGCGGGAAGGGCGGCCGGCGGAGCAGATCCACCAGACCCGCATGATGCCGCGCCGCCAGGAAGAGGTGCTGGCCGGCGGCTCGCTCTACTGGGTGATCCGGCGCAACATTCAGGTGCGGCAGCCGATCCTGCAACTGCGGCCATTCACCGATGCCGAAGGCGTCGCCCGCTGCCACATCGTCCTGGAGCCAACCTTCGTCGCCACGCGCTGGTCGCCGCGGCGCGCGTTTCAGGGCTGGCGCTACCTCGGGCCGGAGGACGCGCCGCCCGACCTCGCGGACGGCGACGACGCGGCGGCGGCGTTGCCGCCAGACCTGCGGCGGGAGCTCGCCTCGCTCGGTCTCCTATGAGCGGTTATCGGCGATGCGCAGGCGGATGGCGCTGTTGCCACCGACGCCGCGAACCTTGAGGCGCGTCACCGCGTGCGGCTGCGAGGCGCGATAAGCGCGCGCCCCGTGCGACAAGAGCAATCCGACGAGATCGCGCGCCTTGAAGGCCGACCGCCCTTCGCGAAACTCCGACAGCCGCAGCGAGGCTTCGCGCAACGGATGCACGTGGCCCGAGCGGCCCGCGAGGCCGCGCGCAAACTGATCGATGAAGCCGTGGCTTTCGGGTTCGACCGTCATTTCGACAATCCGGATACGCGAGGAAAAACGGACCGGACGGCCGCGACGGCCTGGCCGGGACTTGCATGATCGAGCCGATCGTCGGTGCCCGACCGGGCGTACCCGATCGTTCGCCGGACGCGCGATCGAAGGCGACCGAGCCGGGCTCAGTTCGCGATCGCGAAACACTTGTACGAATGTCGCTTCAGCGCGTCGCAGGCCTGGTTCGCGGCCGCCTTCGTGTCGAAGCCGGCGAAGCGGGCGCGGTAGAGCGTCTGCGACCCGGAGCCGACCGGCTGCGTGAAGGCCGATGCGCCGGCGAGCGGGGAGCCGCCCTTGGCCTTCGCCGCACCGAGCATTTGCATGGCCTGGACGCGGTCCGCCGTCGCCGCGATCTGCACCACCCAGGCCGATGCCGGGTTCGAGACGATCGCCGCCGCGATGGAGCCGGTGGTCAACGGGTCGCGGTCCGGGCCGCCGGGGATGACGCCGCGCGGCTGCATGCGCGTCTCGCCGCCGTAGGCTGCCGCGGAGGGCGCCGCCGCCGGCCGCAGGAGGCTCGGGGTCGGCTGCGCCAGCGCCGCGCGGATCGC
>CAXUCL010000100.1:0-8159 GCA_964249395.1 uncultured Rhizobiaceae bacterium
GCGAGCTTCCTTGTAGGTCGCCACCAGCGCCTCCACCGCGCCCGGCACGTCGGCGCCGTCGATGCCGGGGCCCACCCGCTCGCCGAGGCTCGCATCGAGCGAAGCGTCGCCGCCCACCGTGATCTGGTAGTTCTCTTTGCCCGACTTCTCGAGCCCCAGAATGCCGATGTGGCCGACGTGGTGGTGGCCGCAGGCGTTGATGCAGCCGGAGATCTTGATCTGCAGCGGCCCGACGTCGCGCTGGCGCGCTTCGTCGGCGAACAGGTTGGAGATGTCCTGCGCCACGCCGATCGAGCGGGCGGTTGCCAGCGCGCAGTAGTCGAGGCCGGGGCAGGCGATGATGTCGGTGACGAGCCCGGCGTTGGCCGTCGCGAGGCCGGCCGCCTGCAGCGCCGCGAACACGGCCGGCACGTCGTCCTGTTTGACGTGCGGCAGAACGAGGTTCTGCGCGTGGGTCACGCGCAGCTCGTCGAACGACCAGCGTTCCGCAATGTCGGCGAAGCGGCGCATCTGCGCGTCCGTCATGTCGCCGGGAATGCCGCCGATGGGCTTCAGCGACACCGTCAGCGCCATGTAGCCCGGCTGCTTGTGGGGAAAGCCGTTCTGCTCCACGAACCGGTCGAGCGCCGGGTCGGCGCGGCGCGCGGCGGTGAGCGTATCCGACGTTTCCGGCAGCGTCTCGTAGGGGGGCGGGGCGAAGTAGCGGGCGATCCGCTCGACCTCCTCGAGCGGCGCGTTCACCGTCGGGCCGTCGAGAGCCGCGTATTCGGCCTCGACGCGGCGCACGAACTCCTCCGTGCCGGTCTCGTGCACGAGGATCTTGACGCGCGCCTTGAACTTGTTGTCGCGTCGGCCTTCGCTGTTGTAGACGCGCATCACCGCTTCCAGGTAGGCGAGCAGCTCGCGCTTCGGCAGGAAGGCGCGCACCACCTTGCCGATCATCGGCGTCCGGCCGAGCCCGCCGCCGACCGTCACCTCGTAGCCGACCTCGTTCGTTTCGGGATGGCGCAGGACGCGCAGGCCGATGTCGTGCACCCGGATCGCCGCCCGGTCGTGTTCCGCGCCCGTCACCGCGATCTTGAACTTGCGGGGCAGCCAGACGAACTCCGGATGCAGGCTCGACCATTGCCGGATCAGCTCCGCCGTCGGGCGCGGGTCCTCGACCTCGTCGCGAGCGACGCCGGAGAACTGGTCCGCGGTGACGTTGCGGATGCAGTTTCCGCTCGTCTGGATGCAGTGCATCTCGACGTCGGCGAGGAGCGACAGGATCTCCGGCACGTCGCGCAGCTTCGGCCAGTTGAACTGCAGGTTCTGGCGCGTCGTGAAGTGGCCGTAGCCGCGGTCGAACCGTTCCGCGATCAGCGCCAGCTGCCGGAGCTGGCGCGACGACAGCGTCCCGTAGGGCACGGCGATGCGCAGCATGTAGGCGTGGAGCTGCAGGTAGAGGCCGTTCTTCAGGCGCAGCGGCTTGAACTCGTCCTCGCTGAGCGAGCCGTCGAGGCGGCGCGCCACCTGATCCGTGAACTGCGCCACCCGCTCGCGCACGAAGCGCTCGTCGAACTCGTCGTAGCGATACATCGCTGAACCTTCGCGTCGCGGCCGGTCAGGCCGGGTCGTCGTTGCCGAACTCGGCCGCCTTGCCGAACTGCGGATGCACGGTGGGCCCGCGCTGCCGGATCGCCTCGCGGAAGTGGAGCGCGACGGCCAGGCCGTTCGGCTCGATTCGCACCGGCACCAGGTAGGCGTCCACCACGCGGTTGTCATGCATGGCGGCGGCGCCCGCCGCCTGCATGGCGTCGGCGGCCGCCTGGTCGTGCGCGACGCGCGCCGCGGCCGGGTCGCGCGTCCAGCCGCCGTCGGCGCCCAGGAACACGACGTCGCCGTCGAGGAGGTCGTTGGCCGACAGCACCACCGGCAGGGGCGGTACCTTGCTTTTCGGCGTCGCCTTCGGCCCGGCCTTGATGTCCCTCGCCATTCCGCTGCCTCGCCCGTGCCAGCGTGTCGAACCTTCAGAGGCACGCGCGGCCGACATTGGTTTCGTTCTAGATAGCCGCCGCGCCGCCGGGTTGCGGCGCAGGGTATTTCGTCCTTGCCCCGTTCCGGGGAAGATTTTGCCTCGTCGGCCGGGACGGAGCCGTCCGGTCGCGGCTCAGATCGGCTCGCCGCGCAACAAGCGCGGGGCCGGTCCGCCGGCGCGTCCCGCCGCCTCGCCGATGAACATCTGCTTCAACGCCGGCAGCCGGTCCACGGCCGACAGGCCGACCGAGCGCACCGTGCGCAGCCAGCCGCGGTCGTTGGAAAACAGCCGGTTCAAGACGTCCGTGGTCAGCCCCATGCGCACCGTGTCGAAGCGGCGCCAGCGCTGGTAGGTTTCGAGCACGTCGAGGCCGCCCGGATCGCGCCCGAGCCGCGCCGCCTCCACCACGACCTCCGCCAGGGCGGCCGCGTCCTTGAAGCCGAGGTTGAGGCCCTGGCCGGCGATCGGGTGGATGCCGTGCGCCGCGTCGCCGACCAGCGCGATCCGCGGCCGCACGAAGCGGCGCGCCAGCGTCAGGCCGAGCGGAAAGGCGCGCGGCGAGCCTTCCACCGCGATCCGCCCGAGCTTCCGGCCGAACCGCCGCTCCAGCTCGATGGCGAACAGGAACGGGTCGTCGCCGACGAGGCGCTCCGCGTCGGTGGTGGATTCCGTCCACACCAGCGACGAGCGGTTTCCCTTCAGCGGCAGGATGGCGAAGGGGCCGGCCGGCAGGAAGTGCTCCTCGGCGCGGCCGTTGTGCGGGCGCTCGTGCGCGACGGTGCAGACGATGCCGGACTGGCCGTAGTCCTTGTGCACCGTCGCGATGCCGGCCATGGCGCGGATCGCCGACTTGAGGCCGTCGGCCGCGACGAGGAGCCGCGTTTCAACCGTGCCGCCGTCGGCGAGCGACACGGCGAGCGTTGCCGGTCGCTCGGCGATGCCCGTCACCGCCGCGCCGGCGCGCACGGAAACGCCGAGCGCCGCGGCCCGCTCGCGCAAGGCCCCGTTCAGCGTCGCGTTCGGCACCATGTGCGCGAAGGGCTCGCCGTCGCCCGTGCCGCCGGCCCCGCCGAAGGTCAGGAACACCGGCCGCACGACGTCGCCCGTGCGCGAATCGGTGACGATCATCTCGGTGATCGGCTGCGCTTCGCCTGCGATCGCGTTCCACAGGCCGAGACGGCGGAGCATCGCCACGGCGGCGGCGGCCACCGCGCTCGCCCGCTCGTCGCGCCGCCAAACGCCGTCGGGCGCGGCGTCCACCACGAGGAGCCGCAGGTCCGGCGCGGCGTCGGCGATCGCCACCGCGACCGACAGCCCGACATAGCCCGCGCCCGCGACCACGACGTCGAACGGCCCCTCGCCGGATTTCACTTCGGATGCCGTCATCCCGCCCGTTCCACTTCGATCGCCGCCGGTTCTGACTTAGGTGTGGCGTCGAGAGCCGGCAATGCGCGTCGCATTGCCAAGCGTCGGCCGCCGCTCGATATTGCCCGGCATGGATCGCACCGAAGCCGTCGCCGCGCTCAGCTTGCAGGCCGGGCCCATCCGCGCGATGGGCGCGACCTCCCTGTTCCTGTTCGGCTCGACGGCGCGGAACGAGGCGACCGCGACGAGCGACCTCGACCTTTTCATGGACTACGACCCGGCCAGCCGCTTCAACGCCTTCGATCTCCTTGGCATCAAGCACCTCATCGAGGACCGGCTCGGCGCGTCGGTCGACCTCACCACGCGCGACGCGCTGCATCCGCGGCTGCGATCGAGCATCGAGCGGTCGGCGATCCGCATCTTCTGATGGCGCGGGGCTATCGACACGCGATCGAGATCGTCTCCGAGGCGAGCCGCGCCGTGCCGCCCGACATCCAGGCCCGGCGCCCCGACGTGCCGTGGCGCGAGATCAGAAACATCGGCAATGTGCTGCGTCACGCCTATCACGGCGTTTCCGACCCCATCCTGTGGCGCGTCGTCACCGACGAGTTGCCAGCGCTGCGCGAGGCGGTGGAGGCGCTCGCCGCCGAGGCTGCGGCGGCAGGCGACGAGGGCGCGACATGAACACCATCGCCGAGCTCCTCGCCGTGCTTGACCTGGAGCGGCTGGAGGAGGACCTCTATCGCGGCACCAGCCCGGACACGAGCTGGCAGCGCGTGTTCGGCGGGCAGGTGGTGGCGCAGGCGCTGGTGGCCGCGCAGCGCACCGTGCCGTCCGAGCGCCCCGTCCACTCGCTGCACGGCTACTTCCTGCGGCCCGGCGACCCGCGCGCGCCGATCGTGTTCGACGTCGACCGCATCCGCGACGGCGGCTCCTTCACGACGCGCCGGGTGGTGGCGATCCAGCACGGGGCGGCGATCTTCGCCCTGTCGGCCTCGTTCCAGACGCGCGAGGCAGGCCTGGAGCACCAGGCGACGATGCCGGACGTGCCGCGCCCCGAGGCGCTGCCCACCGGCGAGGAGCTGCGGCGCCTCATGCTGGAGCGGGCGCCCGAGCCGATCCGCCGCTACTGGCTGCGGCCGCGGCCGTTCGAGTTCCGGCCGGTGAGCTTCGACCACTACCTGACGAGCGAGAAGCTGCCGCCCGAACAGCGCATCTGGGTGCGGGCAACGGCGCCCGTCGGCACGGCGGAAAGCCTCAACGCCGCCGTGCTCGCCTACCTGTCGGACATGACGCTGCTCGATACGGCGCTGTTCGCCCACGGGTTGTCGGTGTTCGACGCGCGCATCCAGGCCGCCAGCCTCGATCATTCCATGTGGTTCCACCGGCCCGTCGACGTCGGCGAATGGATGCTGTTCGCGCAGGATTCCCCGAGCTCGGGTGGCGGGCGCGGCCTGACGCGCGGCGCCCTGTTCGCGTTGGACGGCACGCTCGTCGCATCCGTCGCGCAGGAAGGCCTGATCCGGCCGCGCGCCGGCGCGGCGGTCAACGGCGCGAGCGCCTAGCAACCGCTCATCCTGCCCGTTTCGGAGGCATCGCCGTCCCGCTCGGCCGTCCCGTCGTGCCGCGAAAAGCGGCTGCAAGCGCCGGATAGCGGGACGCGCCGGCAACTGGCACGGCGCTTGAATGAGCCAAGGTAGCGACGGCGCGGACGGGACACGAGGTCCGGGCCGATCGAGGATTCGCGCGGCGGGCGGCGACGGCGCCGCCCCAAGGTCGAGGTGGTGAATGAAGATCGTGATGGCCGTCATCAAGCCGTTCAAGCTGGACGAGGTGCGCGAAGCGCTGACCGCGATCGGCATCCAGGGCCTGACCGTCACCGAGGTGAAGGGCTACGGGCGCCAGAAGGGCCACACGGAAATCTACCGCGGCACGGAATACGCGGTGAGCTTCCTGCCCAAGCTGAAGCTCGAGGTGGCCGTGCCGGGCGACCTCGTGGAGCGCGCGGTGGAGGCGATCGCGGTTGCCGCCAAGACCGGCCAGATCGGCGACGGCAAGATCTTCGTTTTCGGCATCGAGCAGGCCGTGCGCATCCGCACCGGCGAAGTCGACGCCAACGCGCTCTAGAGGGAAAGAACACCGATGAACTGGAAGAAGCTTCTCTTCGCCGGCGGCCTCCTCGCGGGCCGGGCCGCGACCGCGGCCTTGGCGCCGGACGCCGGCGCGCCCGCCTCCGGCGGGATCGCGGGCGCGACCGCCGCCACCACCGCGCCGGCGATGGCCGTCGACAAGGGCGACACGGTGTGGATGCTGATCTCCACCGTGCTCGTTCTCCTGATGATCATACCCGGCCTCGCCTTGTTCTACGGCGGCCTGGTGCGCGCCAAGAACATGCTGTCGGTGCTGATGCAGGTGTTCATGATCACCGGCGTCGTGATGATCCTTTGGGTCACCTACGGCTACTCGCTCGCCTTCACCAACGGCGGCTCGCTGAACGCCTACGTCGGCGGCCTGGGGAAGATGTTCCTGGCCGGCGTCGACACGACCACCATGGCGGAAAGCTTCACCAAGGGCGTCGCGATCCCCGAGCTCGCGTTCGTCTGCTTCCAGATGACCTTCGCCTGCATCACGCCGGCGCTCATCGTCGGCGCCTTCGCCGAGCGGGTGAAGTTCTCGGCCGTGATCCTGTTCACGGTGCTCTGGGTGACCTTCGTCTACCTGCCGGTCGCCCACATGGTCTGGTTCTGGGGTGGCCCGTCCGCCTACGGCGACCCGTCCGGCCTGATCTTCTCGTTCGGGGCGATCGATTTCGCCGGCGGCACGGTGGTGCACATCAACGCCGGGGTCGCGGGCCTCGTCGGCGCCCTGATGATCGGCCGGCGCACCGGCTACAAGAAGGACGTCATGGCGCCGCACTCCATGACGCTCACCATGGTCGGCGCGTCGCTGCTCTGGGTCGGCTGGTTCGGCTTCAACGCCGGCTCCAACCTCGAGGCCAACGCCTACGCGGCGCTGGCGATGATCAACACCTTCGTCGCCGCCGCCGGGGCCGTGCTGGCCTGGACGCTGCTCGAAACGCTGGCCCGCGGCAAGGCCTCGATGCTGGGCGCGGCGTCCGGCGCCGTCGCCGGTCTGGTGGCGGTGACGCCCGCGGCCGGCTTCGCCGGGCCGATGGGCGCGATCGTGCTCGGCTTCGTCGCCTCCGCCGTGTGCTACTTCTTCGTGGACGTCGTGAAGAACCGGCTCAACTACGACGACTCGCTCGACGTGTTCGGCATCCACGGCGTCGGCGGCATCGTCGGGGCGCTCGGAACCGGCATCCTGGTCAACCCGGCGCTCGGCGGCGCCGGCATCGTCGACTACGCCGACCCGGCCTTCGCGGCCGGCTACGCGAACGGCACGCTCGGCCAGGTGTGGGCGCAGGCCAAGGGCGTGCTCGTCACCGTCGCCTGGTCCGGCGTCGGCTCGGCGGTGCTCTTCAAGGTCGTCGACCTCGTGGTGGGCTTGCGGCCGAGCGTCGAGGCCGAGCGCGAAGGGCTCGACCTCACCTCGCACGGCGAGGCGGCCTATCACGGCGCCGTTTGAGCCGACCGAACGGTTCGAGGCGATCCGAAACGAAGGGCAGGCGGGCGACCGCCTGCCCTTTTTGCGTCGGCGCCCCGCCGCGCGACGCATCGTTTCACGGGCGAGCGGCGTTGCCTGTCCGATCGCGCGGCCGCCCCCAAAAACGGCAGCCGCGCGGGCCGCGAACGCGCCGACGCCCCGCCGTCGGACGATCCAGACACGGAGGAACTCGCTGCATGGCCGACATGACCCTCGCCGACCTCGCGCAGGCGATGCGCGACATCGACTACGCCATGCTGTCCACCCGGACCGACAACGGCGAGATCGCCGGGCGCCCGATGAGCAACAACGGCGACGTCGAATACCGCGGCGACTCCTACTTCTTCAGCGACGGCGGCGCCCGCACCGTGTCCGACATCGAGCGCGACCCGAAGGTGTCGCTCGCCTTCCAGAGCCGCAAGGGCCTGTTCGCGCAAACGCCGTTCTTCGTGGCGGTGGAGGGCGACGCCCGGATCGTGCGCGAGCGCGCCAGCTTCGCGGAGCACTGGGTGCCCGACCTCGACCGCTGGTTCAGCCAAGGCATCGACACGCCGAACCTCGCCCTGATCCACGTCCGCGCCAAGCGCATCACCTACTGGAAGGGCACGGAAGAAGGCGAGATCACGCTCTGACGCCGGGCGATCCGTTTGCCGCGGGCGGGCCGTCGCCGCCAACCGTCGCGGGCCCTCGCCCGCCGGGCGCTCCGGCAAGGTTAAAGCGCCTTTAACCCCGTATGCTTAATGGTTCCTCCGACGTTCCCCGCCGCTTCGCGGGGATCAACGATCGGCAGCGGAACGGGCATGCGGGCGATGGCTTCCACGGCGACCACGAGACGCACGGCGAAGGCCGCAGCGAGCGCCCCGTCGGGTTTCGAGCCGGCGGATGGGGGCGTCCTGCGCCGGCCGGTGGAGATCAGTGGCGGCGCGGCGCTCGGCGCGCTCGGTTGCTGGCTGGCGCTCGCCTTCGCGACCTGGCGCGTTTCCGACCCGTCCTGGTCGCAGGCCAACAACAACCCCGTCGCGAACTGGGCGGGACCGTCCGGCGCGGTCGCCGCCGACCTCGCCCTCCAATGCTTCGGCCTCGCCGCCGCGCTTCTCGCGGCCTTGCCGGCGATCTGGGGAGTGATGCTCGCAATGGGCCGGCCGGCGGCCGGCTTCGCGCGCCGCGCCTGGCT
>CAXUCL010000101.1:0-6756 GCA_964249395.1 uncultured Rhizobiaceae bacterium
TCGATCATGCGCGCCGCGGTGATCGCCACCGTCTCGGACGCGGCCGGCGCCGCCGTCGCCAGCAGGGCCGCGGCCAGCGCCCCGGACACGCGGCGTTTCGTCATGCTCGTTCCCCCGTTTGCCGCGTTTCGCTCGCCCGCGGCGCCGCCGGGCTCGGGATCGGGAGCCTGCCCTGGTCCAAAAGCCTGGCGCAGTGGCGCGAGCGGGTCGCCTTCCTGCGCCGGGCGGAGGGCGGGGAGTGGCCGGACCTGTCGGACGAGGCGCTCGCGGGCTCGATCGAGGACTGGCTCGCGCCGCACCTCCTCGGGAAGACCGCCGCGGACGAGATCGGGCCCGACCTCCTCCGCGACGCCCTCGAAGCCCTGCTGCCCTGGCCGCTGCGCCGCCGGCTCGACGCGGAAGCGCCGACGCACGTCGAGATTCCGACGGGCTCGCGGGTGCCGGTGGATTACGGGACCGAGGAAGGGCCGGTGCTCGCCGTCCGCGTCCAGGAACTGTTCGGCCTGACGCGCCACCCGGCGATCGCCGACGGCCGGTTGCCGCTCGTTTTGGAGCTCCTGTCGCCGGCGCACCGGCCCATCCAGATCACCCGGGCCCTGGCCGGCTTCTGGGCCGGCTCCTGGCGCGACGTGCGAAGCGAGTTGCGCGGCCGCTATCCGAAGCATGCCTGGCCGGAAGACCCGGCGAGCGCCGCGCCGACCGCGCGCGCCAAGCCGCGCGGCTGACCGTGCCGCCACCGGCTCGGGGCCGCGGCGAAGCCGGTGCTGCGGCACCGCGACCGCTGTCGTGGCTAACGCTCCCGCGCTAGATGGGGCGACCTTCTCGCGACTTCGAGCATTTGCCGATGGACCAGATCGCCGGCTCCGGCCTCCTTTTCCGTCCGCCCGGCTCGGCGACGCGCGCGCGCGAAAGCCAGAGGCTGCGGCTCGCCACCCTGACGCGCCTGCGCTGGCTGTCGGTCGCGGGTCAGGCGGCCGCCTGCGCCTTCGTCGCCTGGGGCTTCTGGTGGCCCTATCCGGTGGCCTGGTGCTTCGCGCTGATCGCCGTTTCGGCGGCGCTGAACGTCGCGCTCGGCCTCGCCTCGCCCAAGAGCCGACGCTTGTCGTCGCCGGCCGCCGCCGCGATCCTCACCTTCGACATCGTGCAGCCGGCGCTGCTGCTCGCCCTCACCGGCGGCCTCAACAACCCTTTCGCGCTGTTCCTGATCGTGCCGGTGATCATCGCCTCGGCGACGCAGCCGCCCGCCACCACGGTCGGGCTCGGCGTTCTGGCGGTGATCGCGGTGACGCTGCTCGGCTTTTGGCACCTGCCGCTGCCGTGGGACGACGCGACCGGGCTGGTCCTGCCGCCGGTCTACCTCGGCGGCCTCTGGTTCGCGCTGGTGACGACGCTGGTCTTCGCCGGCGTCTTCATCTACCGCCTCGCCGCCGAAGGGCGCGCCTTCGCCGACGCGCTCGGCGCGACCGAGCTCGTCCTGCAGCGCGAGCAGCACATCAACGCGCTCGACGGACTGGCCGCCGCGGCCGCGCACGAGCTCGGCTCGCCGCTCGCCACGATCTCGCTCGTCGCCAAGGAGATGGGCCGGATCGTGCCGGCCGGCGACCCGCTGCGCGAGGACGTGGAGCTCCTGATCCAGCAGACCGAGCGCTGCCGCGACATCCTCGGGCGCTTGAGCAGCCTGTCGTCCTCCTCCGAAGAGCACATGGCCCGGCTTTCGGTCACCTCGCTCGTCGACGACGTGGCGACGCCCCACCGCCATTTCGGCGTTTCCATCGAGGTCGAAACGCGCGACGACGGCTCGCCGGAGCCGGTGATCCGGCGCAACGCCGGCATCCTGCACGGGCTCGGCAACATCGTCGAGAACGCCGTGGATTTCGCCGCCGCGACCGTCGCGATCCGCCTCGCCTGGTCCGATGCGGAGGTCCGCGTCACCGTGTGCGACGACGGACCGGGCTTCTCGGCCGACGCGCTGGGCCGCATCGGCGACCCCTACATGAGCATGCGCGGCCACGCCGAGCGCAACGGCGGCGGCGGCCTCGGCCTCGGCCTCTTCATCGCCAAGACGCTTTTGGAGCGTTCGGGCGCGCGGCTCGAGTTCACCAACCGCCGCGCGCCGGACCGCGGCGCGCAGGTCGAGGTCTCGTGGCCGCGCGCGGCCTTCGTCGGATCGAGCCTGGAAGCGGCCGAATGATGCGCGGGCAAGGATTCCGATCGTTGAAGGGGACCAGTCCCGGCACCATCTAGAAACGAACCGCCGCGGTCGCCGCCGACGGCTCGATCCGGAACAAAACAGGCTCGTGGCCGGTATAGGTTGGCCGGCCTGTTCCCGCTCCGGCGTTTGGGAGACTCCCGCCATGCTTCTCGAACACGACGCCGCCCCGTTGTCCCGCACCGCGCCGCCGCAAGGCGACCGGTCCCTGTTGCTCGTCGACGACGACCGGCCGTTCCTGCAACGGCTCGGCCGGGCGCTCGAACAGCGCGGCTTCGACGTGCGCACCGCCGACAGCGTCGCGGACGGGGTCGCGGCGATCCGCGCCGGCGCGCCGGCCTTCGCGGTGGTGGACATGCGGCTCGCCGACGGCAACGGTCTCGACGTGATCGAGGCGCTGCGCCAAGCGCGCGCCGACGCGCGCGTCATCGTGCTCACCGGCTACGGCAACATCGCCACCGCCGTGACGGCGGTGAAGCTCGGCGCCATCGACTACCTCGCCAAGCCGGCGGACGTCGACGAGGTGGTCGGTGCCTTGCTGCACGAGCCGGGCGACAAGGCGGAGCCGCCGGAGAACCCGATGTCGGCCGATCGGGTGCGCTGGGAGCACATCCAGCGCGTCTACGAGCTCTGCGAGCGCAACGTCTCGGAAACGGCTCGCCGGCTGTCCATGCACCGTCGCACGCTGCAGCGCATCCTGGCCAAGCGCGCGCCGCGATAATCCGGCCCGTCCGTCGCCGATTGACTGGATCGGGACGGGCAAGCATGACGGTCGCATGGAGACGCATGCCCCGTTCCGCCTCGCCATCTTCGACTTCGACGGCACGCTTGCCGACTCGATTCCGTGGTTCGTCGCCGTCCTGGACGACGTGTCCCGGCGGCACGGCTTCCGGCGCGTCGACGCCGACCTCGGCCTGCGCTTGCGGGCGATGGAAACCCTCGCGATCCTGAAGGAGCTTGGTATCCCCCTGTGGAAGGTGCCGGCGATCGCCCGCGACCTCCGGGCCCGCAAGATGGCGGCGCTGCCGCCGGTGCCGGCGTTCGATGGCGTGGGTGAGATGTTCGAGGCGCTGCGGCGCCAGGACACCACGGTCGCCATCGTGTCTTCCGACTCCGAAGGCAGCGTGCGCCGCACGCTCGGGCCCGAGGTCTCGATGCTCGTTTCGCACTTCAACTGCTCGGCCTCGATCTTCGGCAAGGCCGCCAAGCTGCGGCAGGTGGCGTCCGCCGCGCGCGTGCCGCCGAGCGCCGCGATCTACATCGGCGACGAGACGCGCGACGCGCAGGCCGCGGCGAAGGCCGGCCTGCGCTTCGGCGCCGTCACCTGGGGCTATTCCACCCGCGCCACGCTGCTCCACCACCGTCCGGCGCTGGTGTTCGACGCCATCGCCGAGGTCGCCGAGCGCCTCGGCCGCGGCCGCGTCGAAGCGGTTCCTCTGCTCGCCAGCGCTTAGATCAGCCGCCGAGGAAGTCGCGCAGCAGTCGCCGGTCGCCGGCGCGGCCCGCCGGCTCGAGCGGCCCTTCCAGCACCGCGTCCGGCGGCAGCTGGTCGCGCCGCACCAGCCGCGACGGTTCGCGAACCACCGGCGGCGGCTCGTAGAAGCCGTCCTCGGCCAGGAGACCGTCGCCATAGGGATCGTCCGCCGGGGGCAGGGGGGCGATGTCGTAGGTGTCCTCGTCCGGATCGTAGGGCGCCTCCTCTTCGTCCAACTCGGGCGCGGGCCGCTCGGCGCCGCGACGGATCGCGCGGCGCGCTTCCTCTTCGAAGGACGGCGCTTCGCGGCCGGCGACGGCCCGGCCGATCTCCCGCGTTTCCGGCTGGCCGTTGCCGAGCGCCGGGTTCGCCGGGGCGATCTCGTTTTCCGGCACCGGCATCACGTCCCGCCCGTCGGTGCCGTTGGCGGCGGTGAGCGCTTCGGCGGCGGGCTCGTCGCCCGTCGGCGCGCCCGGCAGCGGCATCGGCGGCCGCCCGTCGTGCGCCGCCGCCATGAAGTCGCGCCCCGCTTGCGCCCGCCGCGTGCCGCCCGTCACCTTGCGCATCAGCGCGCCGTTGTCGTTGCCGAACCAGACGCCGGTGGTGAGGTTGGCCGTGTAGCCGACGAACCAGGCGTCCTTGAAGTCCTGCGTCGTGCCGGTCTTGCCGGCGGCCTGCCATCCTTTCAGCGCCGCCGCGCGCCCCGTGCCGCGCGTCACCGTGCCGGTCAGCATCGCGTTCATCATGCCGACCACGTCGCCGCGCACGATCACCGGCGGCACCTCGGCCGCCCGCTCGAAGAGCACGCGGCCGGTCGCGGCGTCGGTGACGCGGTTCACGAGGTGCGGGCTCGCCCGGTAGCCGCCGTTGGCGAAGGGGGCGAAGGCGCCCGTCAGCTCCATCAGGCCGACCTCCGACGTGCCGAGCGCGATCGAGGCGTTGTCGACGAGCGGCGTCTTCACGCCCATGCGCGCCGCCGTGTCGATCACCGTCCGGGTTCCGAGCGTTTCGGTGAGCTGGGCCGCCACCGTGTTCAAGGACTGCGCCAGCGCGTCGCCGAGCGTCACCGGTCCGCGGAAGCGCTGGTCGTAGTTCTGCGGCGACCAGGCGCCGATCCGGATCGGCGTGTCGTTCACCGCGCTGTCCGGTCGCCAGCCAGCTTCCAGCGCCGCCTGGTAGACGAACGGCTTGAACGCCGAGCCCGGCTGGCGCTTGGCGTCCACCGCGCGGTTGAACTGCGACTCGGCGTAGTCGCGCCCGCCCACCAGCGCCCGGATCGCGCCGGTGCCGTCGATCGCGACGAGCGCGCCCTGGGATACGTTGCGCTTGGCGCCGTCGATCGTCGCGCGGATCGCCTTCTCCGCCGCCCGCTCGAGCTCCAGGTCGAGCGTGGTCTCCACCACGACGTCGTTCTTCACCTCGCCGACGAGCGTGGACAGGTCGCGCATCACGATGTCGGCGGCGTAGTTCTCGGCGCCGTTCCAGAAGCTCTTGGCCCGGATCGGCTTCTCGGCCTTGGCCGCGTCGAACTCGGGGGCCGTGACGAGCTTCTCGTCGAGCATCGCCTGCAGCACGACGTCGGCGCGGGCCTTGGCCGCCTTCGGGTCGCGGGCCGGCGTCAAGCGCGAGGGCGCCTTCAGGAGGCCGGCGAGCAACGCCGCCTCGCTCAAGGTGACGTCCCGGGCGCCCTTGCGGAAGTAGCGCTGCGCCGCCGCCTCCACCCCGGTCGCGCCCGAGCCGAAGTAGACGCGGTTGAGGTACATCTCCAGGATCTGGTCCTTGGTGAACTTGCGCTCCAGCCAAAGCGCCAGGATCGCCTCCTGGCCTTTGCGCTTCAGGCTCTGTTCCGGCGTCAGGAAGATGTTCTTGGCGAGCTGCTGGGTCAGCGTCGAGCCGCCCTGGACGGTGGCGCCGGCGGCCATGTTCTCCGAGAAGGCCCGCACCACGCCGACCGGATCGACGCCGTGGTGATCGTAGAAGCGCCGGTCCTCGATGGCGATCACCGCCTTCGGGATGAACGGGCTCATTTCGGCGAGCGACAGCGCCTGGCCGCCGGTGAGGCCGCGGTTGGCGAAGGGCTCGCCGGCCACCGAGACGATCTTGACGTTCGGCGGGCGGGCCGGGACGGTCCAGGCTTCCGATGGCAGGCTCAGCGCGAACCAGGCGACCACGCCGACAACCGCGACCGAGCCCCAGATCGCGCCGAAGGTGAGGAGGCGGAACAAATGGCCGAAAAACGAGCGGCGGCGGCGCCGCGCCGGCTCGCGCCCGCTCCCGCCACCGAAGAAGCGCCGGCGCTTTTCGTTGGTTTCAGTCCGCTCGGTTGGACTTGCGCGCCCCGCCGAACGGCTGCCGCCGCGCACGGCGCGGTCGTCGCTCGACACGCGAATGTCGCCGTCGCCGCGGCGATCGCCGAAGCTCGGCTCCACCCGCTCGGCCGTTCTCCGGCGTCCGGCCATCGATCCCCTTCTCGGCACCCAGGCGGATGCCGCGATCCGCGCCGCGCGGCGTTGTTCCCGTCGATGCGCCCGCGCGAGCCGCCGTTCGTCCCCTCCGGCAGCGTCGCGAACCGTGCGCTCGAAGCTTCTTGTCCGGCCCGGTCCGGCGCGAGTGTCGCACCGTTCGTCCGGTTCGTGAAGCCGATCGGCGAATGAAAGGAAAATGCGGCGAAATTGACGGGCGGCTCGAACCGGGCCGTTCCGCGCGGTTCAGCCGAGATGGCGGCCGAGCAGGCGGGCCCGCGCTTCGAAGCCCGCGAGGAAGTCGCCCAACGTTTCGGCGGCGCTCTCGTCGGCGAGCCGGCCGTCGGGGTCGAACAAGGCACCGCCGCCGCTAGCGGCGAGGCGCGCCTGCGCCCCCATCACCTCGGCGCCGAGCGTCAGGAACAGGTCGCGCCAAGCGTCCAGCGCCCGGAAGCCGCCCGAACGGCCCGGCGCGGCCGAGGCGAGTGCGACCACGAGCCCGCGAAACGGCGCCACCGGCCGGCCGCGCACGCGCCGGACGCGCGCCACCCAGTCCACCGCGTTCTTCGGCATCGGCGCATACGCCTCGACGATCCTCCTCATCCAGTACG
>CAXUCL010000101.1:6766-7959 GCA_964249395.1 uncultured Rhizobiaceae bacterium
AGCCGTTGGCGTCGGGCGCGACGAACAGGAGCGCGTCCTGCGCGGCGATCCGCTCGGCGAGGTCGACGGCGCCCGGCGGCGGTTCGGCGTCCTCGTCGTCGCTGTCGAGAAGCGGCAGCGGATGATCGGCGAGGTCGACCAGGGACACGGTGGCGCTGGATACGGCCAGGCGCCGCGCCGCCTCCAGCGCGAGCAGGCGGGTCGGCGAGGCCGCCGCGCCGCTGCCCGGAAGAACGAGGATGGCGGCGCTCAAGCCCGCTCGTCCGGGCGGTCGTGCGCGCCGCGTGCCGCAGGGCCGCCCGTCATCGGCTCAACCCTCACCGAGGCCGTGGAAGAACTCCTTCATGCGCGAAAAGAAGCCGGCGGACTGCGGCGAGTTCTCGGACGAGGAGATCGCCTCGAACTCCTGCAGCAACTCGCGCTGGCGGCGCGACAGGTTCTGCGGCGTTTCCACCGACACCTGGATGAACAGGTCGCCGCTCTGGCTCGAGCGCAGCACCGGCATGCCCTTGCCCCGCACCCGGAACTGCTTGGCAGCCTGCGTGCCCTCCGGCACCTTGACGCGCGTCGTCGCCCCGTCGAGCGTCGTGACGTCGAAGCCGCCGCCGAGCGCGGCCGTGGTCATCGAGATCGGGACCTTGCAGTAGAGGTCGGCGCCGTCGCGCTGGAAGAACTCGTGCGGGCGGATCGACAGGAAGATGTAGAGATCGCCCGCCGGGCCGCCGCGCAGGCCCGCTTCGCCCTCGCCGGCCAGCCGGATGCGCGTGCCGTCCTCGATGCCGGCTGGGATGTTGACGCCAAGCTTGCGCTCTTCCGGCAGCCGGCCTTCGCCGCCGCACTTCGCGCAGGGGTCGGCGACGATCTCGCCCCGGCCCGCGCAGGTCGGACAGGTCCGCTCGATCGAGAAGAAGCCTTGCGCGGCGCGCACCCGACCGATGCCCCCGCAGGTCGGGCAGGCCTTGGCGCCGGTGCCCGGTCGCGCGCCCGTGCCCGTGCAGACCTCGCACTGGATGGTGGTGGGCACGGAAATCTCGGCGGTCTTGCCGCTGAAGGCCTCTTCCAGGCCGATCTCCATGTTGTAGCGCAGGTCCGAGCCGCGCTCGCGCCCGTTCGCCCCGCCGCCCGCGCGGCCGCGGTTGCCGCCGCGCCCCATCATCTCGCCGAAGATGTCGTCGAACACGTCGGCCATGGAG
>CAXUCL010000102.1:0-7951 GCA_964249395.1 uncultured Rhizobiaceae bacterium
GCGTCGTCCAGGTCGTGGTGTCCGGCGGCGAAGGCAAGCGCCCGCGCCGCCGGACGGTCGTCGTGCCGCAATAACGGCGCCGCGGATGCGAATCCTGATCGTCGAGGACGACCCCGACCTCAACCGGCAGCTGCGCGAGGCGGCGAACAACGCCGGCTACGTGGTGGACAGCGCCACGGACGGCGAGGAAGGGCACTTCCTCGGCGACACCGAGCCCTACGACGCCGTAGTGCTCGACGTCGGCCTGCCGAAGATGGACGGCATCAGCGTCCTGGAACGGTGGCGGCGCGACGGGCGCAAGATGCCGGTGCTGATCCTGACGGCGCGCGACCGCTGGAGCGACAAGGTGTCGGGCATCGACGCCGGCGCCGACGACTACGTGACGAAGCCGTTCCACATCGAGGAGGTGATGGCGCGCTTGCGCGCGCTGATCCGGCGCGCGGCCGGCCACGCCTCGTCCGAGATCGTCTGCGGGCCGCTGCGGCTCGACACGCGCGCTTCGCGCGCGACGGTGGGCGGCGCGGCGCTGAAGCTCACGTCGCACGAATACCGGCTGCTCGCCTACCTGATGCACCACCGCGGCCAGATCGTCTCGCGCACCGAGCTGATCGAGCACCTCTACGACCAGGACTTCGACCGCGACTCCAACACGATCGAGGTGTTCGTCGGGCGGCTGCGCCGGAAGATCGGCGTCGACCTCATCGAAACCGTGCGCGGGCTCGGCTACAGGATGCAGGATGCGCATCCCGGGGTTTGACCGGCTCGCCGTCCGCGTCATCGCGTTCTCCAGCGCCTGGGTGCTCGCCGCGATCTTCGTGATCGGCGGGGTGATCTCGGCGATCTACGGCCGCACCGCCTCGCGCGGCTTCGAGGACCTCCTGGTCGCGCAGCTCTACATCATCGTCGGCAGCACGGCGGTCTCGCCGGACGGGGTGCTGACCGGCTCGCCGGACCTCGGCGACCTGCGCTATTCGCAGCCGCTGTCCGGCTGGTACTGGGAGGTGCTGCCGGCGAGCGACACCCTGCGGGGCCGCCTCGCCTCGATCTCGCTGGGGCCGGCCGACATTCCGGCCGCGCCGCCGGCGCTGGCCCCCTTCGATCCGTCCTACCGCCGGACCTACGAGGCGCGCGGGCTGGAGGGCGAGCAACTGACGGTGGTGGAAACGGAGATCGTCCTCGACGGGGAGAACCGCGCGGCGCGGTTCCGGGTGATGGGCAACGCCAGCCTCCTCGACGCCGACATCCGCGCCTTCAACCGGACGCTCGCCTTCTTTCTCGCCGCGTTCGGCCTCGGCTCGATCGTGATCAACGCCATCACCATCCTCATCGGGCTGCGTCCGCTCGCCAACGTGCGCCGGGCGCTCGGCGAGGTGCGCGCGGGCCGCGCCGAGCGCCTCGCCGGCGACTTTCCGCTGGAGATCCGGCCGCTGGCGGTGGAGGTGAACGCCCTGATCGACAACAACCGCCGCATCGTCGAGCGGGCGCGCACGCAGGTCGGCAACCTGGCGCATTCGCTCAAAACCCCGCTCGCGGTGTTGATGAACGAGTCGGCGGCGATCGGCGGCGACCGGGGGCGGCTGGTGCTCGACCAGAGCGAGCGCATGCGCCTCCAGGTGCAGCACACCCTCGACCGGGCGCGCGTCGCCGCCGGCAGCGAGGGCACCGTGTTCCGCACGCCCGTCGCCCCGACGCTCGAGCGGCTGGTGCGCGTCATCGACAAGCTGTCGCCGCACCTCGCGGTCGAGGCCCCGGGCGAGGACGAGGCGCGCGACCTCGTGTTCGCCGGCGAACGGCAGGACTACGAGGAGATGATCGGCAACCTCCTGGAGAACGCCGGCAAATGGGCGAAGGGAACGATCCGCGTGTCGCTCAACGCCGATCCGAACGGCGGGGCGTTCCGAACGACGATCGAGGACGACGGCGCGGGCCTCGGCGCGAACGAGATCGGGGAAGCGTTGAAGCGCGGCCGCCGGCTCGACGAGAACAAGCCGGGCAGCGGGCTCGGCCTCGCGATCGTTTCCGACCTCGTGCGCGAGTATCGCGGCGGCCTCGCCTTGTCGCGTTCCGACCTCGGCGGCCTGCGGGCGGAGGTGACGCTGCCGCTCGCCAGCGGCGCCTCGTTCGGCTGAGACTGTTGCGGTTCCGTCACGCCGATCCGCGCCGGGTCCTTTCCCCGATCCGCCGCGCCCCTTAAGTTCGCGGCCGCGTGCCCGCGGCGCGGCGCGGGCTTGCGGAGGGAAAGCGTCATCCATGTCGAACCGGTTCGGCTTGTGCCTCGCGTTGCTGTCGACCCTGGCGGCGTCCGGCTGCCTGTCGGGGGCGCTGGGCGGCGGCGAGGTCGCGAGCTTGTCGGATGGCGCCGCGGTTCTCGGGGACGGGCTCGTCGGCCAGATCAAGGACGTGCGGCTGCGCGGCTCGGCGAAACGCAAGGCGGTCGACGCCGAGTACCAGGCCCTGCAGTTCTCGCCGGCCGGCCGCGAGGTCGTCTGGAGCGACGGGCGCTGGCAGGGGCAGGTGACGCCGACGCAGGTCTACCGGGTCGGCTCGCAGGACTGCCGCGGCTTCACCCACACGCTCCTGGAAGGCAGCCGCTCCTGGCGGCAGGTCGGCACCGCCTGCCGCGACGAGGCCGGCGCCTGGCGGATCGTGGTTTGAGCGGGCGGGGCGGTCTCGCCGCTCGGGCCGGCGACACGCTTCTGTCGCGTGTCGACCGCATGGGGCGTAGATCTCGGCAGCGCAACGCCTAAGCGCAAAACGACGAAGGGTGACAAGAGGGATGCTGCACGCTATGAGCGTGGCCTTTCGATGAACCAACGGTGGATCGCGTGCTGCTGGAGCGGCTTGATCAAACTTCGTTTCAAGCGCTCGTGAGCCAATGGCGCGAGTCGTTCGGAGGCGACGACGACCTTCTATACGAGCACTGCCGCCCTCATCTCGATCATGCGCTGAAAATCGTCAGCGAAGCGCCGAGCGACCCCGGATACGGCATCTACGCGCTTGTAGCTCGACGCGACGAGCAAACGGTTTACGAAGGTTTCACGCATGTGAACCATGCTAAACCCCGCCGCGAGGTGCGGTTGGTCTGGAACACGCTTCACCCGCGCTACGAGGTTTCGCTCGATCCTCTCAATCTAGCCGAGATCACATACGCCTACATCGCCGGCGCCATCGCGCTTGCGAACGGCGACATGGAGGCGGACGCAGTGCGCATCTACTTGCATAATGCGACGGATAGGCGTTATGCACAAGGCATCGTCGCGGGCATGCGGCACAGCGTGAGACATGCGAACGGCGTGTCGCCGACGATTGATATGGCCGGGAACTGGCTCCATCTACAGGACATTAGAGGCTTGAGCCTTTGATCACGGAGAAGACGCAAATGACCTTTGCAGAAGCCTTGAGGGAGGCGTGCCTAGCGTCTGCTAAGGCGCTCGGGTCGGATATTCGAAAGCTGTCCTGGCTGCCGAGCCAGCAGCCTCAGTCGGATCATCGAGACGAAGAGAAAAAGGCGGCTTGATCGCCTTGCTCCGTCGAACGAAACCCCGCTCCGGCGGGGTTTTTGTTTGGTATAGACACGAACGGCGCTGGGCGGGGCCGCCTTCACCACGCTTCGTCCTTCGATGCTTTCGCGATAGAACTCTCGATCGGCCCGCTCGCCATACGCGCGCTTCGCCGTTCTAGCCGGCTCGTCGGCCAGCTGCGGCCGCTTTCCAGGCGATCAGAACCTTTCGGAGCCGTTGATGACGGTTCTCCGCGCTCGCTCGCGGCTGTCCGCGCCTTTGCAGATGCGCGGCGACCGATCCGGCACCCTCACAGCCAGCCCGCGCGGTGGAAGCGCCAGTAGAGGAGGCCGGCGATGCCGCCGATCAGGCCGAGCGCGAAGGGGTAGCCGTAGCGCCAGCCGAGCTCGGGCATGTGCTCGAAGTTCATGCCGTAAACGCCGGCGATCGCCGTCGGCACGGCGAGGATCGCCGCCCAGGCCGCGAGCTGGCGGGTGATCGCGCCCTGCCGGTGCTGTTCCAGGAGGCTCGACGCCTCCAGAACGGCGGAGATGACCTCGCGCGCGCCGTCGACGCGGCTCGCCGCCCGCTGCACCTGATCGTAGACGTCGCGGTAGTAGGGCCGCGCCTCGGCGTCGAGGAAGTCGAGCTCCAGGTGGCCGAGCTTGCTCATCACGTCCTCCATCGGCCCCATGATGCGGCGGAAGCGGATCAGCTCGCGGCGGATGGTGAAGATGCGGTTGATCTCGGCGCGGCTCAGGAAGGCGTCGAGCGCCTGCCGCTCCATCTCGAAGATCTCCTCCTCGACCGCCTCGACGATCGGCAGGTAGCAGTCGACCACGAAGTCGAGGATGCCCCAGAGCACGTAGTCGACGCCGTATTTCAGGAGGTGCGGCGAGCCTTCGAGATGCTCGCGCAGCTGCGTGTGGTCGCGCAGCGAGCCGGTGCGCACCGTGATGATGTGCCGGTCCCCGACGAAGATCGCCGTCTTGCCGTAGCGGATCTCGCCGTCCTCCAGCCGGGCCGTGCGGGCGACGATGAACAGCTCGTCGCCGTAGACGTCGAGCTTCGGGCGCAGGTGCTCCTGGGCGGCGTCCTCCAGCGCCAGCGGGTGGAGGTCGAAGCAGTTCTTGAGCTGCCCGAGCTCCTCCTCGGTCGGGTCGACGATGCCGATCCAAACGAACTCGCGGTCGCCGATCCGGACGTCCTCGGGCCGGGCGATCGAGACTTCCCGGCTGCGCTGGCCGTTCGCGTAGGCGTAGGCGGCGACGACGGTCACGGGCCCTCCTAATCGAACAGGCTGGAAACGGACCGCTCCGTCGTGGTGCGGGCGATCGCCTCGCCGAGGAGGTTGGCCGTGGTGACGACGCGGATATTGTGCGCCTCCAGGATGGCGCGCGTCGGCTGGATGGAATCGGTGATCACGAGCTCGGTCAGGCGCGAGGCGGCGATGCGCGCCACCGCCCCGCCGGACAGGACGCCGTGGGTGATGTAGGCCTTGACGCTCGCCGCCCCGATCGCGAGCAGCGCGTCGGCGGCGTTGCACAGCGTGCCGCCGGAATCGATGATGTCGTCGACGAGCAGGCAGTCGCGGCCGGACACGTCGCCGATGACGTTCATCACCTCCGACTCGCCCGGCCGCTCGCGCCGCTTGTCGACGATGGCGAGCTGGGCGTCGATGCGCTTGGCGAGCGCGCGGGCGCGCACGACGCCGCCGACGTCGGGCGACACCACCACCGTCTTCGACAGGTCCTGGTGCTCCTTGATATCGCGCGCCATCAGCGGCACGGAGAACAGGTTGTCGGTGGGGATGTCGAAGAAGCCCTGGATCTGGCCGGCATGGAGGTCGAGCGTCATCACCCGGTCGGCGCCGGCGCGGGTGATGATGTTGGCGACGAGCTTGGCCGAGATCGGCGTGCGCCCGCCCGCCTTGCGGTCCTGCCGCGCGTAGCCGAAGTAGGGCAGAACGGCGGTGATGCGCTTGGCCGACGCGCGGCGCAGCGCGTCGATCATGATCAGGAGCTCCATCAGGTGGTCGTTCGCTGGATACGAGGTCGACTGGATCACGAAGCAGTCCTCGCCGCGCACGTTCTCCTGGACCTCGACGAAGATCTCCTGGTCGGCGAAGCGGCGCACGGTCGCGAGGCCGAGCGGCCGCTCGAGGTAGCGGGCGATCGCTTCGGCGAGCTGCCGGTTGGAGTTGCCGACGAAGAGTTTCATCCGACCGAAAGCCTGTTCGCCGCGCAGCGTCCAACCGGCGCCGCCCGCGAAGGCCGCCGTTTCTTTGCCGGCTGCCTTAGCAACATTGGTTCCCGAATCAAATGCGCCGGTCCGCCCGGCGGACGCGAAGCGCGGGACTGGTGTCGCGCCGCAACATGGGGCGCGAGCGGTTCGCCGCCCCGTCAAGCCGCCACGGGCAGTTCGAGCGGGAGGCGCGACAGCGGCTCCGGCACCCCGCCCGTGGTGAGGTAGGTCCGGCCGAGCGTCATCGCGGTGCCCGTGTCCGAGTCCATGACGATCATGTGCGCGAACAGCGTCATGTCCGGCTGGATCGGCTCGTCGTTGTTCGCGCAGAACATCTGCGGCTCCATCCAGGACGGGGCGAAGCGGGCGCCGAGCGAGTAGCCGCAGGCGCTGAGGCGGTGGCGCACCAGGCCGTGCGCCTCCATCACGGCGGCGTGGGCGTCGAACACCTCGCCGAAGGTGCAGCCCGGGCGCATCGACGCTTCCACGGCGTCCAGGGCCTCGAGCGCGGCGTCGAACAGCTCGCGGTGCCGCGCGGTCGGCTCGCCGACGCAGACGGTGCGCATCACGGCGGCGTGGTACTGCGCCTTGACGCCCGCCCATTCGAGCGTGAGCTGGTCGCGCGCGCCCAGCCGGCGGCGGCCGGACTTGTAGCGGCACAGCAGCGCGTCCGGCCCCGACCCGAGGATGAACGGGTTGGCCGGATAATCGCCGCCGGCCCGGAGGATCGAGCCCTGCAGGGCGTGGAGGACGTCCGCCTCGTCGGCACCGGGCACGATCAGCGGCAGCGCCGCCTCGAACGCCGCGTCGGCGAGCCGCGCGGCCTCGCGCACGAAAGCGATCTCGGCCGGACTTTTAACGAGCCGCAGGCCCGGCACGAGGTCGGACGCGTCCTTCAACGCGGCGAACGAGCCGAGCCGGGCTTCCAGGAGGCGGCCGTTGCTGGCGGTCAGGCCGTGCGTCGCCCATTCGACGCCGACGCGCGCGCCGAGCAGCCCCATCTCGTCCAGCATGTCGCGCAGGTCGATCGTCGGGTCCGCCCCGCCGCGGTCGCGCCAGACCGTCACCGTTTCCAGGATCGAGGTCTGCCGCGCCTGGCGCAGGTCCGCCGAGCGGGTGAGGAGGCGCATCTCCCCGTCAGCCTTCACCGCCAGGCACTGGAAGAAGCAGAAGCCGAACGTGTCGTAGCCCGTCAGCCAGTACATCGAGTCCTGCGCGAAGAGCAGCATGGCGTCGAGCTTGCGGGCGGCCATCTCGGCGACGAGCCGGTTCCGGCGCGCCTCGAACTCCTCGCGCGGGAAATGCAGCATGGCGGCGGGTCCTCTCGGGTCGGCGGTCAGACGAGGGCGATCGCCGAAAGCTGGCGGCCGTAGTCCGGTTCCGCGCGGTGCGTGGCGCGGCGATAGGAGAAGAACGCGTCCTCCGCCGCGTAGGTGCAGCGCCCGACGAAGGCGGCGCGGGCCACGCCCGCCCGTTCCAGCCGGGCGAGGATCAGACCCGGCAGGTCGAACCGGCGCTTGTTCGCCGCGGCGCCGGGGGCGAAGACGCGCGCCGCTTGCCCGTCGTCGGCGATGATCGCGGCCGCCATGGCGGCGTCCACCTCGTAGGCGCCCTGCGTGATCGTCGGCCCGAGCACGGCGACGACGTTGCCGCGCCGCGCGCCGAGGCGCTCCATGGCTTCGAGCGTCGCCTCAATGATCCCGCTCGTCGCGCCGCGCCAGCCGGCATGGGCGGCGGCGACGACGCGGTTGGCGGCGTCCGCGAACAGGACCGGCCCGCAATCGGCGGTGAGCACGGCGACAGCGAGGCCGGGAACGGCGGTGGCGAGGCCGTCGGCGCGCGGCCGCTCGCCGGGAAAAGGCGCGTCGACGGTGACGGCCTCATTCGAATGCACCTGCCAGAGCGTCAGAAGTTGGGTCGGGGACAGGCCGAGGCGGGCGGCCATCCGGGCGCGGTTCTCGGCCACCGCGGCGGGATCGTCGCGCGAGCCGACGCCGGCGTTGAGGCTGGCGTAAAGGCCGGCGGACGCGCCGCCGCGCCGCGTGAAGAAGGCGTGCCGCACGCCGGGCAGGCGCGCCAGGTCGGCGGCTTCCAAGGCTTGCACCTTTCGCACCTCGGGGGCGTTCGTCGTCGGGGGCGCGTCGGGCATGGCGCGGGACCGTGGGTCAGGCGGCGCGCCAAGTCAACGGCTCGCCCGTGCGGAAGGC
>CAXUCL010000103.1:0-7870 GCA_964249395.1 uncultured Rhizobiaceae bacterium
GCACGGCGCGGCTCGACAGCGTCCGGCCCTGCATCTCGGTCGCGATCGTGTCGCCCGGCGCGCCGCTCCGGAGCGAGCTGAACGAGCACGCGGCGCTGGTCTGCTGGCTGGCCGTCCTGGTTCGGCGCCAGAGCGGGGAGCCGGCGCGGGTCGTCCTGGAAAGCGCTCGCTGGGCTGCGGACGGGGAAGGGCGCGGCTGGGCCGAGCTCCTGCGCGCGCGTCGCTTCGCCGAGCTCGCGGCGGCCTGGCGGCAGACGGTTCCCTATCTTCCCTGAAACTAAGGGACGGCGTGAAGGATCGGCCGCGCATGAACGCGATCGCCACCAAGTTGAGCCTCGACCTGCCGGTTGAACCGGACGGGCCGGCGCGGCTGCGCTCCTCCATCCGGCGCCTCGGCATGTTCCTGCGGACGATGGACTTCGCGTGCCGCCGCTTCAACGCGCGCTACGACCTCGACCTCGCGATCTCGCGCCGCGACCTGACGCGCGCCTTCTTCGAATGGGTGCGGGAGTTCTCGCGCCAGCGCGATCTGGCCGACCGCGACCGGCGCGACTTCAGCCACTTCGCCGCCGGTCTCCTCCTGCGCAGCCTGATCCGCCACCGCCCCGTGACGAACGCCCGATCCGGCCGCCGCGCCGACGCGCCCGCGACCGGGGCCGAGCGGGACATCGTCGACTTCTGGCCGGAAGGCGTCTTCTACTTCGAGTTCTGCATCACCGTGCTCGACAAGGTGCTGGCCGAGCAGGCGCTGGACGGCATCGACGTCGCGCCGGACGCGCTGGAGCTGCGGACCTGGCAGTCCTTCCGCGAGAACGTCGCGGCCGATCCGAACGTCGCGATCCCGTTCCTCGACCTGCTGCTCGGCAACGCCCCCGAATGGGACCTGCCCGCCGCCGCCCGCTTCCGCGCGGCGCTGCGCGACCGGCTGCTGGATTCGGCCCCGCAGGACAGGCTACGCCTGTAGTATCCTCCTGCCTCAGCTGTCATTCCTGGGCTCCGTTCCAGAGATGACGTGGCTGGGGACACCAGGGGCCGACCGCCTCGACCAGCAAAGCCGTTACGCCGCCGCGGCCGCCGCGTTCTTCGGCGCGAAGCGGCCGTAGAAGGTCTCGTTCTTCGCCGCCATGTCGCGTAACAGCGGCGTCGGGGCGAACCGCTCGCCGTGCTTGGCGGCCAGCCGCTCGCACAGCGCAACGAACGCCGTCACCCCCATGCCGTCGATGAACGAGATCGTGCCGCCGGTGTAGGGCGCGTAGCCGAAGCCGAGGATCGAGCCGACGTCGGCCTCGCGCGGGTCGGTCACGACGCCTTCCTCCACCGTGCGCGCCGCCTCCAGCGCCATGGTGGCGAGGAAGCGTGACTTGAGTTCGCCGAAATCCACTTCGTCCGCCGCCTGCTGCGGGAACATGGCCTTCAGCTCCGGCCACAGGTGCTTCTTCGCGGGTTTCGCCGGATAGTCGTAGAAGCCCTTGGCCGTTTTGCGCCCGAGCCGCCCGAGGTCGTCCACCATCCGGTCGACGAGCCGCATGTGCTTCGGATCGACCGCCGCCTCGCCCGCGTCGCGCACCGTCGCCTTCATGATGCGCTGGGAAAGGTCGATCGCCACCTCGTCGTTGAGGGCGAGCGGGCCGACCGGCATGCCGGCCGCCTTGGCAGCGTTCTCGATCATCGCCGGCGGCACACCCTCGATGAGCATGTCGTAGGCCTCGTTGATGTAGCGGAACACGCAGCGGTTGGCGAAGAAGCCGCGCGTGTCGTTGACGACGATCGGCGTCTTCCGGATCAGCTTCACGAAGTCGAGCGCGGTGGCGAGCGCCGCGTCACCCGTCTTCTCGCCCAGGATCACCTCCACCAGCATCATCTTGTCGACCGGCGAGAAGAAATGGATGCCGATGAAGCGGCCCGCGTCCGGGAAAGCCTCGCTGAGGCCGGTGATCGGGATGGTGGACGTGTTGGAAGCGAAGATCGCTCCTTCCTTCATCACGGCGGCGGCCTTCTTCGTCGTTTCCGTCTTCACGTCGCGGTCCTCGAACACCGCCTCGATCACGAGGTCGGCTTGCCGCAAGCCGTCGAAGTCCGGTGTCGCCGTGATGCGGCCGAGCACGGCTTCGGCTTCCGCCTTCGTCGCCCGGCCCTGGCCGACGAGCTTCTCCATCAGTCCCTGGCTGTGCGCGCGGCCCTTGTCGGCGCTGGCTTGGTCGCGGTCGATTAGCACCACCTTGATCCCGGCCTTGGCCGCGGCGTGCGCGATTCCCGCGCCCATGAAACCGGCGCCGACGACGCCCACCGTCTCGATCTTCGTCGGCGGCACGTTCTTCGGCCGGCGCGCGCCCTTGCCCAGGTCCTGCATCGAGACGAACAGCGAGCGGATCATCATCGCCGCCTCCGTCGTCTGCAGCACGCTGGCGAAGTAGCGCTGCTCGACGCGCAGAGCGGCGTCGATCGGCAGCAGCAACCCCTCGTAGACGCACTTCACGATGGCACGCGCGCCCGGATAGTTGTCGTTGGTTTCCTTGCGGTAGAGCGAGGCGACGGCCGGCCAGAGCTGCGCGCCGCCGGCCGAATAAACCGGCCCGGACGGCAGCTTGAAGCCCTTCTGGTCCCACGGCTTCACGGGCGACACCCCGGCGCGCAGCATGTCCTTGGCCTTCGCGATCATCTCGTCCGGCGCCACCACCTCGTCGACGAGGCCCATCCGCTTGGCCTTCTCGGGCGACAGCGTTTCGCCCTTCAGCAGCATCTGCAGCGCGGCCTGCGTGTCGGTCAGGCGCGGCACGCGCTGCGTGCCGCCGGCGCCCGGGAAGATGCCGACCTTCACCTCCGGCAGCGCCAGCTTCGCGCCCGTGGTGGCGACGCGCGCGTGGGCCGCCAGCGCCAGCTCGAAGGCGCCGCCCATGCAGGTGCCGTTGATCGCCGCGACGAACGGCTTCCCGCACGTCTCCAGCTTGCGATAAAGCCAGGACATGCGGCCGGCCCGCTCGAACAACTCGGCCACCGCCCCCTCGCGGTCGGTCGCGAGCTTGCTCTCGAAGGCGTCGAACATGCCGCGCAGCATCTTGAGGTCGGCGCCGCCGGAGAAGTCCTTCTTGCCCGACGCAATCACCGCGCCCTTGACCGCGCCGTCGGCGACGATCGCGTCGACGATCCGGTCGAGCTCGTCCATCACCTCCTCGGTGAAGACGTTCATCGAGCGTTCCGGCATGTCCCAGGTGACGAGCGCGATGCCGTCGGCGTCGGTGTCGAGCGTGAAGTTGCTGTAGGTCGCCATCGTTCGTCCTCCCGCTTCCCTCAGACCCGCTCGACGATCGTCGCCGTGCCCATGCCGGCGCCGATGCAGAGCGTCACGAGCGCCGTCTGCTTGTTCTGCCGTTCCAGCTCGTCGAGCACGGTGCCGAGGATCATCGCGCCGGTGGCGCCGAGCGGGTGGCCCATGGCGATCGCCCCGCCGTTGACGTTGATTTGGCTCGTGTCGATGTCGAAGGCCTGGACGTAGCGCAGCACCACGGCCGCGAAGGCCTCGTTCAGCTCGAACAGGTCGATGTCGGAAAGCGCCATCCCGGCGCGGTCGAGCAGCTTTCGCGTCACGTCCACCGGCCCGGTCAGCATCAGCGCCGGGTCGGAGCCGACGTTGGCGAAGGCGCGGATCCTGGCGCGGGGCCGGACGCCCAGCGTTTCGCCGCCGGCACGCGAGCCGAGCAGCACGGCCGCCGCGCCGTCGACGATGCCGGACGAGTTGCCGGCATGGTGGACGTGGCTGACCCGCTCGATCTCGGGATGCGCCTGGACGGCGACGGCGTCGTAGCCGCCCATCTCGCCCATCATCGCGAAAGACGGGTCGAGCGAGCCCAGCGCCTGCATGTCGGTGCCGGGCCGCATGTGCTCGTCGCGGGCGAGGATGACGAGGCCGTTCTGGTCGCGCACCGGCACCACGGATTTCGCGAACCGCCCGTCGTCCCAGGCGGCCTTGGCGCGCTTCTGCGACTCCACGGCGTAGGCGTCGACGTCGTCGCGGGTGAAGCCGTATTTCGTGGCGATCAGGTCGGCGGACACGCCCTGCGGCATGAAGTAGGACGGGATGCCGACCGACGGGTCCATGAACCAGGCGCCGCCGGCCTGGCCCATGCCGACGCGCGACATCGACTCGACGCCGCCGGCGATCACCAGGTCGTCCGCCCCTTGCGCGATCTTGGCAGCCGCGAGGTTCACCGCGTCGAGGCCCGACGCGCAGAAGCGCGAGATCTGCAGGCCGGGCGCGGCGAAGTCGTAGCCCGCCTCGAAGGCGGCCGAGCGCGGGATCACGGCCCCGGCCTCGCCGACCGGGTCGACGCAGCCGAAGATGATGTCGTCGACCTTGGCCGTGGGCAGGCCGTTGCGCTCGCGCAGCGCCTCCAGCATCCGCGCGCCGAGCCGCACCGCCGGCACCTCGTGCAGCGCCCCGTCCTTCTTGCCGCGCCCGCGCGGCGTGCGCACGTGGTCGTAGATGAAGGCTTCGGTCATGTCAGACCTCCCAGGGCTTCGGCGTGGCCGCTGATGGTGATGCGCCGGCATCCGCTACCGGTTCCATCTGGTGAAGGCTTGGGCGAACGCCCAGCTTGTGGAGCGCCCGCTCCGTGAAACGGACGGAGGCGGGGACGAGCGGATCGAGGAGCCGTTCGGCCTTTCTTAGCCCGACACCGAGAAGGGCGGCGAGTTCAGCGGCCGGAATGCCGGCCTCCCGCACATGAAGGATGACCTCAAGATGCAGGGCGTCGTCCGTCAACGGAAAAACAAGATATCCCGTCCGCGCCGTCCGCGCCGGCAGCTCTTCATTGCCTGAAAGGTAACCGCGAAGCGCGAGGCCGAGCGCGTCCGCTGCCTGATAGAGCGCATCTCGTTCTTCGACACCGGACGTCACGACCTGCGGCACGTCCGGAAAGACGACAAGAACTTCGTCATCTTCCGTCGTGAGCGTCGCGAAATAACCAAGGTCTCGCATGCCGCGCCTCCACCTCAGAACGCCTCCGCCGCGAGCGCCATCGTCGAATCGGCGCCGGCGGAGATGCGGGCGAGGTGGGCGGCGGTTTCCGGCAGGACGCGGTCCATGAAGAAGCGGCCGGTCGCGAGCTTGGCTTCGAGGAACGCCGCGTCGCCGTTGGCTTGGCCGCCAGCCAGCTTCTCCCCCGCCGCCTTCGCCATCACGCCCCACATGTAGCCGAGCGCGACGAGGCCGAAGAGGTGCATGTAGTCGGTGGAGGCCGCCCCGGCGTTGTCGGGCCTGTTCATGGCGTTCCCCATCAGCCACATCGTCGCCGACTGCAGGTCGTTCAAGCCCTTCTTCAGCGCCTTGGTGAACGGCGCGAGCCGCTCGTCCGACCGGTTCTCCTCGCAGAAGGCGCCGACCTCCTTGAAGAAGCTCTGCACGGCGCGGCCGCCGTTCGAGGCCAGCTTGCGCCCGACCAGGTCCAGCGCCTGGATGCCGTTCGCGCCCTCGTAGATCTGCGCGATGCGCGCGTCGCGCACGAACTGCTCCATGCCCCATTCGGCGACGTAGCCGTGGCCGCCGAACACCTGCTGCGCCATCACCGCGTTCTCGAAGCCCTTGTCAGTGAGGACGCCCTTGATGACGGGCGTCATCAGGCCCATCCAGTCGTCTGCGTCCCGCCGCTCGCCCTCGTCGGCCGCCAGGTGCGACAGGTCGCCCATCATGGCGGTCCGCAGCACCAGCGCCCGGCCGGCCTCGTTGATCGCGCGGATCGTCATCAGCATGCGCCTGACGTCCGGGTGGACGATGATCGGGTCGGCGGCCTTCTCCGGCGCCTTCGCGCCCGACAGCGCGCGGCCTTGCACGCGGTCCTTCGCGTAGGCGGCGGCGTTCTGGTAGGCGACCTCGGAGATCGCCAGGCCCTGGATGCCGACGCCGAGCCGCGCCTCGTTCATCATGGTGAACATCGCGCGCAGGCCCTTGTGCGCCTCGCCCACCAGCCAGCCGGTCGCCCCGTCGTAGTTCATGACGCAGGTGGCATTGGCGTGGATGCCCATCTTCTCCTCGATGGCGCCGCAGGACACGCCGTTGCGCGCCCCCGCCTCGCCGTCGGCGTTCGGCAGGAACTTCGGCACCACGAAGAGCGAGATGCCCTTCGTGCCCGCCGGCGCGCCCTCGATCCGCGCGAGCACCAGGTGGACGATGTTCTCGGCGAGATCGTGCTCGCCGGCGGAAATGAAGATCTTCTGGCCCGACAGCCGATACGAGCCGTCCGCCGCCGGCACCGCCTTGGTGCGCAGCAGGCCGAGGTCCGTGCCGCAATGCGGCTCGGTGAGGTTCATCGTGCCGGTCCAGCGGCCCTCGATCATCTTGGGCAGGTAGAGCGCCTTCTGCGCGTCGCTGCCGTGCTGCCGGAGCGCCGCGATGGCGCCCGCCGTCAGCCCTGGATACATCGAGAAGGACATGTTGGCGGACGACATGAACTCGTTCACCACCGCCGAAAGGAGGTGCGGCAGGCCCTGGCCACCGTATTCGGGATCGAACGACAGGCCGCCCCAGCCGCCGTCGCGGAACACGGCGTACGCTTCCTTGAAGCCGGCGGGCGTCGTCACCGAGCCGTCGGCATGGCGGGTGCAGCCCTCGCGGTCGCCGCTCCGGTTCAGCGGCTGCAGGACTTCGACCGACATCCGGGCCGCTTCGCCGAGAATCGCCTCGACGATGTCGGGCGTCGCGTCGGAGAAGCCGGGCAGGTTGGCGTGGCGCTCCAGGCCGATCACGTCGCGCAGCACGAACAGGGTGTCCGCCACCGGGGCCTGATAGATCGGCATGGCTCGGCCTTTCCCGAAGCATGAACTTTGACGTTTACGTCAATCAGGCGCTGCAATACCGCGTCCAAGCGGCCTGCGCAAGCGGCGGGTCCGGGCGTCGGGAACCGGCAGTCCGGGCGGTGAGAGCTAGAGCAGCCGCGCGCGAACGAAGTCGATCGACTTGTCCATCGCCTTGATGGAGCGCTCGATCTCCTCGCGTTGCGCCAGGAGCACCTCGCGTTGCTCGGCGAAGCGGCTCAGCGCCACCTCGAGCTGGCGGCGCTTGCCGTTCGGCTGCCCGTAGATGTCCATGATCTGCCGGACTTCGGTCAACGAGAAGCCGAGGACCTTGCCGAGCAGGATGAGGCGCAGCCGCTTGCGGTCCTTCTGGGAATACAGCCGCGTCGTGCCGCGCCGCTCGGGGCTGAGAAGCCCGCGGTCCTCGTAGAAGCGCAGCGTGCGCAGCGTGACGCCGAACTCCTGCGCCAGGTCGCCGATGCGGTAGACGTCGCGGTCGTCGTTGGGGGACGGCTCGATCCCAAGCAGGACCTCGACCCGCGGCGACGCGTCCTCCTCGCGGGCCTCGTCGAGAGGAAGGGCATGGATCATTGGGGCATTTCCGGCTTCGCGCTGGCGCTCCAAGGGAAAGGAGAGCCGTACCTACTGATTCGACACGACTTTTAGATTGCGACGCGATTGTGGCGCTTGAAGGCCGACGCGACGAATCGCTCCAGCTTCGGTCAACGCTCCGTTTCTATACCGGCGGGAACAGGCGTCGGCTTTACCGTCCGCAAACCATCATCGGCCCGCGGGAAGGCCCGGAACACACGAACACAGCCGAGAAGCGCCGCGCGCTTCGCCCGGCCCTTCGGGGAGAGCACCATGGCAAGGTCGGAACGGTCCCTCGGCGTTCGCGAGCCCGACGAGGGCGACGACTCGCCGTTGGCCTCCCTCAACCGGACCCTGGCCTCGATCGAGGCCCGGCTTTCCCGCCTGCCGAACGCCGGGAGCCGCTCGGCACCCGCGGAAACCGCCGGCGAACCGCAGCCGCTGCGCGGCCCCCTGCGCCGCGCCGCGCCCACAGAGCAGCCGAACGACGCCC
>CAXUCL010000104.1:0-7777 GCA_964249395.1 uncultured Rhizobiaceae bacterium
CTGCCCGCGGTCAAGCCGGCGCTGATCCGCGCGTTGATCGAGTCGCGCGTCGCCGCGATGACGGCGGAGCTCGCGCGCATCGCCGCCGACGAGCCGGCGGCGACCTCCCTGAACTTCCGGCGCGAGATGTACGAGGCCGCGGTTCGGGCGATCGCCGCGCAGCCGTGGTTCGGCTACGGGGAAAGCGCCCGCTGGATCGCGGTGGAGCCCTACCTCGACCCCGCCGTCTTCCGCGAGCGCTCGTTCAGCCACCTCCACAACGTCGTGCTGACGGTTGCGGTGGATGCCGGCCTCCTCGGCGTCCTCGCGTTCGTTCTCGTCGTCGCATCGCCGCTTTGGACGGCGTGGGCCGCGCGCCGGACGGTCGGCGGCGCGTCGCGCCTGGCTGCCGCGCTGGCGCTGGTCGCGGCGTTTCTCGTGCCCGGCCTCACCAACATGATGTTCTTCCACGACATCCTCGACGCCGTTTGGGCCTTCGCGGTGTCGCTCCTCGCGGCCTCCGTGCCTTGGCGGAACGAGGCGGGCGACCCGTGACCCCGCCCAAGCGCCGCCGCGGCGCCGTGCCGCCAGCCGAGCCGGTCGGGGAAGCGATCCTTGCGCTGCTCGACCCGGTGCTGCGCCGCAAGACGGGCATGACCGTCGGGCTCGTCGGCGCCTGGTCCGAGATCGTCGGCCAGCGGCTCGAATCGTCGACGCGGCCCGAGAAGCTCGTTTGGCCGCCTGGGATCGCTGCTGCGCGCGGCGACCGGCTGGTGCCCGCGACGCTGGTGGTGGCCTGCGAGGGCGCCTCGGCGCTGCGCCTCCAGCACGAGGCGGGTCTGGTCGTGGAGCGCGTCAACACGTTCTTCGGGTTCGCCGCCGTCGACAAGCTTCGCATCGTGCAGAAGCCCGTGCCGCCGCTGCGCCCCGACCGCCGGCCCGTGCTGCGCGAGCTTCGCGCCGGCGAGGCGGAGTCGCTCGATGCGATGACGGCGCGGATCGAGGACCCGCGCCTGCGCGAAGCGCTGCGGCTTTTCGGCGAAAGCGTCCTCAAACGGCAGCCGATGACGAAACCGTAACCGCGCGTCGACCCGAGCGCCCTTGGCAGCGTCGCAATCTGTTTCTAGACAAGTCCTTCGATCCGAAGCGCCGCGAACGGTCCGGCGCTCGCCCGCTCCAACGGAAGCCCGCCATGTCCGCCGCCCGATCCTGCCCGCCGCAACGTCGTTCCGGTTCCCGCGGCGCGCTCGCCGTCCTGGCGCTCCTCGCCGCCACCGCCGCCCTGCCGGCCAGGGCGCAGGACGCCGCGACGCCCGTCCCCGGCGCGACCGCTCCCGCGGCCACCGCCGCAACGGCGCCGGAGCCGAAGGGCACGGTGGACGTCGCCAAGCTCATGGAGCCGGGGCCGCTGCCGGACATCGTCGAGGGCAAGCCGGACGCGCCGGTCACCATCATCGAATACGCCTCGATGACCTGCGGCCATTGCGCCGACTTCGCCGTCAACACGCTGCCGCAGATCAAGAAGGACTACGTCGATACCGGCAAGGCGAAGATCATCCTGCGCGAGTTCCCGTTCGACCCGCGCGCCGTCGCCGGCTTCATGCTCGCGCGCTGCGCGCCGGAAGGGCGGCGCAACGCCATGGTGGAGGTGCTGTTCCAGCAGCAGGACGAGTGGGCGCGCGCCCAGAACGCCAGCCAAGCGCTGCTCGGCATCGCCAAGCTCGCCGGCTTCACGGAGCAAAGCTTCAAGAGCTGCCTGTCCGACCGCGCCCTGCAGGAGAAGGTCGTCGCGACGCAGCAGCGCGGCGACGCTGAGTTCGGCGTCCAGTCGACCCCGACCTTCTTCATCAACGGCCGACGCTACGAGGGCGCGATGCCGGCCGCCGAGTTCGCCGCCGCCATCGACGCGGCGTCCTGACCGCTCCCGAGGCTTTGCCGCGGTTTTTTTGCATCGCAGCAATTGGCGGCGGCCCGAAAGTTTCCTAATCGTTCCGTCCGCGTTTCGCTCGAAAGCGCGGATGGGGAGCGGCGCGCGGCGCGATGGCGAAGCGGATCCACACGTTCAGGCGCGGAGGAGCGGAGCGCACCGCCGACGCGGTGGAAGCGCTCGGCCTGAAAGGCACGAACCTCGCGCTCCTCGCCTCGCTCGACCTGCCGGTGCCGCCCGGCTTCACCGTTTCCACGGCCGCCTGGCGCGAGGCCGCGAGCCATCCAAACGACCTGCCGCAGGCGCTGAAGGCCGATCTGGCGAGCGCCGTGGAATGGCTGGAAGGCGTCACGGGCCGGCAGTTCGACGGCGCGGCGCGGCCGCTCTTGCTCGCCGTTCGGACCAGCGCGCGCACGCCGGTCCCGGGCCTCGCCGAAACCGTGCTCGACGTCGGGCTGAACGACCGGACCGTCGAAACGCTCGCGGCCGAGCTCGGCGACGCCGGCTTCGCCTTCCGCTCCTACCGCCGCTTCGTCGAGTCCTTCTCCTCTCTCGTGTTCGGCCTCGACGCCGGCGAGTGCGAGGACATCTGGGACGCCGAACGGCGCGAGGCGGGTTGGGCCGGGGGCGCCCCGGCCTCTCCGGCCGAATGGCGTCGCCTTCTCGCCCGCGACCACGCCTTCATCGAGGCAGCGACCGGCGCGGCGCTGCCGCAGACCCCGATGGAGCAGCTGTCGCGCGTCGTGGAAGCGGACTTCGCGTCGTGGCACAGCCCGGTCGCCCGCGCCTTCCGCGTCCTGCACGGCATTCCGGAGAACTCCGGGCTCGCGGTGACGGCGCACGCGATGATCTTCAACGAGCGCGGACAGGCCTCCGGCACGGGCCGCGCCCGCTCGCGCGACTTCGCGACGGGCGGGGCGCGGCTCACCGGCGAGTTCGTGTTCGGCAGCCGCAACGCCGTCGATCCCGGCGAGCCGGCGGCCGCCGTGTTCGCCATCGCCGACTTCATGCGCGAAGGGTCGCAGCCGCCGTTCTCGGCGCTGTTCGACGCGCTGGCTTCCGACGCGGCGCGGCTCGAGGCGCACCACCGCGACGCGGTCGAGATCGACTTCATGGTTGGCGACGGCGAACTGTTCCTTCTGCAGTCGCGCGTCGCCAAGCGCACGCCGGCCGAAGCCGTGCGCATCGCGACCAGGCTCGTCAGCGACGGCATCCTCGACGAAGAAGAGGCGATCCTGCGGATCGATCCGACCTCGCTCGATCAGCTCCTGCACCCGGCGATCCGCAACCGCGAGGCGCTCGTCGTGATCGGGCGCGGGCGCCCGGCCTCGCCGCCCCCGGCGAGCGGCGCCATCGCCTTCACGCCGGAAGCCGCGCAGGCCGGCGCCGCGGAGGGCCGCGCGGTGATCCTGGTGCGCAACGAGACGCACCCCGAGGACGTCCACGGCATGCACGTCGCGGAAGGCGTCCTGACCATCCGCGGCGGCACCACCAGTCACGCGGCCGTGGTCGCCCGCGGCATCGGCAAGCCTTGCGTCACGGGCGCCGGAGCGCTGCGCCTCGATCCCGTCGCCGGCACGCTCCGGGCCGGCGACCTGTTCCTGCGCGCCGGCGACCTCATCACCATCGACGGCTCGACGGGCGAGGTGATCTTCGGCGCGGCCGAGCTGGAGCGGCCGAGTCTCGCCGGCGAGCTCGGGCTGCTGATGACCTTCGCCGACCGGGCGCGGCGGATGGGGGTCCGCACCAACGCCGAAACGCCGGCGGAAGCGCGGCTGGCGCGCGATTTCGGCGCGGAGGGCATCGGCCTGTGCCGCACGGAGCACATGTTCTTCCAGGCCGACCGCCTGCCGGCCATGCGCCGCATGATCCTCGCCTCCGACGAGGACGGGCGGCGCGCCTCGCTGGCCGAGCTGCTGCCGTTCCAGCGCTCGGACTTCATCGAGCTGTTCGAGATCATGGCCGGCCTGCCGGTGACGATCCGGTTGCTCGACCCGCCGCTGCACGAGTTCCTGCCGAAGGGCGAGGCCGACATCGCCGAGGTGGCGCACCAGTTCGGCATCGAGGCGGCGGTGCTCGCCGAGCGGGTCGCCAAGCTGGAGGAGTTCAACCCGATGCTCGGCCATCGCGGCTGCCGCCTGGCGATCTCCTATCCGGAGATCGTCGACGTGCAGGCGCGGGCGATCTTCGAGGCGGCGATCGAGGCCGGCGATCGCGCCGGCGCGGCGGTGGTGCCCGAAATCATGGTGCCGCTGGTCGGCCTGAAGGCCGAGCTCGACTTCGTGAAGGGCCGGATCGACGCCGTCGCCGCGCTGGTGGTCGCCGAGCGCGGCCGCGCGATCGACTACCGCGTCGGCACGATGATCGAGCTTCCGCGCGCCATCATGGTGGCGGACGCGATCGCGGAAGGGGCGGACTTCTTCTCGTTCGGCACCAACGACCTGACGCAGACCGTGTTCGGCATCTCGCGCGACGACGCGGCGAACTTCCTGCCGACCTACGAGCGCAAGGGCATCATCGCGCGCGACCCGTTCCAGTCGATCGACGTCGACGGGGTGGGGGCGCTCATCGCGCTCGGCGTCGAGAAGGCGCGGCGGGCGCGGCCCGACATCGCGCTCGGCGTTTGCGGCGAGCACGGGGGCGACCCAGCCTCGATCGCCTTCTTCCAGCAGTCGGGCCTCGACTACGTGTCCTGCTCGCCCTTCCGCGTGCCGGTGGCGCGGATCGCCGCGGCGCAGGCCGAGATCCGCATGGCGCGCGCCGCCAAGGCGCCGGGCGGCAAGCGTCGCCTGTTGATCGGCGAATGAGGCGCCTTAAGCGGCGCCGCCCGACGCGAGGTGCGACAGGCTGAGGTCGTCGCGGATGCGCTCCAGGACGCCGACGAAGGCGTGCGCGAAGCCGTAGAAGCGGTCGCCCACCTCGTCGCGGTCGGCGACGCGGATCGAGGTCTCCTGCTCGTTGAGGATCGCGAAGACGATGCGGTCGCGGTGCTCGCCCGGCACCCGCACGGCCGCGATGCGCGAGGCGTCCTCCAGCGACGCGTCGGCCGGCACGTCGAACAGGATCTCGCCGCCGATCACCTCGACGGCGCTGCGGACGCAGTCCTCGAAGGGCCGCGTCGCCGGCTCCTGCAGGTCGAGCGCCAGCTCGATCTCCACCGTCTCGTAGGGCTGCAGGCCGGGGTCGTCGGGAAACCCGGCCGCGCCGTTCGCTTGCTCGTTCACCATGAAAACCCTTCGCGACCGCCGTTTCCAACACACCGGCCCTCGCGGCCTTGCCGGAAACTTCTCGCGCGAAATCGGGCCGGAAGATGACGCCGCGCCGAGGAGCGCCGGTCGGCGCCTCGCGCGCGACGTTTTCGGGTGCGGTTTTGCGGCCGGACGGGTAGAAGGCGGCGCGCGGCGGCACAGTCCGCCGCGGCGGCAGCGCAATCGTCCGGCAGGCGGTGGTTCATGGCGGGACACTACCTTCGCAAACGGCTCCGCGGCGCGTTTCTGGCGCGCCGCCTTGCGTTCTTCGCCGTTCTGCTGCTCGTCGCGACCGTGGTCGTCTTCCGCCGCGGCGGCATCGGCTTCGACGCCTTCGCGGTTCTTGTCCAGGTCGTCGGCGGCTTCGCCGCGGCGGCGTTCGGGCTGGCGCTGCTCAGCCTCGCGCGCGTTTGGCGCAAGGGCCATGCGGGCGGCGGAACGGCGCTCGCGGCGCTGTTCGTGTCGGCGATCGTCGGCGCGCCGTTCCTTGCGGCCGCCGTTATCGGCTACGGAACGCCGCCCGAGCGCGCCGCCGAAACCGCCGGCATGGCCATCCCCGCCGACGCATCGCCGCGCCCGCCGGACGCGGAGAAGGTCGAAGGCGCCATCGAGGGCCGCACGTTCCCCGTGCGCGCTTCGCAACTCTACGCCGCGGCGCGCACGGCGCTCGGCGACAGCGGCTGGACGGTGAGCGGCGTCGAGACCGCCGAACCGCTGGACGCGATCGAAGCGGATGACGGGGGAGCGCCGCCCGCCGGGGCGGCGACGATCCCGATCCCGCGCTCGCGCGACGAGACAACCGTCGCCGTGACCGGCGACGAAGAGGAGCCGGCCGCTGCCGCCGACCCGCTCGACCGGCCGGAGGCCGCCCAATACCGGATCAAGGCGGTGGCCGCGAGTCCGATCCTGGCGCTGCCGAGCGACGTCGAGATCCGCATCGAGGAGGACGAGGACCAAGCCTATCTCGACCTCAGGTCGGTGTCGCGCTTCGGTCGGCGCGATTTCGGGCAGAACCGCCGCTTCATCGAAAGCTTCCTCGCGCGCGTCGACGCCGCCATGGTGGGCGTCGCGACGTCCGGCGGCTAAAGCCTCAGGCGGGAGCGAAACGGCTTGCGAGCGTCGGCGGGCCGTCGCTCGTCACCGAGCCTCGTTCCACCAGGCTTTCCAGGTGCGCCAGGACCGACAAGGCCGCCGCGCCGTGCAGTCGTCGGTCGGTGCCCCGATAGATGCGCGCGACGATCGCTGAAATCGTCTCGACGCCGCCGCGCACCGCCGACAGGATCGCGGCCTCGCGCAGGGTCCGGTGCGCCTTGATCGCGCGCACGAAGGCGGCCGGCCGTGAAACGGGGCCGCCGTGTCCCGGGAAGTAGACCGTGTCGTTTCGCGCCAGCAGCGTGTCGAGCGAGCGCATGTAGTCGGCCATCGAGCCGTCCGGCGGCGCGACCACCGTGGTCGACCAGGCCATGACGTGATCGCCCGAAAGGAGGACCCCCGCCGCCGGGCCGGTTTCCACCGCGAAGGCGAGGTGGTTCGCGGCGTGACCCGGCGTCGCGACGGCGCGAACCGTCGTCTCTTCGAGACGCAGCGTTTCGTTGTCGGCGAGCGCGCGGTCGGGCGCGAGGTCCATGTCGGCGCTGGCGTCGAGCAACGCGCCCTCGCCGGGCAGGATCAGCCGCGATGGGCGGTGCCGGCCCTCGAACAGGAGCGGCGCGTCGAAGGCCTGGCGGGCGGCCGGCGCCAGGGCCGTGTGGTCGCGGTGGGTGTGGGTCAGGAGGATCGCCGCCACCGGCCGGCCGGCGACCGCGCGGCGCAGCGCTTCGAGATGTGTCGGCGCGTCCGGGCCGGGATCGACGAGGATCAGCCGCTCGGCGCCGAGAACATAGCTGTTCGTGCCGTGGAAGGTGAAGGGGCTCGGGTTCGGCGGCGACCGCCTCGCCGTGGCGCGGCTCGAAGCTGCGGTCGAAGCCGACCGCGCTCACGGCGCGGGGCTCGCGGCGGCGAAGATCGCGGCGATGCCGGCGGCGTCGAGCGGGCGGAACGCGCCGGACGGGAGGTCGAACGGCAGGTCGAGCCGGCCCAGCCGGTCGCGGTGCAGCGCCTCGAGGTGGTTGCCGACAGCGGCGAACATGCGCCTGACCTGATGGTAGCGGCCTTCCATGACCGTGACGAACGCTTCCCGCTCGCCGATCCGCTGCAGCACGGCGGGCAGAAGCGGCTTCTCCTCCCCTTCCAGCATCAGCGTGCCGGCGGCGAAGACCGCCGCCTCGCCGCCGGTGAGCGGGCGCGCGAGGCGGGCGCGGTAGCGCTTGAGGAGGCGGCTTTTGGGGGCGATGATCCGGTGCAGCAGCGCGCCGTCGTCGGTGAGGAGCAGGAGGCCGGACGTTTCCTTGTCGAGCCGGCCGACGGTGGAGAGCGCCGGGTCGCGGCGGCGCCAGCGCGCGGGCAACAGTCCGTAGACGAGCGGTCCGGCTTCTTTATGCGAGCAGGTGACCCCGAGCGGCTTGTTGAGGAGAAGGACGAGGCCGGGCAGGGGATCGAGCGGCTCGCCGTCCACCCCCAAGCGGCCCGCGCGGTCGGGCGCGCGGGCGCTGCGCCCCTCGGCGGCGGCAACCGGGTGGCCCTC
>CAXUCL010000105.1:0-7703 GCA_964249395.1 uncultured Rhizobiaceae bacterium
CATCCTCAGCGTCTCCGCTGAGGATGAGGCCGAGCAGCCGCCGGGTGGCGCCCCGGTCGGACAGGCCCAGCATTGTTCGGACCTGATCGGCCGTCACGCCTCCGGCGCCGTGGGCGATCGCCTGGTCGGCGAGCGACAGCGCGTCGCGCACCGAGCCCTCCGCCGCGCGCGCCACGAGGCGCAGCGCCTCCGCGTCGAACGACACGCCTTCCGCGTCGGCGATGCGCTGCAGGTGCGTTATCAGGGCGCCCGCCTCGACGCGGCGCAGGTCGAAGCGCTGGCAGCGCGACAGGACGGTGATCGGCACCTTGCGGATCTCGGTGGTGGCGAACACGAACTTGGCGTGCTCCGGCGGCTCCTCCAGCGTCTTCAGCAAGCCGTTGAAGGCCTGCACCGACAGCATGTGGACCTCGTCGATGATGTAGACCTTGAAGCGCGCCGAGACCGGCTTGTAGCGCACCTGCGCGATGATCTCGCGCACGTCGTCGATGCCGGTATGGGAAGCGGCGTCCATCTCCACCACGTCGACGTGCCGCCCTTCCATGATGGCGCGGTCGTCGAGGCCCTCCTCGTGCATCTGGATCGTCGGGCGGTCGATCGTCGCCGTGCGGTAGTTGAGCGCGCGGGCGAGGATGCGGGCGGTGGTGGTCTTGCCGACGCCGCGCACGCCGGTCAGCATCCACGCCTGCGCGACGCGGCCGGTCTCGAAGGCGTTGGTGAGGGTGCGGACCATCGGCTCCTGGCCGATCAGGTCGTCGAAGCTCTGCGGACGGTACTTGCGGGCGAGGACCCGGTAGCCGGCGCCAATGTCCGTTTTCGCCGGAAACGCTTCCTCGCTCATCGCCCGGGCATCGCTCCCGAAGGGTTCGCCGGCGGCACGGCAGGAAAGGCTAAGGGTGGGAGGCTGGCACGATGACCCGTGCCGGGCTCGTTGGGGCTGCTTCCTTCCGGACCTGACCCGGTTGGCGAGTGGCTCGTCCACCACCAACCTCCCGCCGTTCATATCGCCCCTCCCCCTTTGAAAAGCAAGCGCCCGCCTACCTTCCGTCATGGGAGCTTCACATCGAGCGCGGGCGACAAACGAATGCGACGGTTCGCGCTGGACCCACGCCTGGCGAAGGACACGACGCGCGTCGCGGTGCTGGGCCTGTGCGACCTGCGCGTCATGAACGACCGGCGCTGGCCCTGGGCCATCCTGGTGCCCAAGCGCAACGACATCGTCGAGTTCCACGACCTGACCCCGCTCGACCAGACCATGCTGACCTTCGAGACCTCGCTGGTGTCGCGCGCCATGAAGCGCGTGGCGCGGGCCGACAAGCTGAACATCGCGACGCTCGGCAACGTCGTGTCGATGTTCCACCTGCATGTCGTGGCGCGCCAGGCGGGCGACGCGAACTGGCCGAACCCGGTCTGGGGCTTCGGGAGCGCCGTGCCCTACGAAGCCGACGCGCTCGACCGATTCGCGGACGGGCTGAAGGCCGAAGTCCTGGCGCAGTGAGAAACGGCGACGCGACCCGTCCGCGCATGGGCTTCAGCGGCAACGCGTTGCGCCGCGACGGGGAAGCGCGAACCGAGGCGGTGCTCTTGTCCGCGCGAACCGACGTCCGGGCGCGGGTCCACCTGCTCGGTCCCGACGGCTGGCTGACGGGCGGCGACGACGGTTTCGCCTTCGACCTGTCGCGCGCCGCGGCGATGAACGCCGAGGACGAAACGCTGCTCGGCTTCGACGCCGCCGGCGCGCCGGTCTGGGTCGCGCGCGTTGCCGCCGCGCCGACGGACGCGGTTGCGCGTTCCTTGCGCGCGCTCGGCACGGCGGACGTTCTGTCGCCCGCGCTCGAAGGCGCGCTGGCGCAGGGCGAGCACCTTCTCAACTGGCACCGCCGCGCGCGCTTCTGCGGCGTTTGCGGCGGCGAAACGGCGGCGGAGGCCGGCGGCTGCCGGCGACGCTGCGCGAGCTGCGGCGCCGAGCACTTCCCGCGCACCGACCCGGTGGCGATCATGCTCGTCCACGACGGCGCGGGGCGATGCCTGCTCGGCCGGGGACCGCACTTCGCGCCGGGCATGGTTTCCTGCCTCGCCGGCTTCGTGGAGCCCGGCGAAACGCTGGAAGCGGCGGTCGCGCGCGAAACGTTCGAGGAGGCCGGCGTCCGGGTGCGCTCGGTGCGCTACCTTTGCTCGCAGCCCTGGCCGTTTCCGGGCTCGCTGATGCTCGGCTGCGTCGCGGGCGCCGAGCCGGGAGAGGTGCGCTTCGACCCCGCCGAGCTCGAGGCCTGCCGCTGGTTCGGGCGCGACGAGGTCGTGGCGATGCTGGAAGAGCGGCACGCCGACGGGCTGAAGCTGCCGCAGCCGTTCGCGATCGCCCACCACCTCGTTTGCGCCTGGGCGCTGGACGGCAAGTCCTAGCCGGCCGCCGCCGCCGCCGCCATGCGCTCGTCGCGCTCGCGCCGCACCAGCTGCCGCTTGGCGAGGAGGCCGGAAGCGACGACGCCGACCGAGACCACGGCGATGAGGATCGTGCAAACGGCGTTGATCTCGGGCGTCACGCCGAGCCGCACCTGGCTGTAGATGCGCATCGGCAGCGTTGTGGCGCCCGGGCCCGTGGTGAAGCTCGAGATCACCAGGTCGTCGATCGACAGGGTGAAGGCCAGCATCCAGCCGGACGCCACCGCCGTCCAGATCACGGGAAGCGTGATCAGGAAGAAGCACTTCCAGGGCGGGCAGCCCAGATCCTGCGCCGCCTCCTCCAGCGACCGGTCGACCGACACGAGGCGCGACTGCACCACCACGGCAACGAAGCACAGGGTGAAGGTGACGTGGGCGATCGTCAGCGTCCAGAAGCCGCGCTCGAAGCCGACCGCGACGAACAGGAGCAGCAGCGACAGGCCGGTGATCACTTCCGGCATCACCAGCGGCGCGTAGACGAGGCCGGAAAACAGGAGGCGGCCGCGAAAGCGCGCGAAGCGGGTCAGCGCCAGCGCGGCGAGCGTGCCGAGCACGGTGGCCACCGTCGCCGACAGAACGCCGACGCGCACCGTCACCCAGGCCGCGTCGAGGAGCTGCCTGTTGTTCCACAGCGCCGCGTACCATTGCGTCGAGAACCCGCCCCAAACGGTGACGAGCCGGGACGCGTTGAACGAGTAGATCACCAGGATCGCGATCGGCACGTAGAGGAACGCGAAGCCGAGCGCGACGGAGGCGACGTTGAAGGCGCTCCAGGACTTCCTCATCGCGGCACCTTCGCCTGCCCGCGCTGGAACAGGACGATCGGGATCACCAGCACCAGCAGCAACAGCACGGCCACGGCCGAGGCGAGCGGCCAGTCGCGGTTGGTGAAGAACTCGTCCCACAGCGTCTTGCCGATCATCAGCGTGCCGGAGCCGCCGAGGAGGTCGGGAATGACGAACTCGCCGACCGCCGGAATGAACACGAGAAACGCGCCGGCGACGACGCCCGGCAGCGACAACGGCACGGTGATGCGCCAGAAGGCGCGCGTCGGCGGGCAGCCAAGGTCCTGCGCCGCCTCGATCAAGCGGCCGTCCATGCGCTCCAAGCTGGCGTAGATCGGCAGCACCATGAACGGCAGGTAGGAGTAGACGATGCCGATGTAGACGGCGACGTCCGTGTTGAGGATCGTCAACGGCGCCGAGATCACCCCGAGCGCCAGCAGCGCTCCGTTGAGCAGCCCCTCGTTCTTCAGGATGCCGATCCAGGCGTAGACCCGGATCAGGAAGCTCGTCCAGAACGGCAGGACCGTCAGCATCAGCAGCACCGGCCGCAGGGAGTGCGGGGCTTTCGCCATGCCGTAGGCGAAGGGGTAGCCGACGAGAAGCGCCAGCGCGGTGGAAATGAGGGCGATGCGCAGGCTGGAAAGATACGCGTCGAGGTAGAGCGGGTCGTCGAACAGAAAGGCGTAGTTGGCGAAGGCGAGCTGTCCGACCCCTTCGCGGATCGACGCCCAGGCGAGGTCGAAGGCCGGCAGGTAGGGCGGCAGGGCGATCGCCGCTTCCGACAGCGAGATCTTCAGGACGATCCCGAACGGCACGAGGAAGAAGGCGAGCAGCCAGAGATACGGGACGCCGATTACCGTCCGGCGGTAGAGCGAGCCGCCGGCGGCGCGCGAGGCGGCGTCGGACGTCGGTCGAGCGTCCGGGCGTGAAATCGTGTCGGTCATCGCCGCCGCGCCCGCCTCAACCCGTCAGAACCACGCCGGCGTCGCTCGAAAAGGCGAGCCAGCAGTTCTCGTCCCAGGTGAGCGGCCGGTCCACCACCCGCGCGGCGTTGATCACGGTGGCGCGCACGAGCGCGCCGGACGAGAGCTTCACGACGTAGAGCGTCACGTCGCCGAGATAGGCGATGTCGTAGACCGTGCCGGGAAACGCGTTCGCCCCGCGCTCCGCCGGGGGTTCGCGCGAGATGCGCATCTTTTCCGGCCGGATCGCGGCGACGGCGCCGGCGCCGGGCGCGACGTCGACCGCGGTTTCCAGCGCCACCGGACCGTCGGGCGTGTCGAGCGCCAGGCGTCCGTCCCGCCGGCCCGCCGCCGTGCCGTCGAGGAGGTTCACGTTGCCGATGAAGTCGGCGACGTAGCGGTTCGCCGGCGCCTCGTAGATCGTTGACGGCGTCGCGACCTGCGCGATGGTCCCCTCGCGCATCAAGGCGATGCGATCGGCCATCACCATCGCCTCCTCCTGGTCGTGCGTGACCACCACGAAGGTCAGGCCGAGGTCGGCCTGCAGGTCCATCAGCTCGAACTGCGTTTCGGCGCGCAGCTTCTTGTCGAGCGCGCCGAGCGGCTCGTCGAGCAGGAGCACCTTCGGGCGCTTGGCGAGGGATCTGGCGAGCGCGACGCGCTGCTGCTGGCCGCCGGACAGCTGCTGGGGCTTGCGCTTGGCGAAGGGGGTCAGCTTCACCAGCTTGAGCATCTCGGCGACGCGGTCGCTGATCTCGCCCTTTCCCATGTTGTCCTGTTTCAGCCCGAAGGCGACGTTGCCCTCCACGCTCATGTGCGGGAACAGCGCGTAGGACTGGAACATCATGTTGACGGGCCGCTTGTGCGGCGGCACGCCGACGAGGCTGCGCCCTTCGAGGCGGATGTCGCCGCTGGTCGGCGTTTCGAAGCCGGCGAGCATCCTGAGCAGCGTCGACTTCCCGCAGCCGGAAGGGCCCAGCAGCGCGAAGAACTCGCGCGGGTAGACGCCGAGCGTCAGGTCGTCCACGGCGGTGAAGGTGCCGAAGCGCTTCGTCACCCCCGCCACCTCGATCAGCGGCGTTTGCGACGGGTCGTCCCACGGCGCGAAGGCGCGGCGGATGTTGCCGAGGGACTTGGCTTGCGCGGCGACGGCCATGGAACGCTCAGCTATCGGGAAAGCACGGCCGGTCGATGACGGCGGCGACGCGACGAACCGGCGGCGTCAGCGCCCGGTCTTGGCCGCCGTGAAGGCGCGCGTCACGAGGCGCTGCGTGCGCGCGTCGTAGGCCTCCTTGGTGAACAGCTTGGCGAGCGTCGCCTCGTCCGGATAGATCGCCTTGTCGTTCAGCACGTCCTTGTCGATCAAGGCCTGCGACGCCTTGTTGCCGTTGGCGTAGGACACGAAGTTGGTGGCCTTCGCGATCACCGCGGGGCGCATCATGTAGTCGATGAAGGCGTGCGCGTTGTCGGCGTTCGGCGCGTCCGCGGGGATCGCCAGCTGGTCGAAGAACAGGAGCGCGCCTTGCTTCGGGATGGAGTAGGCGAGCTCGACGCCCCGGCCGGCTTCCTCGGCGCGGTCGCGCGCCTGGAACACGTCGCCGGAAAAGCCCACCGCGACGCAGATGTCGCCGTTGGCCAGCGCGTTGACGTATTCCGAGGAATGGAACTTGCGCACGTTCGGCGCGGCGGCCTTGAGCACCGCCTCCGCCTTGGCGATGTCGTCCGGGTTCGTGGAGCGCGGGTCGAGGCCGAGGTAGCTGAGCGCCGCCACCGTCATCTCGTAGCCCGAATCCAGCATGTGGATGCCGCAACCCTTCAGCTTCGCTGCGATCGCCGGGTCGAACACCAGCGCCCAGGAGTCGGTCGGCGCGTCCGGCGCCAGCTCGGCGACCTTCTTCGCGTTGTAGCCGATGCCGGTCGTGCCCCACATGTAGTTGACCGAGTATTCGTTGCCCGGATCGTAGGTCGCGACCTTCGCCTGCACGAAGTCCCACATGTTGGCGAGGTTCGGGAGCTTCGCCTTGTCGAGCTTCTGGAACACGCCGGCCTGGATCTGGCGCGACATGAACTCGGCCGACGGCACCACCAGGTCGTAGCCGGTGGAGCCGGCCAGGAGCTTGGTTTCCAGGATCTCGTTCGAGTCGTAGGTGTCGTAGACGACCCGGATGCCGGTCTCCTTGGTGAAGTCCTCCAGGATGGTGGCGTCGATGTAGTCCGACCAGTTGAAGATGCGGACCACCTTCTCCTGGGCGCCGGCCCAGCCGGTCGCCGCCAGCACGGCGAGAAGCGCGGTCATGGTGCGAAGCGATCGACGCATGGTGTCTCCGAAACCTTGGCCTTTGGCGTCCGGCGCGCGACCGGACGGTTCGTGCCGCACTATTCAGCATCCGGAAAGCGCTGCCTAGCCCTTTCGCACGCGACGGCTCGCGGCGCGGCGTCCTCGCCGGGTCGGGTCAGCCGGCGCGCGGCGTGAACTCCACGGCGCTTTTGCGCCGCACCAGGTAGCGCGCGCCGGCGCCGTAGGGCCCGAGCTTGTCGGCCGCGATCGAGCCGGTGCGGTCCTCGAAGCCGAAGCGCTCCCAGAACGGCGCCGTGCCGTGGACCGCGACGAGCGCCGTTTCGCGGAACGCCGCCCCGGCGTCGAGCGCGTGGTAGACGCCGATGCGTGCATGGCCGGCGCCGCGCAGCCGCGGCGCCACCACCACGTCGTGGACGTAGTGGCCGTCGGCGTCGGCCGGCAGCGCGCCCAGCACCGCGTCGAGCGGCGGCGGCGCGAACAGCTTGGCCGGGTGCGACACGGCGTAGCCCTCGACGCCCTCCGAACCGGCCAACACCTGGCAGCCGGCCGGGAAGATCGCCAGGCGGTCGGCGAACACCTCGCGCCGCTCGGGCAGGCCGGGATGCACGATCGCCGCCAGCGCCATCACGCCGTCGAGGTCCGCCTCGCGCATCTCGCGCCATTGGGGCTCGTCCATTCCCGCGCCTCGCGTTTCGGCCCGTGCGGCCCCTTCGGCCATATGCGGCGACGAACGGGCGGCGTCCAGCGACAACGAAGGATCGATCCGACGCCCGTCGTCGAACGGCCGGAGCCTTCGTTCTTTTCGCCGCGGCGACCGCGTGTTACCCCAATCTGGACGCTCTCCGATCTCGTTTGGGGTAACGCCCTGTCCTTCAAGCTCTTGCGTCTCGATCAAGCGCGCCAGACCGTTAATCTCGCCCAGGCCTTCGCCACGCTGCAGGAGGGCGCGGACCGGCTGACGCACTACCGCGGCACGATGCGGTGGAAGACGATCAAGGGCCGCGACTACCTGTATCGGCGGTCCGGCGCGAAGGACGTGTCGCTCGGACACAAGATAGGCGACGATCCGGACTGGTGACGGCCGCGATTGCGCCGGCGGCGGCCGGGGCGCCCGGCTTGGCGCTTGCGCCGCCCATCGGCTATGGTCGCGGCCCGGTTCCAACCTTTCTTCGAGACGGCATGTCCGACCTTCGCCCGAAATCCTCCCGTCCCCGG
>CAXUCL010000106.1:0-7585 GCA_964249395.1 uncultured Rhizobiaceae bacterium
ATCGCGGCTGCGAGCACGGCTGCGTCTACTGCTTCGCGCGGCCGACCCACGCCTATGTGGGGCTGTCCGCCGGGCTCGACTTTGAGACCAAGCTCTTCGCCAAGCCGAACGCCGCCAAGCTGCTCGAGCGCGAGCTGGCCAAGCCCGGCTACGAGCCGAAGACCATCGCGATCGGCACGAACACCGATCCCTACCAGCCGATCGAGAAGGAGCGCCGCATCATGCGCGAACTCCTCGAAGTCCTGGAAGCGGCCCGCCACCCGGTCGGCATCGTCACGAAATCGGCGCTCGTCGTGCGCGACGTCGACATCTTGTCGCGCATGGCGGCGAACGGGCTCGTGAAGGTCGCCGTGTCGGTGACGACGCTGGACCGCCGGCTCGCGCGGGCGATGGAGCCGCGCGCCGCCACGCCAGCCAAGCGCCTCGACGCGGTAAGAACGCTCAGCGACGCCGGCATTCCCACGATGGTGATGACCGCGCCGATCGTCCCCGGCCTCAACGACCACGAGATCGAGCGCCTGCTGGAGGCGGCGGCCACGGCGGGGGCGCGGGAGGCCGGTTACGTCTTGCTCCGCCTGCCGCGCGAGGTCAGCCAGATCTTCAAGGACTGGCTGCAGCGGCACTACCCAGACCGCTTCGGCCACGTCATGTCGCTGCTGCGTTCCATGCGCGACGGGCGCGACTACGACGCAGAGTGGGGCAAGCGCCTGCGCGGCACCGGTCCCTACGCGCACCAGATCAAGCGCCGTTTCGAGCTCGCGGCCATCCGTCTCGGCTTGAACGAAACGCGGCTCAAGCTGCGCACCGACCTCTTCGCGCCGCCGCGAGCGGACGCGGGCGTGCAGCTCGCACTGCTCTAGGCGCGCGACCCATCGAACGGCCGCACGTCACCACGTGTCGGCCTCGACCGCGCCGCGGATCCCCGTCGGCGGCGCGGTCTTGAGGAGAATTGGGGATCGCGCGAGTTTGGCCGCACCATGGCTCGCCGGTCTTCCGATTCTCCCACCCTTCTCCGTCCCGCCGGTCCGGACTTCGCGCTGGAAACGGGACTGCTCGCGGCGGGGGCTCACCGCATCGCCGGCGTTGACGAGGCCGGGCGCGGACCGCTTGCCGGCCCGGTGGTCGCCGCCGCCGTGGTGCTCGACGCGACCGCGATCCCGGCCGGCTTGAACGACTCGAAAGCCTTGAAAGCCGCCGAGCGCGAACGCCTGTTCGGCCTCGTCCTTCTCGCCGCGAAGGGCGTTGCGGTCGGCTCGGCGAGCGCCGGCGAGATCGACCGGCTGAACATCCGGCAGGCGACGCTGCTCGCCATGCGCCGCGCCGTCGCCGCCCTGCCCTTCGTCCCGGATCATTGCCTCGTCGACGGTCTCGACCTGCCGGCCGCATGGCAAGGCGGCGCGACCGCCGTGGTCGGCGGCGACGCGCGCTCCCTGTCGATCGCAGCGGCCTCGATCGTCGCCAAGGTGCTGCGCGACCGGATGATGGTGAGACTCGCCGAAGCCTACCCGGCCTACGGCTTCCACCGACACATGGGCTACGGCACCGCCGAGCACCGCGCCGCGCTTCAGGCGCACGGACCATGCCCCCACCACCGCCGCTCGTTCGCGCCGATGCGGGATGTAATGGGGACAGAAGCCGATCGCTCGACTTCTGGAGGCTCGTCATCCCGGACTTGATCCGGGATCCATGCTGCAACCTGCGTTTTATCAGGTCGCTAAGGCAGCGACCTGCCCTATCGTCGCTTCAACGGTCGAATGTCGACGGCATGGATCCCGGCTCGGGGCTGGAATGGCGAACCTGATGGGTCGGTGCAAGAATGGACGTGGGCGCTCGGCGCATTTGGCGCGTCACATCAAAGACGACAAACGTCATAGGCTGACTTGAAGCCTCGACGACCTGATGCTCGCATCGCACCGGCAGGCCGAGAGCCCTATGCGATCCCGAACGACCTCTGCTAGTGCAGCCGCTGCCTGATCTCGCCGAGCGACTGGTCGATCATCCGGCCGGCCCCGCCCGACGCGCCCTTCTCCTGGATGATCCGCGCCGCGGCGGCCGTGGCGATCTCGATCGCCGACGCCTTCACCTCGGCGATCGCGTCGGCTTCCGCCTGCGCGATCTTCGTTTCGGCCATCCGCGTGCGGCGCGTGACGTAGTCCTCGTTGCGACGGCGCGCGTCGGCGAGCAGCGCTTCGGCCTCGCGCGAGGCGGCGGCGACGATCCCGCGCGCTTCCTCCTCCGCCTCGCGGCCGCGCCGCTGATACTCGGCTAGCTGCGCCTTCGCTTCTTCCTTCAAGGCGCGCGCCTCGTCGAGCTCGCGCCGGACGCGGACCGAGTGGTCGTCCAGCGATTGGCCGATCTTCGGGAAGCCCTTCAGATACCAGAACAGGGCGATGAACAGGACGAGGGAAACGAACGCCCAGAAGCTGTTGTCCATGGGTGCCTTCCCTTACCGGCGCACGCCGGAAACCGCGGCAGCGGCTTCCTCGCGCGAGACCTCGATGCCCGCGACGTCGGCGAGGATCGACTGGGTGACGTCCTCGGCGATCTGGCCGACTTCGCCGAGCGCCTGCCGCTTGATTTCGCCGATGCGCGCCTGCGCCGCCTGCAGCTTCGCGTCGAGGTCGCCTTCGGTGCGGCGGCGCTCGGCGTCCGCGTCGGTCTTGGAGGCTTCGCGCGCTTGCGCCGCGATCGCGTGCGAGCGTTGGCGCGCCTGCGCCAGCTCCTGCTCGTAGGCCCCTCGCGCCGCGTCAGCATCGGCCCGCATGTGCTCCGCCGCTTCGATGTCGCCGACGATGCGCCCGCGGCGGTGGCCGAGCGTTGCGCCGATCTGCGGCAGGATCGTTTTGCTCAGGATGTAGAAGAACGCGCCGAAGGTGATCGCCAGCCACAAGAGCTGCGACGGGTAGAGCTCGGCGTTGAAGGGCGGGAACGCGCCTTCGTGCGCGACCTCCGTGCCGGCGGACCCGTGCGCCGCAGCCGTGGACTCGTGGGCCTGGTGCGCTTGTTCCTGCGCGTAGGCTGGGGTGACGAACATGACGCGCTCCGGCGGATCGAACGATCGGCGGCCCGTTGGCGGGACCGCCGACCACTTTGCGGCTGGCCGCGCGAGCGGCCGAACTCCCGGTCGATCAGACGGCGAAGAGCAGCAGGAGCGCGATCAGCAGCGAGAAGATGCCGAGCGCTTCCGTCACAGCGAAGCCGAAGATCAGGCGGCCGAACTGGCCGTCAGCGGCCGAGGGGTTGCGCAACGCGCCGGCGAGGTACTGGGCGAACATGTTGCCGAGACCGAGCGCCGTTCCGGCCATGCCGAAACAAGCGAGACCGGCTCCGATGTAGCGAGCGGCTTCCGCGTCCATGTGAACTCCTTCCTGGATCAAACTTGCGGGTCGAGGGATCGTGGGATCGGCCGCGGCGCGGCGAAACCCGTCGATGGGGTGGTGATCAGTGGTGAACGTGAACGGCGTCGTTCAGGTACATGCAGGTCAGCACGGCGAACACGTAGGCCTGAAGGAACGCCACAAGGAACTCCAGCGCCGTCAGCGCGACCGTCATCAGGAGCGGCAGCACCGAGCCAAGGACGCCGAGCGCGCCGAGGCTCGACATCGACACGACGAAGCCCGCGAAGACCTTCAACGTGATGTGGCCGGCCAGCATGTTGGCGAAGAGACGGACGGAAAGCGAAACGGGCCGCGACAGGAACGAGACGATCTCGATCACGGTCACGAGCGGCAAGACGGCGGCCGGCACGCCGGACGGCACGAACAGCTTCAGCCAGCCGATGCCGTTCTTCTTGAAGCCGTAGACGACGACCGTGCCGATCACCAGCAGCGACAGCGCGAAGGTGACGATGAGGTGGCTGGTGACGGTGAAGAAATACGGCACCATGCCGAACAGGTTCGCGACGAGTACGAACACGAAGAGCGCGAACACGAACGGGAAGAAGCGCATGCCGGCCTGGCCGGCCGCGTCCCGCAGCATGTTGGAGATGAACTCGTAGGACAGCTCGCCGATCGACTGGACCCGCGACGGCACGAGCTCCCGCGAGCGGGTGGCGAAGTAAAGGAAGCCGAGCGCCACCGCCGCCGTGATCACCATGAACAAGGCGGAGTTGGTGAACGAGAAGTCGAGGCCGCCGATCGAGATCGGCACGATCCGGGTCAGCTCGAACTGGTGGATCGGGTCGGTCGGGTCGTGTTCCAAGCGTCCGGGGCCCTTTGCCTGCCGCGTTTCTGCCGTCGATCGGGCGTCCTGCCCATAGCGGCACCGACGGCGTCGCGCAACACCCGCACGGGCCTTTTCTCCGGCTGGCGGGTCAGCGTTTCTCCGGCCCGTCGGACTTGGCCTCGGCGGTCGCCTGCGCCGCGCCGCGCAGGACGTTGAGAACGCCGGCCGCGAAGCCGATCATCAGGAAGACGATCAGGCCGAAGGGCGTCGTGCCGAACAAGCGGTCGATGCCGTAGCCGATCGCCGTGCCGACGAGGACGCCGGCGACGAACTCGCTGGCGATCTTGAAGCCGTAGGCCGCCCCTCGCATTCCGGCCGTGCGGTTCGCCTCGGCGCGGTTTTCCGGCAGCTTCGCGCGGCTCGTCGCGAGACGCTCCTCGAGCAGGCGACGCCGTTGCTCGAGCTCGGCGTCCGTCGGCGGCGGCGAGCCGGACGGGTCGGGGGTCTCGTTCGTCACGGCGCCTGGTCTCCTCGCGCCGAGCAAATGACGCGGGAAGCGGGGAACCGCAAGCCCGGCGAGGTCCGGACGGCGGCGATCAGCGCCAGCCGCCGCCGTAGGTGCGGTAGAAGATGTGGCGGCCGATCTTGTCCATCTTCTTCATGGCGCTCGCCCAGCGCGGCCGGACGTAGGTCGCGTGGTAGTGCGTCGACGAGCCGACTTCCGGCAGCCAGGTCTCGCCGCGCGTCACCTGATCGGCGATGCGCACGGCCGTCGAGAAGGCCCGCTTGTTGCTGACGCGCTTCCTGATCCCGTCGCAGGCGAAGGAGAACTGGCAGCGGTTGCGCCAGGTCTGGTTCTGGTAGACGACGCCGCAGATGGTCTTCGGGTAGGTCGGGTTGCGCACCCGGTTCAGGATCACCTGCGCCACCGCGGCCTGCCCGATCTCCGGCTCGCCGCGCGCCTCGTAGTAGATACCGTTGGCGAGGCAGAGCTGCTCCTTCTTCGAGAAGGCGGCCGGCGGCAGCGGCGTCGCGGCCCACGCGTGGTCGCCGCGGCCGAGCGGCGGTACGAAGCCGCGGTTCCGGTCGCCTTGCAGGACGCGGCCGAACAGCGACGCCACGGGGTTCTGCAGCGGCTCCATCGGGGCGTAAGCCAGCGCCGCCGGGGCGACCGCGACGGCGGGCGACGCGGTTTTCGGCTTGCGCTCGCTTGGTTCCAGCGATGCGAGCATCACGGCTGGAGCCGCCGCGGGGCGAAGCAGCTCGGCGGCCGGTGGCGCGAAGCCCATCGCGACCTGGACCGAATCGGTGGCGTCGCCGTCGAAGGCGAAGGCCGTTTGGATCGCGGCCTCGTCCGGCTCCGGTGGGTCCAGCAGCGACTGGCGCTCCAGGATCGAGCCGGCCGAGAAGGCTTTGGGCGGCGCGAAGGGCGTTGCGGCGAGCACGCGGCCGGTCTTCTCGCGGCGGTTGACCCGCGCTTCGTCGGGCGTGTCGAGGGCCGGCCGGCCCGGTCGGGTCACGGTGTAGAGCGCGCCGTTCGGGGCGCTGAGGCCGGCGCCTGCGGGCAACCGCTTCTCCCCTTTGGCCGCGAAGCCGAGGCTCGCCGCCTCGATCGATCCGGCCGGCGACGGCACGAAGAAGGCCTGCCAGCGCGCCGCCGCGTTTCGGCCCTCGATGAGGCTGGTCATGTCCTGCAGGGAGACGGCGGAGGAGAGGAGCGGCAGCAGGCAGGCCGCGCCGACGCCGACGCGAACGAGCCGGGATGCGAACGGGCGGCGAATGCGGCGCGGTTCGGCCTTGCCCTTCCGGGTCGCTCTCCAGCCCATGTTCGTTCACCCGCATCGAACTCTCAACGGTTTCGAGCATCGCGCGGGAATGTTGTTTCTTGGTTAACGGTCGGTTGAGGCGAGGCAGGACAGCAGGCCTACGATCGCGGTTTCGCCCGCTTGGCGAAGGGGTTCTGGCCCTTGCGGAAATTCAGCCGGATCGGCACGCCGTCGAGCCCGAAGGTCTCGCGCAGACCGTTGATGAGATACCGCTGGTAGGACATGCCGAGCGCTTCCGGCCGCGTCGTCGACAGAACGAAGGTCGGCGGCCGCGACTTCACCTGCGTCATGTACTTGATCGTCACGCGCCGGCCGGCGACCGCCGGCGGCGGGTGGTGCGAGGTCGCGCGCTCCAGCCATTGGTTGAGCTTGGCGGTGGACACGCGCCGGTTCCAGGTCTCGTGCGCCTGCGCGACGGCCTGCATCAGGCGGTCGAGCCCGTCGCCGGTCTCGCCCGAAACCGGCACGGCGCGGATGCCGCGCGCCTGCGGCAGGAGCCGCTCGGTCATCTCGCGCAGCGCCGCCAGCGCCGCCTGCCGGTCCTCAACGAGGTCCCACTTGTTGAAGGCGAGCACCGGCGCCCGGCCCTCGCGCACGATCAGGTCGGCGATCGATAGGTCCTGCCGCTCGAACGGGATCGCCGCGTCCAGCACGATCACCACCACCTCGGCGAACTTCATCGCCCGCAAACCGTCGGCGACGGACAGCTTCTCCAGCTTCTCCTGCACCTTGGCGCGGCGGCGCAGCCCCGCCGTGTCGAACAGCTTGAAGCTCCGACCGCGCCATTCCCATTCCACGGAGATCGCGTCGCGCGTGATGCCGGCTTCCGGCCCGGTGAGCAGCCGGTCCTCGCCGATCAGGCGGTTGACCAGCGTCGACTTGCCGGCGTTCGGCCGACCGACGAAGGCGATGCGGACGGGCTTGGTCGGATCGTACGCCTCTTCGGCTTCCTCACCGTCGTCGCCGGCGTTCGGGCCCGCGGCGGCAGCGGCGGCCGGCTCGTCCGGCAGGGTCCAGTCGTCCTCGTCTGGCAGCGGCTCGATGCCGAACGCCGCCGCGCCGAGCGCCCCGACCATCGCGTCGCGCAGGTCGCCCATGCCCTCGCCGTGCTCGGCCGAGATCGCCACCGGGTCGCCGAGGCCGAGCGAATAGCTGTCGTAGAAGCCGGCGTCCGAGCCGCGCGCTTCCGCCTTGTTGGCGACCAGCACCACCGGCCGGCCGTTGCGGCGCAGGAGATCGCCGAAGAAATCGTCGTCCGGCGTCACCCCGGACTTGGCGTCGATCAGGAACAGCGACAGGTCGGCTTCGGCGACCGCCCGCTCGGTCTGGGCGCGCATGCGCGCTTCCAGGCTGTCGTTGGCGGCTGCCGTTTCCAGGCCGGCCGTGTCGACGATCTCGAACTCGAGGTCGAGCAGGCTCGCCTCGCCCATGCGCCGGTCGCGCGTCACCCCCGGCCGGTCGTCCACCAGCGCGAGCCGACGCCCCACGAGACGGTTGAAGAGGGTCGACTTGCCGACGTTCGGTCGGCCGATGATCGCGACGCTGACCATGTCAGTTGGCCGGCGCAGGCGGCGCGGCAGGCGCCGCAACCGGAG
>CAXUCL010000107.1:0-7245 GCA_964249395.1 uncultured Rhizobiaceae bacterium
CCGATCGCCTGGCGCGTCGCGCCGGTGACGATCGCCTCGCAGGCGCGCGTCGCGCTGTCCGATCCGGTGGCCGCCGCGCTGAACGGCCGGCTGGTCCTCATGCTCCTCGGCGAGCGGCCGGGCCTGTCGGCGGCCGACAGCCTCGGCGCCTACCTGACGTTCGCCCCCGTTCCCGGCCGCACCACGGACGCCGACCGCAACTGCGTGTCGAACATCCGCACTGGCGGCCTCGAGCCCGCGCTCGCCGCGCCCAAGCTCGCGCGGCTCCTCACCCGCTCGCACGCGCTCCAGCTCAGCGGCACGCGGTTGAAGGACGACGAAGGCGTGCTGGACCACGCCGCCCCTTCCGCTCTGCCCGCGAACGAGGCAAGCGGGTCGTCTGCCCGGATTGACAGCAGCGACGCCGGGTGAGCAGATCGCCGGAACGCGAGTCGTTGCGAGGGGCGCGCCATGCGGGACAAGGCTCGGTCGGTCAGCTACCGGACGGCGGACGCCGCCTACTTCGAGAAGCGCCACCTATCGCGCTACGCCGGGGTCTGGTCGCTCTGGGCGCTCGGCGTCGGCGCGGTGATCTCCGGTCACTTCTCCGGCTGGAACTTCGGCTTCGCGACCGGTGGCTGGGGCGGCATGCTGGCGGCGACGGCCATCATCGCCGTCATGTATCTCGGCCTCACCTTCTCCATCGCCGAGATGAGCCCGGCGCTGCCGCACACGGGCGCCGCCTATTCCTTCGCGCGCACCGCCATGGGGCCGTGGGGCGGCTTCGTGACGGGGCTGTGCGAGAACGTCGAATACGTCATCACCCCAGCGGTGATCGTCACCTTCATCACCGCCTACGTGAACGCGATCCTCGGGCTGCCGGCGGCGTATTCTCCGCTGGTCTGGATCGCCTTCTACGGGATCTTCCTGGCGCTCAACATCTATGGCCTCGAACTGTCGTTCAAGTTCACGCTGGCGATCACCCTCGTCTCGCTCGCGGTCCTCGTTTTCTTCTGGATCTCGGCGATCCCGAACGTCGACTTCTCGCGCTGGGCGCTGAACGTCGGCGCGGGCGCGGACGGCAAGCCGGCGGAACTGCCGGAGGGCAACGGTCCCTGGTTCCCGTTCGGCCTGTCCGGCGTCCTGGCGACGCTCCCCTTCGCGGTCTGGCTGTTTCTCGCCATCGAGCAGCTGCCGCTCGCGGCGGAAGAATCGGTCGACCCGAAGCGCGACATGCCGCGCGGCATCCTCCTCGGCATGGCGACGCTGATGTTCTCCGCCTTCATGATCGTGCTGCTCAACCCGTCGCTGCCGGGCGTCGGCTCGTTCAAGCTCGGGAGCGCGCTGGAGCCGCTGCTCGACGGCTTCAAGGCGGTCTACGGCGACGGCGGCGTGGTGATCCTCGGGCTCGTGGCGCTGACCGGGCTCGTCGCCAGCTTCCACACCATCCTTTACGCGCAAGGTCGGCAGATCTATTCGCTGAGCCGCGCCGGCTACTTTCCGACGGTTCTGTCGGTGACGCACCCGCGCTTCCGCACGCCGCACGTCGCGATGGTCACCGGCGCCGCCGTCGGGCTGACGGTGATGCTGGCGATCTGGTTCGCGCTCGGCGCGGAAGCGGGCGGCAGCGCCATCGGCACCATTCTCCTCAACATGGCGGTGTTCGGCGCGATGTTCTCCTACATCCTGCAGGCGGCGTCCTTCATCCTGCTGCGCCGGACCATGCCGCACATCGATCGCCCGTTCCGCTCGCCGCTCGGCGTGCCGGGCGCGGTGCTGACCATCGTCATCGCCGTCGTGACGCTCGCCTACCAGGTCCAGGACCCGAACTTCTTCAAGGGCGTCGTTTGGGTGGCGGTCTGGTTCGCGGTGGCGATCGGCTATTTCGCGCTGGTCGGCCGGCACAAGCTCATCCTCTCGCCGGAAGAGGAGTTCGCGATCGAGCATGCCGGCCGCGCGAACGGCGCGGCTGCGCCGGAAACGCGGATGAAGCCGGCGGAGTAAGGATCAAGCGGTCGGCTTGTCGTCCGCCGCCTGCCGCAGCGCCTCGACGTTGGCGGCGTAGGCGCCCGCGCCGCCCTTGAACACGGCGGAGCCCGCGACCAGCGTGTCGGCGCCGGCCTCGCAAACGGCTCGCGCGGTGTCGGGCGCGAGGCCGCCGTCGACCTCGATCCGGATCGGCCGGTCGCCGATCAGGGCGCGCAGGCGGCGAATCTTCCCCAGCGTCGCCGGGATGAACGCCTGCCCCCCGAAGCCGGGATTGACGGTCATCACCAGCACCAGGTCGACGCGGTCGAGCACGTATTCCACCGCCGTCTCGGGCGTTCCGGGGTTGATCGCGACGCCGGCCTGACGCCCGAGCGATTTGATGGCTTGAATCGAGCGGTCGAGATGGCGCGTCGCCTCGGCATGCACCGTGATGAGGTCGCAGCCGGCCTCGGCGAACGCTTCCAGATACGGGTCGCACGGCTCGATCATCAGGTGGCAGTCGAAGGGCTTGCCCGTCGCGCCCCGCAGCGCCTTCACCACCGGCGGCCCGAAGGTGATGTTCGGCACGAAATGCCCGTCCATCACGTCGAGGTGAATCCAGTCGGCGCCCGCTTCGTCCACCGCCCGCACCTCCTCGCCGAGGCGCGCGAAGTCGGCCGACAAGATGGACGGGGCGATGACGAACGGGTTGGGCATAATGTTGGCCGATGAGTATGGGACGCGGCGCGGAAACTCGGTTTCTTCTCCCCGGCGGGGAGAAGTGCCCGGCAGGGCGATGAGGAGTCGGCGGAGCCGAACGAGGTTTGCGGCTACCCGTGGATGCCGCAGACCCCTCATCCGGTCCTACGGACCACCTTCTCCCCGATGGGGAGAAGAAAGACGCCCTATCTGGCGACGACGGAAAGGCTCAACCCTTCCGCAGCACCTCGATGCCCGGCAGTTCCTTGCCTTCCAGCCATTCCAGGAACGCGCCGCCGGCGGTCGACAGGTAGGTGAAGTCGTTCGCCGCGCCGCTGGCGTTCAGCGCCGCCACCGTGTCGCCGCCGCCGGCCACCGTGACGAGCTTGCCCGCTTTCGTGAGTTTGGCCGCCGCCAGCGCCACCGCGTTCGTCGCGGCGTCGAAGGGCTCGATCTCGAAGGCGCCGAGCGGCCCGTTCCACAGGAGCGTCCGGCAGTCCCCGAGCGCGGCGATCACGGCCTCCGTCGTCTTCGGCCCGACGTCGAGCGCCATGCGGTCCATCGGAATCGCATCGGCCGCCACCGTCTCGCTCGGCGCGTTCGCCTTGAACTCGGCCGCCACCACGACGTCGGTCGGCAGGTGCAGCCTGCAGCCGGCCTCCTCGGCCATGCGGATCACCTTCAGCGCAGTGTCCTTGGCGTCGGGCTCGTGGAGCGACGTGCCGACGTCGTGCCCACCCGCGGCGAGGAACGTGTTCGCCATGCCGCCGCCGATCACGAGATGGTCCATCTTCGGCACGAGGAACTCGAGGACGCCGATCTTGGTGGAGACCTTGGCGCCGCCAACCACGGCCGCGACCGGGCGCTCGGGCGCGTCCAGCGCCGACTCCAGCGCCTTCACCTCGGCCACGAGCGACGGCCCGGCATAGGCCGGCAGGAGTTTCGCCAGCGCGTATGTCGAGGCGTGCGCCCGGTGCGCGCAGGAGAAGGCGTCGTTGACGTAGACGTCGCCGAGCGCGGCGAGCCGCTTGGCGAACCCGTCGTCGTTCTCCTCCTCCTCCGCGTGGAAGCGCAGGTTCTCCAGGACCGCGACCTCGCCGTCCTTCAGCCCGGCCACCGCCGCCTTCGCCGGCTCGCCGACGCAGTCGCTGGCGAAGGCGACGGCGGTTCCGAGGATTTCCCCGAGCTTCTCCGCCACCGGCTTCAACGTGAACGCCGGATCGGGCTTGCCCTTTGGGCGCCCGAAATGCGCCAGGACGACGACCTTCGCGCCCTTGCCCGCCAGCGCCCGCACCGTTGGCGCGAAGCGCTCCAAGCGCGTCGCGTCCGTGACCTGCCCGTTCTTCGTCGGCACGTTCAGGTCGGCGCGGATCAGCAGCACCTTCCCCGAAACGTCTGCGTCGCGGATCGCGGGGAGCGCCGTCAACGCAGGATCTCCTTCGCGGCGGTCGCGACGCCGTCCGCGGTGATGCCGAAATGCTCGTAGAGTTTCGGCGCCGGGCCGGACGCGCCGAAGGAGCGCATGCCGACGAAGCGGCCCTCCAACCCGATGAAGCGGTCCCACGACAGGCCGCCGGCCGCCTCCACCGCGACGCGCGGCACGCTTCCGAGCACGCCGGCGCGATAGGCCGCGTCCTGTTCCAGGAACAGCTCGTGGCTCGGCATGGAAACGACCGCCGCGCGGATGCCTTCGCTGCTGAGCTTCTCGGCGCCGGCGAGCGCGATCTCGATCTCGGACCCCGACGCCATGATCGTCACCTGCCGCTCGCCGCCTTCGGCCTCGCGCAACACGTAGCCGCCGCGCCGCGAGCGGTTCTCGGCGACGTCGCCGGCCCGCACCGTCGGCAGGTTCTGCCGCGACAGCGACAGGACGGACGGGCGCTGCTCGGTCAGCGCGATCTCCCAGGCCTCCGCCGTTTCGATCGCGTCGGCCGGGCGGAACACCAGCATGCCGGGCGTCGCGCGCAGCATGGCGAGGTGCTCGATCGGCTGGTGCGTCGGCCCGTCCTCGCCGAGCCCGATCGAATCGTGCGTCAGGACGTAGATCACGCGCAGGCTCATCAGCGCCGACAAGCGCATGCCGCCGCGCATGTAGTCGGAGAACACCAGGAACGTGCCGCCGTAGGGGATGAAGCCGCCGTGGACGGCCAAGCCGTTCATCACCGCCGCCATCGCGTGCTCGCGGATGCCGTAGCGCACGTAGCGGCCGTCGTAGCGCCCGGCCTGCACGTCATGCATGGCTTTCGTCAGCGTGAAGACCGAATGCGTCAGGTCCGCCGAGCCCCCGACGGTGAGCTCGGTGGCGGCGTTCACCACCTCCAGCGTCGCCTCGGACGACTTGCGCGTCGCGAGCTTCGGCTTCTCCTGCGAGAGCTTGGCGCGGTAGTCGGCCATCGTCCTGGCGAAATCGGGCCCGAGCTCGCCGCGGATCGCCGCGTCGAACTTCGCCTTGTTTGGCGAGGCGGCGTGGCGCTTGTCCCATTCGGCCGCGGCCTTGGCGCCGCGCTTGCCCACCTCGCGCCAGCCTGCGAGGATCTCGTCGGGGATCGCGAAGGCTTCCGCCGTCCACACGAGCTTCTCGCGCGTCGCGGCGATCTCGTCGGCCCCCAGCGGCGCGCCGTGGCTCTTCTCGGAGCCGGCGAGCTTGGGGCTCCCGTAGCCGATGATCGTCTTGCAGGCGATCATCGCCGGCTTGTCGGAGGCTTTGGCGCGCTCCAGCGCGGCGCGGATCGCGTCGGTGTCGTGCCCGTCCACCCGCTCGGCGTGCCAGCCGGACGCCTCGAAGCGCTTCACCTGATCGGTGGAGGTGGAAAGCTCCGTCTTGCCGTCGATCGAGATGCCGTTGTCGTCGAACAGGAAGATCAGCCGGTCGAGCTTCAGGTGCCCGGCGAGGTCGATCGCCTCGTGGCTGATGCCCTCCATCAAACAGCCGTCGCCGCAGAACACGTAGGTGTAATGGTCGACGAGGTCGTTGCCGTAGCGGGCGTTCAGCATCCGCTCGGCGAGCGCCATGCCGACGGCGGTGGTGATCCCCTGTCCGAGCGGCCCGGTGGTGGTCTCGATGCCGAGCGCGTGCCCGTATTCCGGATGGCCGGCGGTCTTGGAGCCGATCTGGCGGAAGTTCTTCAGCTGGTCGAGCGTCATGTCGGAATAGCCGACAAGGTAGTGCAGCGCGTAGAGCAGCATCGACCCATGCCCGTTCGACAGCACGAAGCGGTCGCGGTCTGGCCAGTCGGGCCGGGCCGGGTCGAGAGTGATGAAGTCCCGGAACAGAACGGAGGCGACGTCGGCCATGCCCATCGGCATGCCGGGATGGCCGGAATTGGCCTTCTGCACCGCGTCCATCGCCAGCGCCCGAATGGCGTTCGCCATGTCGCGCGGGTTGCGGTCGATGCCGCTGCCGAACTTCGGCGTGCTGGCCGCTTCTGACATGGTCGACGTCCTTCCGCTTTGGTTTCCCCGGCCGCGCTCGCGGCCCGGCCCGTGGTTTCAAACGACGCTGTAGCGCCGACGGCGGGCCGAATCCATCGGCCCGCTCCTATTCCTTGCCGGACAAGGCGGCCGCCAGCGCCTCGATCTCGCGCGCCGAGCCGAAGGCGAAAGGCGTGCGGGCGTGCAGGCCGTCGGGCACGATCTCCATCATGCGCCGACGCCCGTCGCTCGCAGCGCCCCCGGCCTGCTCGACGCAGAAGGCGACGGGGTTCGTCTCGTAGAGCTGGCGCAGCCGTCCGCTCCCATAGCCCGGCCGCTCGTCGCCGGGATACGCGAACACGCCGCCGCGCCGGAAGATGCGCCAGGCGTCGGCCACCATGGAGCCGACGTAGCGCATGCCGAAGTCCCGGCCGCGCGGACCTTCAGTGCCGGCGTCGAGGTCGTCGACATAGGCGCGGAAGGCCGGGTCCCAGTGCCGGCGGTTGGCGGCGTTGACGGCGTATTCCTTCGCCTCGGCCGGGATCGCGAGGTCCGGTCCGAAGGCGGCAAAATCGCTCGAGCCCGGTGCCCGGATGAAGGCGCGCGTGCCCCTCCCCAGCGTCAGGACGAGCAGGAGCTGCGGCCCGTAGATGAAGAAGCCGGCGGCGAGCTGGCTGGTGCCCGGCTGCCGGAACGCGCTCGGCGGATCGGCGCGGTGCGCGTCCGTCACGGGCAGCAGCGAGAAGATCGTGCCGACCGAGACGTTGGTCTCGATGTTGGAGGAGCCGTCCAGCGGGTCGATCGCGAGCGCCAGCGGGCCGACCCCGAGCGTCACCGGCTCGTCCTGCTCCTCCGAGCCGTAGAAGGCGACCGGCGAAGCGCGCGCGGCCTCCAGGAACGCGCGGTCGGCGACGACGTCGAGCGCCTTCTGCATGTCGCCGCCGGCGTTCCGGTGCTCGGGCGCGGGTTCGTCGCCCGTGCCGCCGGCCGCGATCGTTTCCTGCACGGTGGCGGCCGCGCGCGCGAACTGCCGGACCGTTTCGGCGACCGGCTGCAGCGCGGCATCGCGAACCGCCGCTTGCGCCAGGAAGTCGTCGAGGGTCGAAGCCATGGGTTCCATTCCGCCGACATCGGCCGAGCGCGCTTGCGTCCGGAGATAGCGCGCTTCGGCCGCCGGCCTATGGCTGC
>CAXUCL010000107.1:7255-7564 GCA_964249395.1 uncultured Rhizobiaceae bacterium
CGATCACCGCGGCGAAGTGCGAGACGGCCGCATCCGCCGAAATCAGCGCGCCGGAAAGCCCCGCCGCGGCCTGACCGGCGAGGTCGGCGCCGAGCCGGATGGCTTTCGCAGCGTCGAGGCCGTTGCGCACGCCGCCCGAGCCGATCACCACGGCGTCGGGGCAGGCTCGGCGCACCGCCGCGATCGCCCGCACCGTCGGGATGCCCCAGTCGGCGAACAGGAGGGCGGTGGCCGCGCGGTCCGGATCGGCGATCCGCTCCGCCTCCACCGCCGCCCAGCTCGTGCCGCCGGCGCCCGCGCCGTCGATCG
>CAXUCL010000108.1:0-7551 GCA_964249395.1 uncultured Rhizobiaceae bacterium
GCCGCCCAGTCCGGCGCGAGGTCGAGCGCCTGGCGCATCAGGTCGGCCGCCGCGGCGCGGTCGCCGGCCTCGGCGTAGGCGTAGGCGTAGGCCGCCCGGCGGTCGGCGAGCGGGTGGCCCGACCCGTTGTTCGTTGTTCGCACGGTTCCGTCCTCGATGACCGGCGGTATCGCCGCTTCCGGGGCGCCGGGCAAACCCTATCTTTAGCGGCGATGACGCGCTTCGAGGACCTGCTCCGCCCGACGCCGAAGGGCCTCTACTGCCCGCCCGGCGACTTCTTCATCGATCCCGTCCGGCCGGTGGAGCGCGCGCTCGTCACGCACGGCCACGCCGACCACGCGCGCGCCGGCTCCGTCCACGTGATGGCGACGCGCGAAACGCTCGACATCATGGCCATCCGCTACGGCGAGGACTTCGCGCAAACGCGGCAGGAAGCGGTGCTCGGAGCGGAAACCCGGATCGGCGACGCGACCGTCTCGTTCCACCCCGCCGGCCACGTGCTCGGCTCGGCGCAGGTGGCGGTGACGCACAAGAACACGCGCATCGTGGCCTCGGGCGACTACAAGCGCCGCCCCGACCCGACCTGCCGACCTTTCGAGCCGGTGGACTGCGACGTGTTCATCACGGAGGCGACCTTCGCGCTCCCCGTGTTCCGCCATCCGGAAACCGCCGAGGAGGTGCGCCGCCTGATCCGCTCCACCGAGCAGTTCCCCGAGCGCGCCCACCTCGTCGGCGCCTACGCGCTCGGCAAGGCGCAGCGCGTCATCCGAAGCTTGCGCGACGAGGGCTACGACAAGCCGATCTTCATCCACGGCGCGCTGAAGAAGCTTTGCGACTACTACGAGCGCGAGGGCATCGCGCTCGGGGAGCTGCGGCCCGCGACGCTGGAGCGGGGCGCGAAGGCGGACTTCGCCGGCGCGGTCGTCGTCGGGCCGCCGTCCGCCTTCGCCGACAAGTGGGCGCGGCGCTTTCCCGATCCGGTGTCCTGCTTCGCGTCCGGCTGGATGCGGGTGCGCGGCCGGGCGCGTCAGCGCGGCGTCGAGCTGCCGCTGATCATCTCGGACCATTGCGACTGGGACGAGCTGACCGAGACGATCGACGAGATCCGCCCGCAGGAGGTCTGGGTGACGCACGGGCGCGAGGAGGCGCTGGTGCGCTGGTGCGAGCTGCGCCAGATCCGCGCCCGCCCGCTGCATCTCGTCGGCTACGAAGACGAGGCCGAGTAGGTCTCGGCCTTCGGCCCGGGCCAGCCGTCCGGATAGTAGTCCTCGACGAAGGCGAACGGATAGGACCAGAACGGCAGCTCGCCGCCGCCCCGCCGCTGCCACTCGGCGATCAGCGCGTCGGCGATTGCCTCGCGCGTCCTGCCCCAGCGGGCGGTCGGGTAGAAGTCCGGCGCGCCGCCGCCAATGTCCCCGTCGAACGGCTGCGCGCTGGCGTCCACCATCGCGTGAATGCAACGGCGGACGAATTCGACGAGGTCGTCGCCCTCGAGGCGCCAGAACGTGATGCCGTTCGTAATGATCGCGTCGAGTGTCTCGAACTCATCGCGCGCACGATCAACACACCAACTGATGTCCGACTCGACAGGTGTGCCATGCTTGCTTACGCGACCATCTATCATGGCGACTTCCTGTGAAATTTGGTGGTGTTTCTAAGGATGTCCGTGTCTGGACTTCGGATGATCTCCAACGTCGGACCGCTGTTCATGCTCCATCGGATACCGACAACGCAGCGGTCGGCAAGCTCGATCCAGTAGCCTTTGCTAGCATAGCTTGGCGGCGTCGTTTCCAATGGTGTGCTGCCGCGTAGGACGTTCGTTAGAAGATTGTCGAAGTCGACCTGGTCAAGCGTGTAGATGTTCGGTCCCGCAGTGCGGTTCCTCGCTCCGGTCGGAACGCCGTTTGGCGCAAAGGTCTGCACTGTGCCCGCCTGGAAAGGCTGCGTGTCGCCGCTCCGCAGCGGCGCGACGGCGCCGCTGTTGTGCCCGATCCGGCCGTAGCGGTAGGCGATCGCGGCGTCGCCGATCGCCTGCTGTTGGCGGATCGCGCCCTCGACCGTCGCACCGAGACCGGCCGGCGGCTTCCAGGTCCCGTTGCCCGGCACGGCGCGCAGTCGCGCCACCTCCATCTCGGCGCGAATGCGGGCGGTCTCAAGGGGCGGGGATGAGGTCGGACACCGAACCCTTCAAAGCTCCGTCGGCTTCTCCGCCAGGACGTAGCCGAGGAGGTGGCCGGCGATGTAGCTGTAGCCGGCGGCCGAGGCGTGGAAGCCGTCGCGCGAGAAGCCGAGCGGCTCCACCCGCGGCAGGGTGATCGAGGCCACCGCGCCGCGCTCCTGGCACAGCCGCGCCCCGATCCGCCGGATCACCCGGGCCCGCAACTCCAAGACGTAGGCGAGACGGCGCGGCAGGGCCGGCACGCGCAGCATGTCCACCGGCGGCGACCAGACGATGCGCGCTTCCGGCCAACGGGCGCGGATCGCGTAGAGCAGCGTGCCGAACGAGCGCTTGAAGCGCCGGCCGCCGTGGAAGTTCTTGGCGTCGTTGGTGCCGATCATGAGCACGACGTGCGTGAAGGTGTCGCGCGCGACGTTCGGCACGATGAAGTCGCGCACGTCGGCCGAGACGGCCGAGTTCGAGCCGGCCATCCGCCAGAACACGGTGAGGCCGGTCGCGGCGAACAGCCGCTCGGCCAGGCGCGCGCCGAGCGCCTCGCCCACCGTGTCGACGCCGACGCCGGCGGCGGACGAGTCGCCGAGCACCAGCACCTTCATGTCGGCGCTCTGCCGCGCGGTCTCGAGCTCGGCGCCGACCGCGCCGACGAGCGGCCCCGGCGGCGGCGGCATGCGCTCGATGCGCCGGCGCGCCTTGGCGCCTTCCCACGCGTAGACCGGGAACAGGAGCCAGGACAGGATCGCGTCTTTCACCGGAAGGGCTCCGCTCCGCGCGCAACGGGCGCCGCGTCCGTTGCCGCGATAACGGGCTCGTCGACGCTCCCGGCCGCCGCTGAACGATCGGCCTCGACCGTGGCCGGACCATGGCGGGCGCGCAACCGCCGCCACAATCCGCGCAGGTTGACGAACGCAAACGCGCCCGCGGAGCGTCCCGGCTCCGGCACCAGCAGGAGGCCCGCCTCCGTCACGTGCCCGGCCTCATCCGTGTCGCGCACGATCAGCTCCATCGGGCCGACCGCGACGCGGTCGGCGAACTCGGCCCGGCCGCCGAGCCGCTCGATCATCCATTCGCCCACCGGCCGGCCGGCGTCGGCCGGGTCGAGCGCCACGCCGTAGGCGGCGGCAAGGAAGCGCATCGGCCGCTTCGGGTCGATCGGGAAGTCGCCGAAGAAGTCGGCGTCGTCGGCCTGAAGCTCCACCGGGCTCGCGAACAGGCGGTCGAGCAGGCGCGGGTAGCGCGGCGAGATGAACAGGTAGACGTAGTCGTTCGCCTGCAGGCGGCCGGCGTACTGGAAGCGCATCGACTGGCCGTCGCGGATCACGAGCGAGGGCCGTGCCCAGCGCGGCAGGCGCTGGCCCCGCGCCACGGGGCTGCCCGGAACGACGCGATAGGACAGGAGTTCGTGGTGCGCCGCGCCGGGCAGCTCCAGCTCGACCTTCTCCACCGGCCCGATGCGAGGCGGCACGATCAGCGACAAGCGCCGCGCGACGGGCCCGATCGTCCAGCCCTGCACGAGGAGCGAGGTGAGCACCACGATGAAGGCGGTGTTGAAGAACAGCCGGCCGTCGTCGAGCCCGCCGATGGTCGGCACCAACGCCAGGAGCACGGACACCGCGCCGCGCAGGCCGACCCAGGACACGAAGGCGGTTTCGCGCGCGTTGAAGTCGAAGGGCAGCAGCGCGAACCAGACCGCGAGCGGGCGTGCGACGAAGATCAGCACGGCCGACAGAGCGAGCGCGGGCAGGAGGATCGCGCCGAACTGCGAGGGCGTCGCCAGAAGGCCGAGCACGAGGAACATGATGATCTGCGCCAGCCAGGTCATCCCCTCGGAGAACTGGCGCAGCGTCGGGCCGGCGCGCACCCGCCGGTTGCCGACGACGAGCCCCGCGACGTAGGCCGCGAGGAAGCCGCTGCCCTCAGCCGTCCCGGTGGCGGCGAACAGCATCAGGGCGAGCGCGAAGGCGAAGATGGGGGCGAGGCCGCGCTCCAGGCGGACGCGGTTGAGCGCAAAGGCGATCAGGAAGCCGCCGCCGAGCCCGGCCAGCGCGCCGAGCCCCATCTGCTGCGCGAACAGCGCCAGGAGGTGCCAGTCGAGCCCCGCCGATCCGTTGCCGTGGGCGAGGATCTCCACCAGCGTGATCGTCAGGAAGATCGCCATCGGGTCGTTGGAGCCGGACTCGACCTCCAGCGTCGCGCGCAGCCGCTCGCGCAGGTGGACGCCGCCGACGCGCAGGAGGAAGAACACGGCGGCCGCGTCGGTCGAGGCGACGATCGCGCCGAGCAGCAGCCCTTCGAGGAACGACAGGCCAAGGATGCCTTGCGCGGCGAAGCCGACGATCAGCGCCGTGACCGGCACGCCGAGCGTCGCCAGCGTCAGCGCCGGTCCGGCCGCCTGCCGGAAGGCGGCGAGCGAGGTGCCGATGCCGGAATCGAACAGGATGATGGCGAGCGCGATCGAGCCGACGAAGTAGGCGAGCCCGACGTTGTTGAAGACGAGCCCGAGCCCGTCCTCGCCGGCGACGAGGCCGATCGACAGGAACAGCAGCAGGAGCGGCGCGCCGAAGCGCGCGGCGAGCAGGCTGGAGAAGGCCGCCAGGAGCACGAGCAGCGTGCCGATCAGGATCACGAGATAGATCGTGTCGTGCATGCTTGCGCGCGTCGCCCTCCGCTGCCCGCTCCCGAAAAGGGTGATGACGGCGCCCGCCCGTCACGCGGGGGGCGCCGCTGCCGGTTCTAGCGGGGGAAGCCGAGGGGCGCGAGCTTAAAAACCGCGGCGGGCACGCGTTTCACCGCCGCCGTGCGGCGGCGCAGCTCAAGCGCGGGCGAACAGGCCGGGATAGTCGAGCACGAGCCCGTCGCCGTCGACGGCGAGGTCGGCCGCGAAGCCGCCGTCGACGGCCTCAAACCGGTAGAGCCGGCCATTCTCCAAGGCCGCGTAGCGCTGCTCGTCGCGAAACGGCTCGAACGTGTCGAAGGGAACCCAGAGCACGGAGAGCTCGACGGGGCCGTCCGCGGCTCGAAGGTCCAGGCGGCGGATCGGCAGCGTGTTGGTAGCGGGCGTCGCCGCGAGGTCCACGTCGAGGCAGCCGTCGAGTTCCGACCTGTCGGTCCCGTTCGCGTCCCGCCAGCGGCCGGGCTCGGTCGACGTCATCGCGAGACCGCGGCCGTCCGTCGTCTCGATGCCGAACTCGCGGGCGCGCCAGCCGGCGTCGCAGCGGATGCGATAGCGCGCCCCGTAGGCGATCCCGCCGCGCTCGCCGACGATCACCGAGCGCAACTCGACGCCCCCGTCGCCGAGCGCCTCGATCGTCAGGTGTTCCAGCCCGTCGCCCGCCGCCGGCCGCCAGCGGACGGTGCGGGTGCCGGCGAAGGGCGCGAACACCGGCGCCGGCCGGATTACACCTTGCTGAAGGCGACGGCCGTGTCGCACATGCGGTTCGAGAAGCCCCATTCGTTGTCGTACCACGACAGGACGCGCACGAAGTCGCCGTCCATGACCTTGGTCTGGTCCATGTGGAAGATCGAGGAATGCGGGTCGTGGTTGAAGTCGGTGGAAACGTTCTTGTCGTCGGTGTAGCCGAGGATGCCCTTCATCGGGCCGTCGGCGGCCGCCCGGATCAGCGACTGCACCTCTTCCACGCTCGTGCCGCGCTTGGCGGTGAACTTGAAGTCCACCACCGAAACGTTCGGCGTCGGCACGCGGATCGCGACGCCGTCGAGCCGGCCTTTCAGCTGCGGCAGCACCAGCGCAACGGCCTTGGCCGCGCCCGTCGACGTCGGGATCATGGACAGGGCGGCCGCGCGGGCGCGGTAGAGGTCCTTGTGCATGGTGTCGAGCGTCGGCTGGTCGCCCGTGTAGGAATGGATCGTCGTCATGAAGCCCTTGTCGATGCCGATCCCCTCGTCGAGGACCTTGGCGACGGGCGCGAGGCAGTTCGTGGTGCAGGACGCGTTGGACACGATCCGGTCGTCGGCATTGAGCGACGCCTCGTTGACGCCGAACACGATCGTCTTCTCGCCTTGGCTCGGGTTGGTCAGCGGGCCGGACACCAGCACCTTCCTGGCGCCCGCTTCCAGGTGCAGCCCGGCCTTGGCCGGATCGGTGAAGATGCCGGTGCACTCCATCAGGACGTCGACGCCGACCTCCCGCCACGGCAGCGCCTTCGGGTCGCGCTCGGCGTAGACCTTCATGGGCCCGCGGCCGACGTCGATCGTGTCGCCGGCGACCGTGACGGTGCCGGGGAAGCGGCCGTGGATCGAATCGTAGCGGATGAGGTGCGCGTTGGTTTCCACCGGCCCGAGATCGTTGATCGCCACGACTTCGAGGTCGGTGCGGCCCGACTCGACGATCGCCCGCAGCACGTTGCGGCCGATGCGGCCGAACCCGTTGATGGCCACGCGCACGGTCATTGTCGCATCCTTCTCGTCGCGAACCCGGCCGAGACAGGGCCGGGCGGTCCCGCCGCCGCGGCGCTCTCGTTCCGCCGCGGCTTCCGGCGGTGTTCTTAGCGGTTTTCCCTTGCCCGTAAAGGCGAGCCGCGCCCGTTTGTTCGGGCGCGCCTGCGGGCACGGCGCGGTCGCCGCCGATTGCCGGTTGAAAGCGCGCCGCAAATGCCGCAAGTCTCGCGGCGCTTTGCCCCCGTTCCCGCGACCGCGACGCGAGGTCCGCTCCCATGCCGCCCGACCCGACCTTCCAGAGCGCGAGCGCCCGGCTGGAGGCGGCGCTGCGCCGCCTCGACGCCGCCGTCGAGGCGCGGGCCGAGCGCGAGGCGACGGTCCGAAACGTCGAGGAGGTGGTGCAGCGCATGACGGCCGACCGCGGCCGGCTCGCGGCCGAGCTCGACACCGCCCTGTCGCGCACCGAGCGGCTGGAAGGCACCAACCGCGAGGTGTCGCGGCGCCTGGTGGCGGCCATGGAGACCATCCGCGGCGTGCTTGAGCGGCGGAAGGACTGATGCCGCAAGTCGTCGTTTCCATCGACAACAAGACCTTTCGCATGGCCTGCGCGGAGGGCGAGGAGGCCCATCTCGCGGGCCTTGCCAGCGACGTCGACGCGCGCATCGCCGAGCTGCGGCGCTCGTTCGGCGAGATCGGCGACCAGCGCCTCGTGGTGATGGCCGCGATCATGACCACGGACGAACTCGCCGAGCAGCGCCGCCGCGTCGCCGCGCTGGAACAGTCGCTCACCGAGTCCGAGCGCGCCCGTCAGGACGCCCTCGCCCGCGCGGAAGCCGGCGAAGCCCGCCTCGCCCGGCACCTCGACCAGGTCGCGGCGGCGGTGGAGCACATCGCCGCCCGGCTCGACGCGTCGGGGTGAAGGGCCGACCCAACGCCCGACGCCGCCCGCCTCACCGCCGCGCGCCTTGGCGCGCGGC
>CAXUCL010000109.1:0-7520 GCA_964249395.1 uncultured Rhizobiaceae bacterium
GAGGCGGCGAGGTCGAGCTTGGTTTTCATGAGCTTCGAGGCTTCGAGCGTCGCGGGCGATCCATCCCGGCATGCATTCGGCCGACATCTGCTGTTCCATGGCGCTCAGCGTCATGCCGGGATGGATCGCCCGCGACGCGGCGACGCCGCCGACCGGGATGGTGCCGAGCGGGCCGGCGGGACAGGCGTCCGGCATGATCGCGCCGGCTTCCACCACGGGCGTGCGCATCAACTCCCGCATGGTGGCGACGCAGGCCGCGACGTTGGCCGCCTCGACCTCGTTCTGCGCCTCGATGTTGACGTGGAAGTCGAGGCTGCCTTTCGCGCGCACGGGCAAACGCGACGGCACCAAGAGGCGCGCCGCGGCGACGGCCTCCTCGCGCGACTGGCCTTCGGCCAGCGCCTCGTTCGCCGCCTGCAGCGCCGCGCCGAACCATCGACCGGGCTCGATGCCGGCCTCGACCAAGTCCTTGCCTGTGAACGCCACGCCCGCCGTCCTGCCACTCGCGCGAATCGGACGGCGTGTGTGTCACATCACAACCGAAGCGCGCAAGCGCGTGCGGGAAGCGGACGTCTCGTCAACCCGGCCGGCGGCGGAAGCGGCCGAAGGCGGCCTTCGCCTTGGCCGCCGCGCTGGAGCTTGAGCGGCCGATCGTGTCGGCGACGCGCGCGCCGCGCTGGCCGAGGGGTTTGGCCGGCTCGTCGGTCGTGTCGAGCGCCGTCTGGTGCTCCATCTCGGCGTTGATCTCGGCGCCGATGATGAAGATGATCGACGAGATCCACACCCAGACCATGAAGCCGATCACGGCGCCGAGCGAGCCGTAGGTGGCATTGTAGTCGGCGAGGTTCTGCAAATACCAGGAGAAGGCGATCGAGGTGCCGATCCAAACCACCGACGTCAGCACCGCGCCGAACAGCACCCAGCGCCAGCGCGCCGGGTTGCGGCTCGGCCCGTAGCGGTAGATCATCGCGATTCCGCCCACCACCAGCGCGAACAACACCGGCCAGCGCATCGCCGCGACGAAGCCGTCGGCGACGCTCGACAGGCCGAACATGGCCATCACCGCCGGCACGACGCCGACCGAGACGATGAGCAGGATGCCGATCGCCACGGCGCCGAGCGTGAAGCCGAAGGTGATGAGGTTCAGCAGGAAGAAGTTGCGCTTCTCGAACTCGCCGTAGGCGATGTTCATCGCCTCGAACAGCGTCTTCACGCCGTTGTTGGCGCTCCAGAAGGCGACCAGGAAGCCGATCACGAAGGTCAGCGACAGGGTGCTCGCGTCCTGCGACACGAGCCGTTCGAGCTGCGCCGCCAGCAGTTCGGTGCCGGCCTGCGGCAGGAACTGGCCGATGAAGGCGATGTGGTCGGCTATGGAATGCGGGTCGGCGACGAAGCCGTAGAACGACACGAACACCGCGAAGGCCGGGAACAGCGCGAGCAGGATGTAGAAGGTGGCGCCGGCCGCGATCAGCATCACCCGGTCCTCGAAGAACGAGACGTAGAGGCGCAGGCCGATGTCGCGCCAGCCCTTGGCCGGGATGGCGAACGGCCCCTCCGCGTCGCGCCCGCGGCCGGGCTCGCTCGCCCGGCGCCGCATCTCGTCCGCTCCGCTCTCGCCGAAGCGCAAAGCCATGCCGCGTATCCCTTCGTCGCCGAATCCGAATCCCTGCCGTTCCGGACAATGCCACATTTCCGCCGGGAGTTCCCCGGCGTCGGAACCGTCCGACCGCAGCGGTATCCGCGCGAAACGGGAGGGCGGCTGGACAAGCGCGGATGCCGGTTCTAGACGGGGCGTTCGAAGGACTATATTCCTTTATCCAATCGAACAAGGACGGCGGCCGGAATGTTCTCGCACGAGCAGATCTGGGCCGCCATCGACGGCCTCGCCAAGCGCAACCGGCTGACGGCCTCGGGGTTGGCGCGCCGCGCCGGGCTCGATCCGACGACGTTCAACAAGTCGAAGCGGCTCGCCGGCGACGGGCGGCCGCGCTGGCCCTCCACCGAGTCGATCGCGAAGGTGATCGAGGCGACGAGCACCAGCGTCGAGGAGTTCACGCTGTTGATGCGCATGCCGGCGTTGAGCCCTCGCGAAGCGCGCTCGTTCCCGCCCGCGACCATTCCACTGATCGGCTTCGCGCAGGCCGGTGGCGGCGGCTACTTCGACGATGCCGGCTTCCCGGCCGGCCAGGGCTGGGACGAGATCCTGCCGCCGCAGGCCTCCAGCGACGGCTCGACCTACGCGCTGGCGGTTTCGGGCGACTCGATGCTGCCGCTCTACCGCGACGGCGACACGATCATCGTGTCGCGCGGCGGTTCCGTGCGGCGTGGCGACCGCGTGGTGGTGAAAACGCGCGACGGTGAGATCATGGCGAAGATCCTGCAGCGCCAGACCGCCAAGACCGTCGAACTCGCGTCGATCAACAAGGACTTTCCCGACCGGCAGTTCCGGGTGGAGGAGATCGAATGGATCGCGCGCATCCTGTGGGCGAGCCAGTGAACGACGAACGATGCTGAACCGGCACACCCTCGACGCCTTCGTCGCGCGATTGCAGGGCATGGCGGCCGCCGCGCTCGGCCTCCTCGCGATCGCGCTCGCCTTCGTCTACCTCGTGCCGCGTCAGGCCGAGATCGCCACGGCGATGCAGGCGCGCTGGGGCGCGAGCGCACAGACCGAAGCCGCGGCCGCGCTGGAAGGGATCGACGTCGCGACGATCGGCGCGCCGGCAAGCGAGGCGGCGGACGAAGAAACGGCAACCGCGCCGGACGGTGCCGCGTCCGCTTCACTCGACCCGTCGCCGGGCGAACCGGTGCCGGGCGTCCTCGCCGCGCCGGCGCCGGAAACGCCGCTGCGGCTTCTCGCCCGGCCCGTCGCGCTCGACACGGGCACGATCCTCGTCGGGCGCGGCCGCGTTCGGCTCGCCGGCATCGCGTCCGTGCCGCTGGCAAAGAAATGCGGCCCGGACGGCCCGCGTGGCTGGTATTGCGGCGTCGAGGCGCGCACGCGCTTCCGCGCCTGGCTGCGCTCGCGCTCGATCGCTTGCGACGTGCCGCAGGGCTTTGGTCAAGCCGCGGCGATCGTCGAGGCGAGCTGTCGTCTCGCCGACAAGGACATCGGCGAATGGCTGGTGTCGAACGGCTACGCCGAAGCCGTGCCCGGCGGCCGCTACGAGACGATGGAGGCCGAGGCCCGCGCGAAGAAGCTCGGCGTCTGGGCGACGAGCCGCCAGCCCGCCGACGCCGCGAGGGACGACGACGCGAATGGTCCCGGCATCTCGACGGAAGCCCTCACGCCCTGACGAGTTCCCCGGCGAGCGCCTGGCGGATCAGGGCGCGGGTCTCGTCGAGGCCGTAGAGCGCCACGAACGAGCCGAAGCGGGGGCCGCGCTCCTGGCCGATCAGCGTCTGATAGAGCGCCTGGAACCATGTGCCGGCAACGCCCGGGCCGCCGTTCGGGCCGGTCTTGGAGTGGTCCTGGTAGCGCTCGATGGGCCGCGCCACGTCGAGGATCGCGTCCTGGATCGCCTCGCCGTCCGCACCGTCCGGCAGTTCGCCGAGCTTGGCGTCGAGCTTGGCCAGGGCGTCGCGCTCGACCTCGTCCGGCGCGCGGAAGCGCTTGGCGGGCTCCACGAAGTCGGCGAAGTAGCGCAGGGCGTAGCCGACCAGCCGGTCGAGCTCGGGATCGGTCTCCGACGTCGTGCCGGGCGCGTAGCGGCTGATGTAGCCCCAAAGCGAGGCCTTGTCGCCGGCGTTGGAGGCGGACACGAGGTTGAGGAGCATGGCGAAGGGGATGCCGGCCGGCTTCTCCGGCGGTTGCCCGGCATGGACGTGCCAGACCGGGTTCTGCATCCGCTGCTTCAGCTCCTGCCTCCCGAGCGCAGCGACGAACGACGCGTATTCGTCCACCGCCTTCGGAATCACGTCGAAGTGGAGGCGTTTGGCCGCCCGCGGCTTGCCGAACATGTAGAAGGCGAGGCTCTCCGGCGACGCGTAGGCCAGCCAATCCTCGATGGTGATGCCATTGCCCTTGGACTTCGAGATCTTGCTGCCCTGCTCGTCGAGGAACAGCTCGTAGTTGAAGCCTTCCGGCGGCGCGCCGCCGAGCGCGCGGCAGATGCGCGACGACAAGGCGACGGAGTCGATCAGGTCCTTGCCGGCCATCTCGTAGTCGATGCCGAGCGCGGTCCAACGCAGCGCCCAGTCCGCCTTCCATTGGCACTTCACCGCCCCGCCGGTGACGGGCGTCTCGACGCAATCGCCGGTTTCCGGATCGAGATAGGCGACGGTGCCGCGCTCGACGTCGCGGTCCAGCATCGGGACCTGCAGGACGGTGCCGGTGCGCGGGGAGATGGGCAGGAACGGCGAGTAGGTGGCGCGCCGGTCGGGGCCAAGCGTCGGCAGGATGATCGCCATCACCTCGTCGTAGGCGGCGAGCATCCGGAGGAGCGTTTCGTCGAAGCGGCCGGACGCGTACGTGTCGGTCGCGCTCATGAACTCGTAGTCGAAACCGAACCGGTCGAGAAAGGCGCACAGCCGGGCGTTGTTCGCCGCGCCGAAGGACGGGTGCTCGTTGGAGAACGGGTCCGGCACCCGGCTCAGCGGCTTGCCGAGATAGGCCGCCATCGCCTCGCGGTTCGGCACGTTGTCGGGAACCTTGCGCAAGCCGTCGAGGTCGTCCGAGAAGCAGATCAGCCGCGTCGGGATCGCGTCGCCGGTCAGCACGCGGAAGGCGTGACGCACCATGGAGGTGCGGGCCACCTCGCCGAACGTGCCGATGTGCGGCAGGCCCGACGGGCCGTAGCCGGTCTCGAACAGCACCTCGCGCCGCTCGCCTTTGAGACGCGCGAGGAGCTTGCGCGCTTCCTCGAACGGCCAGGCGCCGGACACCTCCGCCTCGGCGCGCTCCGCGTCGGATACTTGCAGCGCGGCGCGGCGCGAAACGGACATGGCGAAGAACTCCGGTTCGGGCGGCCGCGGGCCGCCGAATGACCATCGGCGGCAACTACGGGGGCCGCGCGCTTCGCGTCAACCGACCGGAAACCGTCAGCGCAGCGGCGGCAGGCGGCCCAGCGGGACGAAGCCGAGCCGGGCCTCGCCGTTTCGCACGTCGATCCGAACCACCGTGCGGCCGTCCTCGCCGCGCTTGCCGACGAGGCCGAGAGCGGACGCCAACGTGTCGGCCATGTCGCCGGCCTCGGGCGCCAGTTGCGCAACAAGTCGCGCGATCGCCTGCGGTTCGGCGAGCGCGAGGTCGAAGGCGCCGGACACGGCGCCGTCATCGGAAACGGTGAACGGACCGGACAGCTCGGCGCTCGCCGCGGCCCCGCCGGCGAGCGCGACCTTCAGCGAGCGCACCGTTCCCGAACGCCCGCGCAGCGCCTCGCCGACGGTTCGTCCCGGCCGCCGCCCGGCCAGCCAGTCGGCCGCGCCGGCGACCGTCAGCACGGCCGCCGCGTCGAACACCGGCAACGCCGCGAAATCGGGGTCCAGAAGCTCGACGCCCGCGTCGCTGACGGCGAGGTCGAGATCGGCGCCGTTGCGACGGACGTGAACCTCCAGCCGGTCGGAGCGCGCCAGCGGCGCTCGCTCTCCATCGGCGACCCCGGCGATCTCCGGGCCGTCCACAGCCAGCGACAGGCGGTCGAGGCCGCTCGTCCAGAAAGCCGCGCTCGCCTGCAGGAGCGACCAGTTCATTTCCAGCGGCGGCGCGTTCGACGCTCGAAGGCGCAGCGGCCCGTCGAGCTCGGCGACGACCCGGTCCGGCCGGTAGACCTGCGCCGCCGTCCGGAGCGCGCCGGCCTCGACGTCGATCCCCTTCGCCGGCACGTCGACCACGATCGATTCGCAACGCAGACCGATGCGGAAGGGGTAGCAGAACACGTCGCGGCCGGCGCAGGCGATGTTCGTGCCACCCCCCGCCGCCGCCTCGATCGCGCGTTTCGCCGCCGCGTCGAGCCGGTCGGCGGCGACGAACCAGCCGACCGAGAGCAGCGTCCCGAGGACCACGGCCACCGCCGCGATCCACGCGAAGGCGCGCGTCGATCCGCCCGTTCGTGCCGCGCGTGTTGCCGTCATGCGTTCGATCCTCTACCGCCGGGGCCATGACGACCACCGACCTCTGGGTGTTTGGCTACGCCTCGCTGATCTGGCAACCCGGCTTCGCCTTCGTCGAACGCGTGAAGGCGCGGCTCGGCGGCTACCACCGGGCGCTCTGCATCTGCTCTCACGTGCACCGCGGCACGCCGGAGCGGCCGGGCCTGGTGTTCGGGCTCGACCGCGGTGGCTCCTGCGTCGGCATGGCGTTCCGCGTCGCCGCCGAGAACGCCGCCGCGACGACGCGCTACCTGCGCGAGCGCGAGCAGTCGAACAACGTCTACCGCGAGACCGCGCTGCCGGTGCTGCTCGCCGACGGCCGCCGGGTGCGCGCTCTCGCCTTCGTCGCGGACCGCGGCCACGCGCAGTACGTCGGCAAGCTCGCTCCCGCCGAGGCCGCCGCGATCGTCGCCGGGGCGCACGGGCGTTCAGGCGCGAACGTCGACTACGTCCGTTCCTCGTTCGCCGAGATCGCGGCGCTCGGGCTCGCCGACCGCTGGCTGGAGGCGGTGGTCATGCGACTGCGGCCCGTCGCGAGCGCTTCAGCGACCGCCGCCGACTTCGGCAGGTCCGGCCGTTCGGCGTAGGCGACGCGCAGGAGGTCCACCGCCGCGTCCTCCACCGCCGTCCTGATGCGTTGCAGGAGCTCGGGCCGGGCGAGGCCGGGCGGGATCGCGGGCAGGAACCGGACGTGGATCGTGCCGGGTCGGTAGTGGCCGGTCCGCCTCGGCCAGAACAGGCCGGAGTTCAACGCCGCCGGCACCACGGGCACGCCGAGCTCGGAGTAGAGCACAAAGACTCCCGGCCGCGGCTCGGCGCCCTCGCCCGGCAGCGTGCGCGTGCCTTCCGGGAAGATCACGATCGGCCGCCCCTCGCCCACGGCCCGGCGCGCGCCTTCGATCATCGACGCCATCGTCGCGCCGCGACGGGAGCGGTCCACCGGGATCATGCCGAGGCGGCGCAGGTAGCTGCCGAACAGCGGAATGCCCATCAACTCCTTCTTCAGGATGAAGGCCGGGCGATCGAGGGTCGCGACGAACGCGAGCGTTTCCCAGAACGACTGGTGCTTCGAAGCGATGATCGAAGCCCCGGCCGGGATGTTCTCCAATCCGTCGAAGGATGTGTCCGCGCCAACGACCGCGCGGTGCAGCCACATGGACGAGCGGCCCCAGCGCTGCGTCCACTTCCAGGCGAACTCGTCGCTCGACACGAGGAAGAACGGCAGGAACACGAGCAGGAACAGCAGCAGTCCGGCGTAAACCAGGACGCCGAAGGCGATCGAACGGACGACTAGCATCGACGCGGCATATCCCTCCCGGCGCCGGTCGCGAGGCGCGGACGAGGCCATGCACCATCGGGCGGCGGCAGGATAGTGCGCTTATGCCTCAGCGACCGTTCCGGCGCTCAGGACGCGCGGCGCGGCAGGACCG
>CAXUCL010000110.1:0-7476 GCA_964249395.1 uncultured Rhizobiaceae bacterium
GACCGACCCGACGCCGCCCCGCTTTCCCGCCGCCGCCGCGCTGGAGCCGCCGCGCGCCGAGCGGCGCCCGCTCGAACTCGAAACGCCCGGCGTGCGGCGCACCGACGACTACGCCTGGCTGCGCGCTCCCAACTGGCAGGACGTGTTCAAGGACCCCGCGGTGCTCGACCTGGCGATCCGGGCGCACCTGGAGGCCGAGAACGCCTATCAGGACGCCGCGCTGGAGCCCTTGAAGGAGCTTCGCGAGGCGCTGGTCGCCGAGATGCGCGGCCGGGTGAAGGAGGACGACTCCTCCGTGCCCGCGCCGGACGGTCCCTTCAGCTACGGCGTGGCCTACCGGCCGGGCGCGGAATATCCGCGCTTCGTGCGCCGGACGCGCGGCGGCGGGGCGGACACCGAGACCGTGATGCTCGACGGCGAGCGGGAAGCGGCCGGCCGGCCGTTCTTCTCGCTCGGAACCGTGGCGCACGCGCCGGACCATTCCCGCATCGCCTGGGCCCGCGACGACAAGGGCTCGGAATACTACGCGATCTCGGTGCGCGACTTGGCGACCGGCGCGGACGCCCCAGTCCGCATCGAGGACACCGGCGGCGAGGCGGTGTGGTGCGCCCGCTCCGACGGCTTCTACTACGTCCGGCTCGACGCCAACCACCGGCCGAGCCGGGTGTTCTACCACCGGATCGGCACCGAGCCAGCGGCGGACCGGCTGATCTACGAGGAAACCGATTCAGGCTTCTTCATGGGCGTTGGCAAGACGCAGTCCGGCGATTACGTGGTGATCCACGTCCACGACCACGAGACGGCGGAAGCCTGGCTGATCCCGGCGGCCAACCACGGCGCCGAGCCGCGGCTCCTGGCGCGCCGCGAAACCGGCGTCGAGTACGACGTCGACGAGGCGAACGGCACCCTCTACGTCCTCACCAACGCCGACGGGGCGCGCGACTTCAAGATCGTCGCCGCGCCGGTGGGCGCCGCCGGCCGGGGCGAATGGCGGGACTTCGTGCCGCACGAGGACGGGCGGCTGATCCTCGACCACCTGGCGCTGAAGCGGCACCTCGTCTGGCTGGAACGGCGCGACGGGCTGCCGCGCATCGTCGCCAAGCGCCTCGCCGACGGCGCGGAGCACGCGGTTTCCTTCGCCGAGGAAGCCTATTCGCTGGGGCTGATCGGCACCTACGAGTTCGACACCGTCACGATCCGCTTCTCGTATTCCTCGCCGACGACGCCGGCGCAGACCTTCGACTACGACTTGGAGACGCGCGAGCGCCGGCTCCTGAAGACGCAGGAGGTGCCGTCCGGCCACGACGCGGGATCCTACGTGACGCGGCGGGTGTTCGCGCCGACAACGGACGGCGAAAGCGTGCCGGTGACGCTGCTCCATCGCCGCGACCTGGTTCTCGACGGCTCGGCGCCCTGCATGCTCTACGGCTACGGCGCCTACGGCATCACCATTCCGGCCGCGTTCTCGACCAACGTGCTGAGCCTCGTGGACCGCGGCTTCGTCTACGCCACGGCGCACGTGCGCGGCGGCAAGGACAAGGGCTTCCGCTGGTACGAGGCGGGCCGGCGGGAAGCCAAAACCAACACGTTCACCGACTTCGTCGCGGCGGCCGACCACCTGGTGACGCAAGGCTTCACGCGGCACGAGCGGATCGTCGCGCAGGGCGGGTCGGCCGGCGGCATGCTGATGGGCGCGGTGGCGAACATGGCGCCGGAGCGGTTCGGCGCGGTGGTCGCGGCGGTGCCGTTCGTCGACGTCCTCAACACCATGCTCGACGACACGCTGCCGCTGACCCCGCCGGAATGGCCGGAATGGGGCAACCCGATCCTTTCGCAGGAGGACTTCGCGCGCATCGCGGCCTACAGCCCCTACGACAACGTCGCCGCGCAACGCTACCCGGCGATGCTGGTGCTCGCCGGTCTCACCGACCCGCGCGTCACCTATTGGGAACCGGCCAAATGGGTGGCGCGGCTGCGCGAGCGGAAGACCGACGCGAACGTGGTGCTGTTGCGCACCAACATGGACGCCGGCCACGCCGGCGCCTCGGGCCGCTTCAACCGGCTGGAGGAGATCGCCCTGATCTACGCGTTCTCGCTCCACGCGATGGGGGCGGACTGAGGGGCGGCCGCCGTGGGAGCCGGTCCGTTTCCCGGCTCCGGAGAGGAGGATCCGAAGGGCGGGTGAGACGAGCGACGCGTTTCGACGCTGCTCCCTTCTCCCGAGTCGGGAGAAGGAGGACGCTTCGCCGTCGAGTTTCTTTCTTCGGACATGCCTTCGCGTTCCTGCGCTCGTGCTGCGAGCCGGGTCGTTGTGGGTGGTTCTCTTCTCCGTCCATCATCTGATGGGCGGCGGGCGCCGAAGGCTTGCCCTTCGGACGTAGTGCATTCGTCAAACGGCTCGCCTTCGGCGCCCGCGCGGGTGGCTCCAACGCTTGTCGCCAGGTGCCTGCCTGGCGTCCCCATGGCCTTCAGCGAAGGGGCTCCCTTCGCCTCAAGGGCGTGATCCGAACATTGTCCCAGCCACACGCGCCTTGCGGGTTCCTCGGCTTGCTCCCGGACCCTGTTGCCAGGGACCGGCCACGGTTCGTCGTCGGCCGGGCACCGCGCCCCTCCGGAAGAGGCACAGCACCCGGACCCGCCCGCCAGCCCTTCCGAACGATCCCGGTGATCGGTCGCGCCCATCCAGATGAGCCGGCGGTCAGGGGAAGATACGAGAAGGATGCGGGGGCGGGGATAAGTTTTTCTGCGGCACGGCCGATCGGTGCGCTGGAGACGTTGCGGCGGCTGCAACGCCGCGGCATGGGTCCCGGCTCAAGGCCGGGATGACGAACCGGAAAGGGTGGCGGTCGTCATTCCCTCATCCCCCTGCCGGGACCTTCTCCCGGCTCGGGAGAAGGAGGACGCGTCCGGGCAAGGCCTCGTCTTGGTCGCCGTTCGGATCGTCAGCGTTGGTCGGACGCGAGGCGGAAGGCGTCCCGGAACCGCACCGTTTCGAGAAGCGTGCCCGAGGCGTCGCAGATCTCGATCGCCGAGCCGTCGAGCACCTCGCCGGCGCGCATGCGCTCGGACATGATCTCGCGGTCGGCCGCCACCGCCTCGCGCCGGGCGGCGTCGAGGTCGGCGTGGTCGCCGCCTTCGCCGTCCTCGATCCGCCCGTCGTTTCGGAGGTGGAGGTGGAAGGTCGGCATGCCGTGGTCCGTGGGGCTTTTCGCGATCGGAACGGATATGCGACCGCTCGCCGCAGCGGCGCCGCGGGCACCGTACGGTGGCGTTCTTTTTTCCCTTAGCCGTGCCTGTTAGATAACCGGCAGGTGGAAGACGCGAAGCAAAGGCCCCGACATGTTGCACGAAATCAACGGAGCGAAAGCACACGCAAGCGCGCGCGGCGCCGTTCTGGAAAACGTGAAGGGCAACGGGCGTCCGGCGGTGGCCGAGCTCGTTCCCGCCCTCCTGATGCTCGCCAAGCAGATGCGGGCCATGCAGGGCATCAAGCTGGCCGCGACCGGTCTCGTCGCCGGACAGGACCAGCTGCTGCTGGCCTTCGACCGCGACGAGCCGCTGGCGGTCAGCAGCCTGGCGGAAGCGCTGTCCGTGCGCCCGTCCACCGTGTCGAAGATGGTGGACCGCCTGGTCGAGAAGGGCCTCGTCGGGCGATCGTCCGACCCGTCCGACTCGCGCAAGGTCTGCGTGCGGCTGACCGCGAGCGGCATCGCCATGCAGGTCCGCGTCCAGGCCGTGCTGCGCGACTTCGACGCGGAACTCGTCCGGGCGCTCGGCGACGATGCGGACGGCGTGGTCGCGACGATGAGCAAGCTCGACGGCGTGCTCGCCGCCCGCCTTCGCCGGCTGCGGTGAGGAACGGTCTCGGCGACGGATGCCGCCGACGAGGCCGACGCGAACGGGGAGCGTCGTCTCCTTCCTGAACGCGAAAGGCGACGGTGGCGCCGACGGCGATCAACAGCCGGGTCGCGAAACGACGCCCGAGGAAGCGCTCGGCAGGGCGGGTCCGCCAGCCGGGCTCCGACGTCGGGTCACGCACCCGCGGCGCGGCCGCGTCGTCCAGACGTCGAGCACAAGTCCTTGCAAACAAATGTAAAGAGCGTACCGTCTCCAGCCGTCCCATGGCGTGCGAGACGCGGCTCGCCCATATGGGGCCTATGTCGGACGCCTGATCCTGGGACGCGTCCAACAGGACCGTCACGGTTCTCCCAGCACAGGGGGAGCCTGGATGTCCGTCGTATCGCAGGACGCGATCAACAACCGACTGCTTCGGCGCCTGGCGGCCGAGGATTTCGAGGCGGTGCGCCCCTGCCTCGAGACGGTGGACCTGCCGATGAAGGTTGCGGTGACAGAAACCGGGTGCCGGATCGAGCACCTGCACTTCCTCGATAGCGGCCTCGCCTCCGTCGTGGTGTCGAGCGTCGAGGACGACGAGCGAATCGAGGTCGGCCATGTCGGCTGGGAAGGCGTGACGGGCACCGCGGCCTGCCTCGGCGTCTCGACGGCGGGAACGCGCACCTTCATGCAGATCGCCGGCGCGGCCTGGCGGCTCGCCGTCGCCGACTACGGCAGGATCGCCGCCGAGCGCCCGGCGGTCGGCGCGCTGATGCTGCGCTACGTCCACACCCATCAGATGCAGGTGGCGTATTCGGCGCTGGCCAACGCCCGATACTCGTTGCGCGAATGCCTGGCGCGGTGGCTCCTGATGACGCACGACCGCGCGGACTCGGACGATCTGCCGATGACCCACGAGTTCCTGTCGCTGATGATCGGGGTGCGCCGGGCCGGCGTCACCGGCGAGCTCACCGTTCTGGAGGGCATGGGCATGGTGCGCGCGACGCGCGGCTCCATCCGCATCCTCGACCGCCCCCGGCTGCTCAGCATCGCCGGCGGCTGCTACGGCCAGCCGGAAGCGCTCTACGAGGCGCTGATCGGCTCGGGATCGCCGGATCGCTGAAAGCGCGGGGCGCGGTGGCCACCCCGACCGTACGCAAAGGTACCGAGCGGCGGCGCGTGAAACCGTGCGCTCGCCTGGCACGTAGCTTGTCCCAGACGGCCGCCGCCGCGGCGCGGACACTTATCCGCCCGCCGCCCGGTCAGAGCACCGCGCCTTGACGACCGCGCCCCGGTGCCTGCAACGCGTCCAGCGGCGCGCGCCGTATCGGGAGCGACGCCGATGCTGTTCTGGGAGCCCGTCGACTTCAGCGCCATGCGGGTCCTCGTCGCCGACGACGAGCCCGCGATCCGAGCGGCCATGGCAAACGCGGTGCGCGGCGCGAACGGCGAGGTCGTCGGGCCGGCGGAAACGGCGGCGGCGGCGGTGTCCCTCCTGGACGGGGGCGCGGCGGTGGACGCGGCGATGCTGACGGTGCGAAGCGACGATCCGTTCCGCCAACTCGCCGACGCGCTCCAAGCGCGTGGCGTGCCGATCGTGTTCGTCGCCGGCCACGACGACTGGTTCTTTCCCGACGGCCTCCATGAGCCGCCGGTGGCCGGCGCGGTCGGGCAACCCCGCGAGCCGTGATCGGCGGGCGGGCGCCGGCGACGGCGTTCTCCCGGCGGACCGGCCGTCAGGCGCCGCTCTTCTCGTGGAGCTCGAGGACGTGGTCCCAGTTGATCAGGCTGTCCACGAAGGCTTCCAGGTATTTCGGCCGGGCATTGCGGTAGTCGACGTAGTAGGAGTGCTCCCACACGTCGACGCCGAGGATCGGGGTCGCGCCGTGGACGACGGGGTTCTCGCCGTTCGGCGTCTTCATGATCTGCAGCTTGCCGTCCTTCACCGCGACCCAGGCCCAGCCCGAGCCGAACTGCGTCATGCCCGCCTGCACGAAGTCCGCCTTGAACTTGTCGTAGCCGCCGAGATCGGCGTCGAAGGCCGCCTGCAGCTTGCCCGGCAGGCTGCGGCCGCCGCCGTTCGGCTTCATCCATTGCCAGAAGTGGACGTGGTTGAAGTGCTGGCCGGCGTTGTTGAACAGCGGCTGGTTCTGGTTGAACGCGGCCTGCATGACCTCCTCCACCGGCTTGTCGCCCATGCCGGCTTCCGCCGCGAGCTTGTTGCCGGTCTCGACATAGGCGTTGTGGTGCTTGTCGTGGTGGAACTCCAGCGTTTCCCTCGACATGAACGGCTGCAGCGCCTCGTAGGCGTAGGGCAGCGGCGGAAGCGTGAACGCCATGGGATGGTCTCCTTCGGAACGGTTCGGGCCGCGCCGGCGCCGGCTGCGGGCCGGCACCGGGTTCGTAGCCGCGACGCCATCTAGCGCGGCGATCAACGGCGGCGACGGGCGGCGGGTTCAGGCGGCGTCGGCGGCGGCGGCGGTGGATCGGGCGAAGCGCCCGTAGAGCTCGCAGGCCCGCTCGAAGAACGGGCCGGCCGCCAGGTCGCGCTCTTCGAACCGCGTCACCGGCACGACCTTGGAATGGTTGCCGGTGGAGAACACCTCGTCGGCGCCGGCGAAGTCGGCGACCGTCAGGCTCGCTTCCACCACCTCGACGCCGTCGGCGCGCAGCAACTGGATGACGCGCTGGCGAGTGATGCCGTCCAGGAACGTGCCGTTCGGCACCGGCGTCCACACCGCGCCGTCGCGGGCGAGGAAGACGTTCGAGGTGCCGGTCTCGGCGACGTTGCCGACGATGTCGCGCAGGAGCGCGTTGTCGAAGCCCCGCGCCCGCGCTTCCAGGATGGCGCGGCCGTTGTTCGGGTAGAGGCAGCCGGCCTTGGCCAGCGTCGGCGCCGATTCGGGCGTCGGGCGGCGGAACGGCGAGACGGCAAGCGAGAAGCCGGTGGGCGGGATCATCGGCGCCTCGTAGAGGCAGAGGCAGAAGCGCGTCGAGGCGGCGTCCGCCGGCACGCCCATGTAGCCGCCGCCTTCCGCCCAGTACATCGGGCGGATGTAGACGGCGGTGCGTCCGTCGAAGCGCTCCAGCCCTTCGCGCGTCAGGCGGACGATCGCGGCGGCGTCGACCGTCGGCGAAAGCCCGAGCGCGCTGGCCGAAGCGTTGACGCGGGCGGCGTGCCGGTCGAGGTCGGGCGCGAGGCCGTCGAACCAGCGCGCGCCGTCGAACACGGCGGAGCCCAGCCACATCGCGTGGCTGCGCGGGCCGACGAGCCCGGGATTGCCTTCCAGCCATTGGCCGTCGACGTAGGTCACGGTGCGCGACAGTTCGGCCATGGCTGGACGCCTTCGGGGTTCGTCGTCTGAGGCGCCCGCGACCGGGCCCATGGCCTTCTGGCACGGGCGGGCGGGACGCGGCAAATCGGGCCGCCGATCGCTCAACCGGCGGCGCGTGCGGGCCGAAGCAACCAGAGCGACAGCGCCGCCGCGGCGATCCAGAGCGCCACCACCGCCGCGGCGGCGATCCGGCTGACGGGCCTTGCCGCCCGGCGGTCCGCTTCGGTGCGGAGCTCCGTCATGAGGTCCGGCGGCACCAGCCGCACGGCGAGCAGGATCGCCGCGGGCAGCAGGATCGCCTCGTCGA
>CAXUCL010000111.1:0-7429 GCA_964249395.1 uncultured Rhizobiaceae bacterium
CACGGCCCGCCACCGGGCGGCGGACGCGTCCGCCTCGAAGCGAGCCACGCGGCCGACCTTGGCGCGCGCCGCGCCGAGATGAGCGGCGCGCGCCTCCACCGACGGCGCGAAGCCTTCGAGCCGGACCAGCGTCGCCGGCACGTCGCCGAGGAGACCGGCGGCCACGCGGTTCGCGACGAAGGCGGGCAGGTGGGCGGCGCCGGAAACCTCGGCCGCCGAGCCCATGGCAGCCGCCAGCGCTTGCGCCGCGCTCGCGTCGTCGAGGCCGCGAACCGCGAGCGTCGCTTCCGTTTCGGTGGCCGGCAGCGCCTTCACCGTCACGTTGGTGAGAACGGCGAGCGTGCCGAACGAGCCGGCCATGCCCTTCGACAGGTCGTAGCCGGTGACGTTCTTCACGACGCGCCCACCGGACGCGAAGCGCTCGCCGCGGCCGGACACGGCGCGGATGCCGAGCACGTGGTCGCGCGCCGCGCCCTTGGCGATCCGCCGCGGTCCGGACAGGTTGCAGGCGAGGACGCCGCCGAGCGTGCCGCCGCCCGGCTCCACGCCGTGCAGCGGTCCGTAGTCCATCGGCTCGAAGTCGAGGCGCTGGCGGCGGCTCGCCAGCAACGCTTCGATCTCGGCGATCGGGGTGCCGGCCTTGGCCGACAGGACGAGTTCCTCCGGCTCATAGAGCGTCACGCCGGAAAGTCCGCGGAGCGACAGTGTCCGCGCCGCCTGGACGGGGCGTCCGAGGCCGCGCTTCGAGCCATGGCCCTCGACCGCGAGCGGCGCCTCTTCGCTGAGCGCGTCGCGCACGGCGTCGACGACGTCCGCCTCTGAAACGGGACGGAGCGCGTCAGGCGCCGAAGCGCTGTCGAGCGCGAGGCTCAACGGACGGGCGTTCCCTTGTAGAGGTCGCGCAAGGCGCAGGCGAATCCGAATTCAGGCAGTTCGATGCGGTCGTCCATCGAGCGAAAAACACGACCCTGCCAGCCGTTCGCCCGCGACCAGACCTCGACGCACGGCTCATTCTGGCGAAGAATGAGAACGTGAAGGCACGATGGCGCTTCCGCGTAGAGTTCCCGCTTGCGGTTGATCATCTCCTTCGTGTTCGACGGCGACAGCACTTCCGCCGCCAATCGGAAGTTCGAGCCGTAATGGATCGCCTCGACTTCGCCATCGACCACGGCGACATCGGCGACGGCTCGGAAGCCGTCGACTCCGTCGACCATCAGCCCGATCTCCAACAGAGCGAAGCAATCCTGTTCGGCTGCCTCGAACGCGTCGTTCAACCGGGTGGCCAAGTTGAAGCTGATCCGCTGATGCACAAAACTTGGCGGGTTCATCATCAGGACCGGTTCTCCATCGATCAGTTGCCAGCGTTCTTCGTCCGGCCGGTCCTGAATCATCTCCCAGAAGTCGGCACCCGACATCGGTGCCGCGCGCGACGGCGACTGAATGGCTTCGTCACGTTTCAAGGCGCTCATCGTCGGGTCTCCTCCTTCAGAACCGCGGCAGGTCGGGATGGGGCAGGGCGCCCCGGTGGACGTGCAGCCGACCAAGCTCGGCGCAGCGGTGCAGCGTCGGAAACATCTTGCCGGGGTTCAGCAGGTGCTCGGCGTCGAAGGCGCACTTCACTCGCTGCTGATGGCGCAGGTCGTCGTCGGTGAACACCTCCGTCATCAGGTCGCGCTTCTCGATGCCGACGCCGTGCTCGCCGGTGAGCACCCCGCCGACTTCAACGCAAAGCCGCAGGATATCGGCGCCGAACGCCTCCGCCCGCTCGAACTCGTCGCTCTTCGAGGCGTCAAAGAGGATCAGTGGGTGGAGGTTGCCGTCACCGGCATGGAAGACGTTGGCCACACGGAGCCGGTGCTTCTCCGACAACGCCTTCATGCCGGCCAGCACGCGCGGCAGTTCTTTACGCGGGATCGTCCCGTCCATGCAAAGGTAGTCCGGCGAGATGCGGCCGACCGCCGGGAAGGCGGCCTTGCGCCCGGCCCAGAACAAAGCGCGCTCGGCTTCCGAGCGCGAAACGCGGCATTCGCTGGCGCCGAGCGCGACCGCGATCGCCTCGACGCGGGACAGAAGATGGTCGACCTCCGCCGCCAGCCCGTCGAGCTCGACGATCAGCAGCGCCTCGACGTCGCGCGGGTAGCCGGCTTGAACGAAATCGTCGGCGGCGTGGATCGCGGGCCGGTCCATCATCTCCATGCCGGCCGGAATGATGCCGGTGGCGATGATCGCGGCGACGCATCCGCCGGCCGCCTCGCTCGTCGGAAAGCCGAGGAGCACCGCGCGTGCCGACTCCGGCGCCTGCAGGACGCGCACCGTCACCTCGGTCACAACGCCGAGCAGCCCTTCCGAGCCGGTGAGGAGCCCGAGCAGGTCGTAGCCTTCGGCGTCGAGGTGCTTGCCGCCGAGCCGGACGATCTCGCCCTCCATCGTGACGAACTCGACGCCGAGGACGTTGTTGGCCGTCAGCCCGTATTTCAGGCAGTGGACGCCGCCGGAGTTCTCCGCGACGTTGCCGCCGATCGAGCAGGCGATCTGCGAGGACGGGTCCGGCGCGTAGTAGAAGCCGGCGTGTTCCACGGCGCGCGTGATGCCGAGGTTGGTGACGCCGGGCTGCGCCACGACGCAGCGGTTGTCGAGATCGATTTCCAGGATTCGGTTGAAACGCGACAGCACCAGAAGGACGCCGTCCGCCAAAGGCAGGGCGCCGCCCGACAGGGACGTGCCGGAGCCGCGTGGCACGACCGGCACGCCTTGCGCGTGGCAGGTGCGCAGGATCGCCGCGACCTCTGCCACCGTCTCCGGCAGCACCACGACCAGCGGCAGTTGCCGGTAGGCCGTCAGTCCATCCGTCTCGAAGACGCGCATGGCGTTCGGCGCGTCCACTACGCCGTCGCCCGGCACGATGCGGCGCAGCGCGGCCACGATCGCCGCGCGGCGCGCGAGGATCGCGGCATCGGGCTTCGGCATGGTGATCGCCATCGCGAGGGTCTCCGAAGGCTCGTGGACGCGTCGCGAAAGCTATGGATTGGCGGGACCGAAGTCCACTCGCGCTCGCCGGACGTGGCCGGGGGAACGAGAACGGGCTCGTTTCGCCGCGTCGGTCGAGGACCGTTCGCATGAGGTCCGCCGAGACGACCGCGAAGCGAGCGATCATGCCGCCGCCGCCCGGGGACGGCGGGTGCCGTTCCGGATGTTCAGCCGAACCGACGCGATGGGATCGCTCGTGAACCGGCAGTCGACCCTGCTCGACGACCCGTCGTGGTCCGAGCCGCTCATCGAGTGGATGGCGGCGGCGACGCTGCCCTGAGCCACGACGCCGGTCCGCCACGGTTTCGAGAGCTTTCCGCCCGCGGACGCTTTCGGCGGCATCCTTGCCGAGTTCGCGGCGTGGAGCACGTCGCGCGGCGCTTCAGCCGCGGGAACGTCGCGCGCGCCGTCCCGTTCACGCCGCGAGCAACGGAGCAAGCCACCATGTCCAAGATCACCGAGAACAAGGCCCTGCCGCCGGACGCGATCGCGGACGCCCCGGCGCCGGCCATCCCGGCCGATCCGGAGTCGCGCGGCGACCAGGAGCGGCCGATGACCGACGAGGAGCAACTGGACGAGGGCCTGGACGAGACGTTCCCGGCCTCCGATCCGATCGCCCCGAGCCGCATCGACGGCCCCGGCAACTGACGGCGGCCGCGCGGCTCGAAGGCAAGTGTCGCGCGCCGTTCCGGACGACGACCGCGTCGAGCGGGGCGCGGCGGCCGGGGATGCCATCGACGGCGTCGATCGTTTCGCCCGTTGCAATGCTCGGATGGTTCGTCCGCCACCCATGCGCGTCCGGAGAAACATCCGCGCACTCGTCCCACCGCCAGAAGAAAAGGCCCCGCGGTTACGCCCGGCCTTCTGCAAAGCATCCCCGTCGAATGGCCGGACGTAGAAGTCCATTCCCCCCCATCCGCCCAAGCCCCCCCCGCCCATGCCGCCCGGCATGCCGCCGCCGGCCGAGTCCTTCTTCGGAGCCTCGGAGATCATCGCCTCGGTGGTGACGAGGAGACCGGCGACCGACGCCGCGTCCTGCAGCGCCGAGCGCACGACCTTGACCGGATCGACGATGCCCATCTGGACCATGTCGCCGTACTCGCCCGACTGGGCGTTGTAGCCGTAGGTCACCGACTGGTTGTCGAGGATCTTGCCGACGATGATCGAGCCTTCCGCGCCGGCGTTGACGACGATCTGGCGAAGCGGGGCCTGGAGCGCGCGGCGCACGATGGTGATGCCGGCTTCCTGGTCCTGGTTCTCGCCCTTGATGGTCAGTGCGTTGGAAGCGCGCAGCAGGGCGACGCCGCCGCCGGCCACGATGCCTTCCTCGACCGCGGCCCGCGTCGCGTTCAGGGCGTCGTCGACGCGATCCTTCTTCTCCTTGACCTCGACCTCGGTCGCACCGCCGACGCGGATCACCGCGACGCCGCCCGCGAGCTTGGCCAGACGCTCCTGGAGCTTCTCCTTGTCGTAGTCCGAGGTGGTCTCCTCGATCTGCGCCTTGATTTGCGCGACGCGGCCCTGGATCTGGGTAGACTCGCCCGAGCCGTCGACGATCGTGGTGTTCTCCTTGGTGATGGAGACCTTCTTGGCGCGCCCGAGCATATCGAGCGTGACGTTCTCGAGCTTGATGCCGAGGTCCTCGGAGATCACCTGGCCGTTGGTGAGAACGGCGATGTCCTCGAGCATGGCCTTGCGGCGGTCGCCGAAGCCCGGCGCCTTGACGGCGGCGATCTTCAGGCCGCCGCGCAGCTTGTTGACGACCAGCGTCGCGAGCGCCTCGCCCTCGACGTCCTCGGAGATGATGAGGAGCGGCTTGCCGCTCTGCACCACGGCTTCCAGCACCGGAAGCATCGCCTGGAGGTTCGACAGCTTCTTCTCGTGCAGGAGGATGTACGGGTCCTCGAGTTCGGCCACCATCTTCTCGGCGTTGGTGACGAAATACGGCGACAGGTAGCCGCGGTCGAACTGCATGCCCTCGACGACCTCGAGCTCGGTCTCGGCGGTCTTGGCTTCCTCGACGGTGATGACGCCCTCGTTGCCGACCTTCTGCATCGCGTTCGCGATCATCTGGCCGATCTCCTTCTCGCCGTTGGCGGAGATGGTGCCGACCTGGGCGACCTCGTCGGAGGTCTCGATCTTGCGAGCGGCCGCGGCGAGCGCCTCGACGACCTTCAGGACGGCCATGTCGATGCCGCGCTTGACGTCCATCGGGTTCATGCCGGCGGCGACGGCCTTGCCGCCCTCGCGGACGATCGCCTGGGCGAGCACCGTCGCGGTGGTGGTGCCGTCACCGGCCTTGTCGTTGGTCTTCGAGGCCACTTCGCGCACCATCTGGGCGCCCATGTTCTCGAACTTGTCCTCGAGCTCGATCTCCTTGGCGACGGTGACGCCGTCCTTGGTGATGCGCGGGGCGCCGAAGCTCTTGTCGATCACGACGTTGCGGCCCTTGGGGCCGAGCGTGACCTTCACCGCGTCGGCGAGGATGTCGACGCCGCGCAGCATGCGCTCGCGGGCGTCGCGGCCGAATTTTACGTCCTTGGCTGCCATGTGGGTTCTCTCCTATGGCGCCCTTGCGAAGGCAAGCGGCGCCGCGTTCGTATGGATGGATTGCTGGTGGAAGAAGCGGCGATCAGGCGGCGATGACGCCCATGATGTCGCTTTCCTTCATGATGAGCAGGTCCTCGCCGTTCACCTTGACCTCGGTGCCGGACCACTTGCCGAACAGGACGCGGTCGCCGGCCTTGACGTCGAGCGCCTGGACCTTGCCCTGATCGTCGCGGGCGCCGGGGCCGACGGCGACGATCTCGCCTTCCTGCGGCTTCTCCTTGGCGGTGTCCGGGATGATGATCCCGCCGGCGGTCTTCTGCTCGGACTCGACGCGGCGCACGACGACGCGGTCATGCAGAGGACGGAAGTTCAACGTGGCCATGGTCAGAACCTTTAGCTCCCTAAAACGGCGCCGGACGCTCGTTCGAGGTCCGGCTGGAAGGATTGGCACTCCCTAAAAGCGAGTGCTAGCAGGCGGGGAAATAGATGAACGGGAGCGACGGTGTCAAGGTCCGGGCAAGCTTCCCGACCCGAAAAAGCGTCCGCCGAGCGGCCAGACGCGTCGCTTGCGGGGAGATGCGGTTCACGGTGCGCAAGCGCAAGAGGGGGAGGTGAGCCCTCAACAGCCCGCTGTGACCCGGACCCTCCGGGAGGAAGGTCGCGGCGAAGCGGTCCCGCGCTTGACGGGTGCCGCGTCCGCTTCTATCGCGGACGCACCCGGCCGTTTCGACCCGTTCCTCGGTCCGTCCGGCTCAGGCTTCGAGCCGCGGCGAACCACCGATCGATGACCAAACCGGAAGCCATCGCGAACCTCGCCGCAGTTGCCGGCCGGTATCCCGCGGTGTTCTGCGACGTTTGGGGCGTCGTCCACGACGGCGTCGCCAAGGCCGCGGCGGCCGAGGACGCCCTCCGCGCCGCCCGGCAGGCGGGTTGCACGGTCGTTCTCCTGACCAACTCGCCCCGGCCGCGCGAGGGCGTCGTGCGCCAGCTCGACGGGCTCGGCGTCGCGCGCGACGCCTACGACACCGTCGTCACCTCCGGCGACGTGACGCGCGCGCTGATCGCCGGCGCCGGCCGCCGGCTCTTCCACATCGGACCGGAGCGCAACAAGGACGTGTTCGCCGGCCTCGACGTGACCTTCGTCGGCGAGGCGGCGGCCGAGACGATCGTCGCGACCGGGCTGTTCGACGACGAAACGGAAACCCCGGACGACTATCGCGACCTGCTGAGGCGCCTCAAGGCTCGCGGCCTGCCGATGATCTGCGCCAATCCCGACCTCGTGGTGCATCGAGGCAGCCGCATGATCTTCTGCGCGGGCGCGGTCGCGCAGGCCTTCGAAGCCATCGGCGGCGCGGTCGCCATGGCCGGCAAGCCGTATCCGCCGATCTACCGGGTCGCCGAGGACGTTTCCGGCGCATCCGGGCCGGCCGACGTCCTGGCGATCGGCGACGGGCTGATGACCGACATCCGCGGCGCCAACGACTACGGAGCGGACGTCCTGCTCGTCACCGACGGCGTCCACCGCGACGAGTTCGGCGCGAGCGGCGACGCGGTCGCAACCGCGCTCGCCGCCCGAAACCTTCGAGCCCGCTACGTCATGAGCCGCCTCGCGTGAAGGGCGATCGCATCCGACGGGTCGCGGCGGCAGCGGCGTTGCCGGCCGAGTTGCGAGGCGGCGTCGTCGCGGTCGGCAACTTCGACGGCGTGCATCGCGGCCACCAGGCGGTTCTCGGCGCGGCGCTGGCGGTCGCCCGAACGCGCGGCGCGCCGGCGCTGTGCCTGACGTTCGAGCCGCATCCGCGCACCGTGTTCGCGCCCGACCGTCCGGTGCCGCGCCTGACGCCGCCGCCGG
>CAXUCL010000112.1:0-7360 GCA_964249395.1 uncultured Rhizobiaceae bacterium
ACCTCCTCCTCGCCGGTCGCGAGCAGCTCGACCTGCGCGACCAGGCCGCCGTCACGAGCTGGTTCCGGTCCGAGCGGCCCGACTACGTGTTCCTGGTGGCGGGCACCGTCGGGGGGATCATGGCCAACTCGCCCCGTCCGGCCGAGTTCCTCGCGCACGCGTCGGCGCAGCTCGTCGATCAGCGTCAAGGCGCCGCCCGTTTCGCGCACGTGCCAGAAGGTCCAGCCGTTGCAGGCGTCGAGCCCCTGCACCTTCGCGCCGAGCCGGTGGATGGAGGCGGTGTCGCCGCCGACCGCGATCGTGCCGTCGGCGCGCACCTGCGCCGTCCAGCGGCCGCGCGCGTCGGTCAGCTCGGCGCCCGGCTCGACGAGACCCGCCTCGATCAGGCTCGCGAACGGCACCCGCGGCTCGGTGCGCTTGGAAGGCACGCCCCGCAGCGCCTCGGCTTGGAGCGGCACCACCGCGTCGATGCGTCGCCGCGCGGCCGCGACGTAGTCGCCCTCGCGCTCGATGCCGACGAAGCGGCGGCCGAGCCGTTTGGCGACCGCGCCCGTGGTGCCGGTGCCGAAGAACGGGTCGAGCACCACGTCGCCGGGCTTCGTCGAGGACAGGAGGATGCGGGCGAGGAGCGCTTCCGGCTTCTGCGTCGGGTGGACCTTGTCGCCATCCGCGTCCTTCAGCCGCTCGCCGCCGGAGCAGATCGGGAACAGCCAGTCGGAGCGCATCTGCAGGTCGTCGTTGGCCGCCTTCATCGCGTCGTAGTTGAACGTGTAGCCCTTCGCGTCCCGGTCGCGCGAGGCCCAGATCAGCGTCTCGTGCGCGTTCTGGAAGCGGCGGCCGCGGAAGTTCGGCATCGGGTTGGCCTTGCGCCACACGACGTCGTTGAGAATCCAGAAGCCGAGGTCCTGCAGCACCGCGCCGACGCGGAAGATGTTGTGGTAGGAGCCGATCACCCAGAGCGTGCCGTTCGGCTTCAGGAGCCGGCGCGCGGCAAGCAGCCAGGCGCGCGTGAAGTTGTCGTAGGCCCCGAAGCTGTCGAAGCGGTCCCACGCGTCGTCCACCGCGTCGACCTTCGACTGGTCCGGCCGGTGCAGGTCGCCGCCGAGCTGCAGGTTGTAGGGCGGGTCGGCGAAGATCGCGTCGACCGAGCCCGCCGGCAGCGCTTCCATGCGCGAGATGCAGTCGCCCTGGATCACCGTGTCGAGATGGGCCTCGCTCGCGTCCGGCTCCGGGGCGCGGAGAACGGGGCGGAGGCTGGTTCTGGCCATGGGGATCACCGGAATACGCGGAAGGAAACGCCCCGTTAGGGTTACCGAACGGCGTAAACATTCGATAAAGCCGGCCGGACCCGGACGCACGAAACGGGTCGACCGCGCGTGTCGCGTCCTGTAGCCACGGCGCGCCCGGAGCGGCCAGTTGCCGTTTCGCCTCCAGCCGGATCAGCCGATGTCGCTTTTATCGCTCGCCATCTTCGACTGCGACGGCGTTCTCGTGGACTCGGAGATCCTCGCCGCGCGCGTCGAGGCCGAGGCGCTGAAGCCCTTCGGCATCGCCATGACGCCGGAAGACCTCGCGCACCGCTTCGCCGGCCTCACGTGGAAACGCATCCTCGAGCTTCTCGCCGCCGAGCACGCGGTGGAGTTCCCGGCGAGCTTCGAGGCGGAAACGGAAGCGCAGGTCGACCGCCTGATCGGCACGGAGCTGTCGATGATCGCCGGCGCGCACGAGGTGCTCGACCTCGTCGACCTGCCGCGCTGCATCTGCTCCAATTCCTCGACGGACCGGTTGAAGCTGGAGCTGAAACCGCTCGGGCTGTGGGACCGCTTCCGCCCCTACGTCTACGCCGCCGGCGAGGTGCGCGAGGGACGGCCGAAGCCGGCGCCCGACGTCTACCTGCACGCCTGCGCCGAGTTCGAGGTCGAGCCGGGAGAAGCGATCGTGATCGAGGACTCGGTGCACGGGGTCGCGGCCGCGCGCGCCGCCGGCTGCCGCGTGGTCGGCTTCACCGGCGCCGGCCATTCCTACCCCGGCCACGGCGAAAGCCTGGCGGACGCCGGCGCGGAAACGGTGATCGCCAGGCTCAAGGACTTCCCGGCCGTGGTGGAGGCGTTCGGGAGCTGGCGCGAGGGTTGAGGGTCGGACCGTTCAGTCCGCGCCCTCGTCGAAGCCGACGAAGATCACGTAGTTCTTCGCGGTCGGTTCCGGCACCCGCACGTTCCCGTCGACGAACGCGAAACGCCCGGGGACGCCCGACCCGAAGCTCGCCTGCACCGACCCTTTTTCGGAATACAGCACCTCACCCGTGCCGCCCCGCACCGCGACCCGGACCGGCAGCGTCGCGGTGCCCGAGCGTCCGGCCGGACCGGCGACGACGCGGCCCGAGACGCCGACGCGCATGCGCAGCTCCCCGTCCGCGACGCGGCACTCGCGCACCGTTTCGGTGATGGAGGCGATGTAGTCCATCGACTCGCCCGTTCCCTTGCGCAGCACCGCCGTGTTCTCGCGCAGCGCGATGCGCGGGCAGTATTCCGGCACGACGCCGTCGGCCTCCACCGATTGCGGCCGGCGCGGCGCTTCCGGGATGTCGCCCGGCTCGCGCGTCGACGTGCAGGCGGCGGTGCCGGCGAGAACGAGCATCGCTAGAAGCGGGGCGCGGCGTCGGAGGGCGCGGGGCATCGTCGGTGGTTCTTCCATTCACGTGGCGCGCCGTTCTATAACAGCCCTCCGGGACAAAAGGCGACAAGGTCGCGCGCAGCGCCCGATGCCGGCCGCGAACCCGGCCGGATGCGGAGTGGACAGCGACGTGAAATACGTGAGTTCGCGGGGCGAGGCGCCGGTTCTGGGATTCGCCGACGTCCTGCTCGCCGGCCTCGCCGCCGACGGTGGCCTCTACGTTCCAGCCGAGTGGCCCGTGCTGACGGCGGACCGAATGCGCGCGCTGCGGGGCCGCCCCTACGCCGACGTCGCCATGGCGGTCCTGTCGCCCTTCGCGGCCGGCGACGTCGCGCCGGCGGCGCTGGAGCGCATGGTGCGCGAGGCCTATGCCACCTTCCCGCACCCGGCGGTCGCCCCGCTCGTGCAGCTTGGGGCCAACGACTTCGTGCTGGAACTCTTCCACGGCCCGACGCTCGCCTTCAAGGATGTGGCGATGCAGCTCCTGGCGCGGCTGATGGACCACGTCCTGGCCGAGCGGGGCGCGCGGGCGACGATCGTCGGCGCGACCTCCGGCGACACGGGGGGCGCGGCGATCGCCGCCTTCGCCGGCTCGCCGCGCTGCGACCTGTTCATCCTGTTCCCGCAAGGGCGGGTGTCGCCCGTGCAGCGGCGCCAGATGACCACCGCCGGCGCTTCGAACGTCCACGCGGTCGCGGTGGAGGGCAACTTCGACGACTGCCAGGCGCTGGTGAAAGCCATGTTCAACGACCGCCGCTTCCGCGTCGAGACTGCCCTGTCCGGCGTCAATTCGATCAACTGGGCGCGAATCATGGCCCAGATCGTCTACTACTTCACGGCGGCGCTCAGCCTTGGCAGCCCCGACCGGCGCGTGTCGTTCGCGGTGCCGACCGGCAACTTCGGCGACGTCTTCGCCGGCTGGGGCGCCAAACGCATGGGGCTGCCGGTGGAGCGCCTCGTGATCGCCACCAACGAGAACGACATCCTGGCCCGGACGCTGAGCTCCGGGCGCTACGAGAAGGCTGGGGTGCGCGCCACCGCCTCGCCGTCCATGGACATCGAGATCTCCTCCAACTTCGAGCGCCTTCTTTTCGAGGCGTCCGGGCGCGACGCCGATGCGGTCCGCCGGCTGATGGGGCAGCTCGCGCAGGGCGGCGCCTTCACCGTGCCGGACGCGGCGCTGGCCGCGATCCGCGCCGAGTTCGACGCCGATCGCGCGAGCGAGGCGGAAACGGCGGAAACGATCCGGCGGGTGCTGGAAGAAACCGCCTACCTGCTCGACCCGCACACCGCCGTCGCCTACGCCGTCGCGCGCCGTCGGCTTGGCAACGGCGGCGACGTGCCCACCGTCACGCTCGGCACCGCCCATCCGGCGAAGTTCCCGGCGGCGGTCGAGGCGGCCTGCGGCCGCTCGCCCGCTCTGCCCCCGGCCCATGCCGGCCTCATGGAGGCCCCGGAGCGCTTCGACGTCCTCTCGAACGATCTCGGCGTCGTGCAGGAGTACATCGCCGGGCGCAGCCGGGCGATCAGGAAAGGCCAAGCCGCATGAGCGTCCGGATCACCGAACTCGCCAACGGCATGACCGTGGCGACCGACCTCATGCCCGCGCTGGAAAGCGCGGCGCTCGGCATCTGGGTGAAGGCCGGCGCGCGCGACGAGGCCGAGAACGAGCACGGCATCGCCCACCTCCTCGAGCACATGGCCTTCAAGGGCACCTCGCGCCGCTCGGCGCGCCGGATCGCCGAGGAGATCGAGGACGTCGGCGGCGAACTGAACGCCGCCACCAGCGTGGAAACGACGTCCTACTACGCGCGGGTCCTCAAGGACGACGTGCCGCTGGCGCTCGACATCCTCGCCGACATCCTCCTCGACTCGCGCTTCGACGAGGCCGAGCTCGAGCGCGAGGCGCAGGTCATCCTGCAGGAGATCGGCGCGGCCGAGGACACGCCCGACGACATCGTCTTCGACCATTTCCAGGCCACCGCCTTCCGCGACCAGATCATCGGCCGCCCGATCCTCGGCACGCGCGACACGGTGCCCGCCTTCACGCCGGGCAGTTTGCGCGCCTACCTCGCCCGGCACTACGCGCCGGAGCGCATGGTGGTGTCGGCGGCGGGCTCCGTCGACCACGACGCGATCGTCGCGCAAGTCGAGGCCGCCTTCGGCTCGCAAAGGTCGAACGCGCCGCTGGCGCCCCGGCCCGTCCGCCCCGCCGCGACCTATACCGGCGGCGAGTTCCGTCAGGCCCGCGACCTCATGGACGCGCAGATGGTGCTCGGCTTCGAGGGCCGGCCCTACTACGGGCGCGACTTCTACGCCTCGCAGATCCTGTCCCTGATCCTCGGCGGCGGCATGTCGTCCCGGCTGTTCCAGGAGATCCGCGAGAAGCGCGGCCTCTGTTACTCGATCTATTCCTTCCATTGGAGCTTCGCCGATTCCGGCATCTTCGGCGTCCACGCCGCGACGGGCGAGGAGGAGCTGGCCGAGCTCGCGCCGGTGATCGCCGCGGAGCTCGTGCGCGCCGCCGAGGGCATCCGGCCGGAGGAGGTCGCCCGGGCCCGCGCCCAGATGCGCTCCTCGCTGATGATGAGCCAGGAAAGCCCCGCGTCGCGCGCCGGACAGATCGCCCGGCAGCTGATGTTCAACGGCGCGGTGATCCCCAACGCCGAGCTGCTCGACCGTCTGGCCGCGATCGACGCCGAGCGCCTGACGAGCCTCGCCGAGGCGACGTTCCTCGGGCGCGCCCCGACGCTCGCGGCGATCGGGCCGGTGAGCCGGCTGCCGAGCGCCGCGGAGATCGGCGCGACGCTCGCGTCGCCCGCGGCCATCGAGGTGCGGCGCACCGCGCGCGCCTGAGAACCGAAGCGAATGGGGCTCCTCGACGCTCTTCTCGCCCCGGCGCGGCCCGTGCTCGCCGGCAGCCGCGTCGGCCTGCGCATGCCGCGCATGCGCGATCACGAGAGCTGGAGCCGGGTGCGGAACGAGAGCCGCGACTTCCTGCAGCCCTGGGAGCCGACCTGGACCGCCGACGAGCTGTCGCGCCGGGCCTTCCGCCTGCGCCTCGCCCGCTACGCGCAGGAAGCGCGGGAGCGGTCCGGCTTCACCTTCTTCCTCGTCGACTTGGCGAGCGACGAGCCGCTCGGCGGCGCGACGATCGGCCAGATCCGGCGCGGCGTCGCGCAATCCTGCACGCTCGGCTACTGGATGGGGGAGCGCCACGCCGGCCGGGGCCTGATGCGCGAGGCGGTCGGCCTGCTGCAGGGCTTTGTCTTCGAGGTCGAGAATCTGCACCGCATCGAGGCGGCCTGCTTGCCCACCAACGCGCGTTCGATCGCGCTTCTGGAGCGCACCGGCTTCCGCCGCGAAGGCTACCTGCGCAAATACCTCAGGATCGCCGGCGAATGGGAGGACCACCACCTGTATTCCTTGGTGGCCGAGGACTGGCGAACCGAACCGTCGTCGGAGCCCGTCCGCTCGCCCCTCGCCCGCGTCAGGAGCCATCCGGCGGCGGGGTCGGCGGCCGCGCTCGATCCGGGCGCCGCCGCATGAGAACCGTTCGCTTCCTCCTCGCCATGCTCGTTCTCGTGGGCGGCGCTTTGGCGACGTCTTCGCCCGTTCTCGCGCTGGAAGCCGTCGACCTGTCGCGCGACGACGTCGCGATCGACCTCGCGCCTGCCGTGGAGATCCACGGAGGTCGCGGAGCGAGCTTCCAGGTCTCGACCGTTCCGGGAGCCGACGGCATCGTCCGGCGCATCGAGGTCGAGGCCCAGGCGCCGAACGCGTCCGGCGACTGGGCGGTGTTCGCGGTCGCCAACACCACGGACGTCCAGCTCGACCGGCTGGTGGTCGCGCCGAACTTCCGGCTCGCCGGCTCGGGCCTCGTTTGGCCGGACCTGGGCTCGCAGCGCATCGCCTCGATCACCCCGTCCGAAGGCTTCGCGCTGGAGCGCCAGCCGAGCTCGGAGGCCGACGTGTTCCTGGTGACGCTCGATCCCGGCTCCGTGGTCACCTTCGTCGCCGAGATGGCCTCGCCCGACCTGCCCGAAATCCGGCTGTGGGAACCGAACAGCTACAAGGACACGGTGAACGCCTACACGCTCTACCGCGGGATCGTGCTCGGCATCGCCGGGCTGCTCGCGGTGTTCCTGACGATCCTCTTCGTGGTGAAGGGCTCGGCGATGTTCCCGGCCACCGCCGCGCTCGCCTGGGCGGTGCTGGCCTACATCTGCATCGACTTCGACTTCTGGGGCAAGCTCGTGCCCATCGCGCCGGGCGAGGAGCGCGTTTGGCGCGCGGGAACCGAGGTCGCCCTCGCCTTCACGCTGGTCGTGTTCCTCGCGGCCTACCTGCACCTCAACCGTTGGCACGGCGTGTTCTCGGCCTTCACGCTGCTTTGGCTCGCCGGGCTCGGGGCGTTGGGCGTCGCGGCCGCCTTCGACCCGCCGGTCGCGGCCGGCGTCGCCCGGCTGTCGCTGGCCGCCACCGGCGTCGTCGGCCTCGGCCTCATCCTCTACCTCGCCGCCGTCGGCTTCGACCGGGCGGTGATGCTGAGCCCGACCTGGCTCTTGATCCTGGTCTGGACCTTCGGCGGCTGGATGACGGTGACGGGACGGATCGACAACGACGTGATCCAGCCCGCGCTCGGCGGCGGGCTCGTCCTCATCGTGCTGCTCATCGGCTTCACCGT
>CAXUCL010000113.1:0-3187 GCA_964249395.1 uncultured Rhizobiaceae bacterium
GTTCTGGATGCCGTGCTTCAAGGTCGCGGTGGACGACGGGCAGCCGGCGCAGGAGCCGCGCATGTTGAGATAGACCGTGCCGTCCCGGAAGCCGCGGAAGGTGATGTCGCCACCGTCCTGCGCCACGGCCGGCCGCACGCGCGTTTCCAGGAGCTCCTTCACGGTCGCGACGAGCTCGGCGTCGTCGGCGGCGTAGAACTCCTCGCCGGCGCCCTCGGCCGGCGCGTCCGCGGCGCCTTGGCCCATCACCGGCGCGCCGGACACGAAATGCTCCATCAGCGTCGCCAGGATCGCGGGCTTCAGGTGCGCCCAGTCGCCGCTCTCGCGGGTGACCGTGACGAAGTCGAAGCCGAAGAACACGGCCGACACGCCCGGCACCGCCATCAGCCTGGCTGCGAGCGGCGAGCGGCGCGCGGCGTCGGCGGCCGACAGGAACTCGGCGGTGCCGCTCTCGGAGACGACGCGGCCGGGCAGGAACTTCAGCGTCGCGGGGTTCGGCGTTGCTTCGGTCTGGATGAACATGGACGGGGCCTTCTCGAAACGGCGGCGACGGCGGCAGGTCCCGTCAGATAGGCCTTTCAACCGGCCGGCGAAAGGGCGCGGCCGTTCGCACGGCCGCTCGGCTCAGCACAGCGCCTCGATCTCCTCGTCGGTGAGCGAGCCGGGCACGATGGTGACGGGGATCGGGAAAGCGGAGGGCTTGCCGGCCACCGCCGCGACCAGCGGCCCCGGCCCTTCGGTGGACAGGCCGCTCGCCAGCACCAGGATCGCGATCTCGCGGTCGGCCTCGATCGCGGCGAGGATCGCCTCCACCGCCAGCCCTTCGCGCGTCACGAGCTCCGGCTCGATGCCGACCGTTTCCCGGAGGCTTTCGGCGACGCGCGACAAGCGGGTGTTGGCTTCCGACGCGGCCTCGGCCCGCATGATGTCCTCGACGCCGAGCCAGTGGGAGAAGTCCTCCGCTTCCACGACGTAGAGCAGCACCGCGCCGCCGCCGCTGGCTTTGGCGCGCCGCGCGGCGTAGGCGGCGGCGCGCTCGCATTCGGGCGTCGCGTCGATCACCGCGAGGAACTTGCGCTTGCCGCCGGCTTGCCGGCCGATGCGTAGGGACACCATGGGTTGACAGATAGGCCGGGGGGCGGGGGCGCGGCAAGCGGGCGGAGACGCGGTTGCCTTCGCCAGCGTTGTCTTACAATGTCATACCATGACCGCGAAAGCTCGCCGCCCGGCCCGCACCCTCACCGTTTCGCTCGGAGAGCAGCAGAGGCTGGTGTACCAGCGCGTCGCGTCCGGCACTTACGCCAGCGCGAGCGAGGTCGTCCGCGCCGGCCTGCGGGCGCTGGAGCGCGAGGAGGCGGCGCTGGACGAAACGCATCGCCGCATGGTGCAGGAGGCGCTGGACGATCCGAGCCCGCCCATCCCGGCGGAAGAGGTCTTCGCGCGGTTGAGAAAGAAACATGGATTGACGAGAGCGAAATAGGGGTTTGACCCTCCCGGTTCGCTTTCATCGTCTGGCGGAGAACGATCTCGATACGATCCTGCGGTTCATCGCGGCCGACAGCTCGGCGAACGCCATCGATTTCGTCGACCGGATCGAGGAGCGCTGCCTGTCGCTGGGGGACATGCCCTATCGTGGCCGACAACGACTGGGCGGATCAAGCCGACTCCGTGAACTCGTTTTCGAGCGTCGCATCGTCGTGACCTACCGAGTGGCGTTTGATCACGTCATGATACTGCGCATCCGCTACGCCGGGCGGGAAACGTTGGCAATTCCGACGTCGGATGACGGGTGACCTCCTCACCCGTCCAACAGCCCGACGATCCGCTTCACGTCCGCCATGGTGGCTCCCGCGATCTCGTTCGCGCGCTCGGCGCCGCGCCGGAGGACGCGGTCGATCTCGGCCGGGTCCGCCATGATGCGGCGCATGGCGGCGGTGATGGGGCCGAGCGTTTCCACCGCGACCTCGGCCAGCGCCGGCTTGAACGCAGAGAACTGCCGGCCGCCCTGCTCGGCGATCGCCGCCTCCTTCGTCACCCCGCGCAGCGCCGCGTAGATGCCGACGAGGTTGTCGGCTTCCGGCCGCCCGGCGAGGCCCGCCACGCTGTCGGGCAGCGGCAGCGGGTCGGTCTTGGCCTTGCGGATCTTGCGGGCGATCGCGTCGGCGTCGTCGGTGAGGTTGATGCGGCTGAGGTCGGAGGGGTCCGACTTCGACATCTTCTTCGTGCCGTCCTTCAGGCTCATCACCCGCGTCGCCGGCCCCTCGATCAACGGCTCGGTCAGGGGGAAGTAGCCGCTCGCCTCTTCGTCGCCGACCCGCATCGGCACTCCCAGCCCCAGCGCGGCGATCTTCTCGGAGAAGTCGTTGTTGAACTTGGCCGCGATGTCGCGGGCGAGTTCCAGGTGCTGCTTCTGGTCGTCGCCCACCGGCACGTGCGTGCCGCGGTAAAGCAGGATGTCGGCCGCCATCAGGCTCGGATAGGCCAGGAGCCCGAGCGAGGCGTTCTCGCGGTCGCGCCCCGCCTTGTCCTTGAACTGCGTCATCCGGTTCATCCAGCCGATGCGCGCGACGCAGTTGAAGATCCAGGCGAGCTCGGCGTGGCCGGACACGCGGCTCTGGTTGAAGACGACGTGGCGCTCCGCGTCGATGCCGCTGGCGATGAAGGCGGCGGCGATCTGGCGCGTCTGCGACGCCAAGTCGTCCTGCACGAGCTGCGCGGTCAGCGCGTGGAGGTCGACCACGCAGAACAGGCAGTCGTGGCTGCGCTGCAGCGCGACGAACTTGGTGATCGCGCCGAGGTAGTTGCCGAGATGCAGGTTGCCGGTCGGCTGGATGCCGGAGAACACGCGCGGGGCGAAGCCGCGCTCGGTCGCGTTGAGCATCGCGGGGGTCCTTGAAAGGTCAGGCGGCCCGCGCGGAACGAGGCCGGGCGCTCTATGCGTCAGGGGCGGCGAGCGATCAAGCGGGGCGCCTGCCGCGGCGCAGCAGCCGCCGCACCAGCGCCCGGTCCACGGCGCCGGTGGCGAGCGCGAGCGCGAAGTAGACCAGCATGGCGCCGGCGACGAGGACGCCCACCGCCGTCGCCTGGCTCCACACCGTCGAGCCGACCCAGGTCCAGGCGGCCAGTTCCCGCTCGCCGAACCAGAGGGCGCCGCCCATCAGCGCCGCCGACGCGAGCACGAGGCCGA
>CAXUCL010000113.1:3197-7268 GCA_964249395.1 uncultured Rhizobiaceae bacterium
CCGGCGAACAGCAGCCCGGCGTTCAGCCAGCCGGCGAGCGTGGTGGCGAGCGCGATGCCGCGCTCGGCGTAAACGGCGAACAGGGCGAGCGACAGGGCGATGTTGGCGAGGGCGCAAGCGCCGGTGACGAGCATCGGCGTCTTGGTGTCCTCGCGGGCGAAGTAGCCGGGCGTGAACACCTTGATGAGGACGAAGGCCGGCAGGCCGAGCGCGTAAAGGCCGAGCACGGCGGCCACCGCCCCCGTGGTGGAGCTGTCGAAGGCGCCGCGCTCGTAGATCAGGCGGACGATCGGGTCCGGGATCAGGAACAGCGCCACCGCCGCCGGGACGGTGAGGAACAGCGCGAACTCGAGGGAGCGGTTCTGCGCGTGCTGGGCTTCGGCGAGGCGCCCGCCCTTCAGGGAGCGGGCGAGCTCGGGCAGGAGCACGGTGCCGATCGCGATCCCCACCATGCCGAGCGGCAGCTGGTACGGCCGGTCGGCGTATTGCAGGATCGACACCGCCCCCGGCTTGAAGGAAGCGATCGCCTGGCCGACGAACAGGTTGATCTGCGTGACGCCGCCGATCAGCGCCGCCGGGCCGGCGAGAACCAGCAGCCGACGCAACCCCTTCGTCCAGCGCGGCCGGCCGAGCGCCACGCCGAAGCCCGCGCGCCGCATCGCGAACGTCACCAGGGCGAGCTGCGCGAAGCCGGCGAACAGAACGCCCCAGCTCATCAGGAAGCCGACCTCGCGCTGCGCGGCGCCCGTCCACTGGCCGAAGGCCAGCACGCCGATCAGCGCGAAGTTCAGGAGGGTGGGGGCGACGGCGGCCGCGAAGAAGCGGCGAAACGCGTTGAGGATGCCCGACACCATCGCCAGCATCGACATGCAGGCGAGATACGGGAACATAATGCGCGAATAGGCCACCGTGATGGCGTAGCGGTCGGCGCAGGACAGGGCTTGGGCCGCCGGCACGCCCAAGTCGTCGACGCAGACCGACAGGCCCGGCGCGATCACCGTCCGCACCAAGGCCGGCATGAAGGCGACGGCGAGGACGGTGAGGAGCCCCAGCACCACGAACAGGGTCGAGAACACTTCCGAGGCGAAGCGGCGGGCGGCAATCTCGCCCTCCGCCTCCAGCGAGCGGGCGAACAGCGGGATGAAGGCGGCGTTGAACGCGCCTTCCGCGAACAAGCGGCGGAACAGGTTCGGGAAGCGGAAGGCGAGGTTGAAGGCGTCGGCCACCGGCCCGATGCCGAGCGCCGAGGCCATCATCATCTCGCGCGCGAAGCCGAACACGCGGGACAAGAGGGTCGCGCCGCCGACCGTGGCGAACTTGGCGGCGAGGCTCATGGGACCGTCACGGGAAGGTAAGCCGGCAAACTCGTCACGCGGCGCCCGTCGGGATGCCGAAGGCTCTCGCCGAGGGCATGGAGCTCAGCGAGGTCATCTCGCCGTCGGGCGCCTCGAACACGGCGGTGAGGCGTCGGACGATGCGCTCGATGCGGCTGGGGCTGAGGACCTTCATGCCGGTGAGGTCGGTGACGTAGAACACGTCCACCACCTTCTCGCCGTAGGTGGCGATGTGGGCGGAGCGGATGTCGAGGCTGAGGTCGGCGAGCGCGCCGGTCACGTCGGATAGGATGCCGGGCCGGTCGAGCCCTTCCACCTCCACCACGGTGAACTGGTTCGACAGGGCGTTGTCGATCGCGACCTGCGGCGCGACCGCGAAGGCGCGCGGGTTGGCGCGCGCGGCGCGGTTCGCGATCAGCGTCGAAACGCCGGCCCGGCCGCCGAGCAGCGCGCGCAGGTGCGCGTCGATGCGGTTCGCGCGGCGCATCTCGTCGGCGTCGTCGGGAAACGCGCGGTTCAGGGTGATGATGTCGAGGGCGCGCCCGTCGCTGAGCGTGAAGATCTGCGCGTCGGCGATGTTGGCGCCGGCGGCCGCGCAGCCGCCGGTCAGCGTCGCGAGCCGGCGCGGATGGTCGGGGCAAAGCACGACGATCTCGGTGACGGCGGTGTAGGCGTCGGTGCGCGCCAGCGTTTCCACCGGGTCGCCGCTCGTTCCCGCTCGGCGGACGAACCCGGCGTGGCGCACCTGCTCGTCGAGCGGCACGGACAGGAAGTAGTTCTGGTAGTGGAGGTCGAGATAGCGGTCGCGCTCCTCTTCCGGCCAGTCGGCCAGGCGCTCGGCCAGCGCGCGCCGCGCCGCCTCCAAGCGCTGGGCGCGCGGCACCTGCGAGAAGCCGCCGGTCAGGACCGGCTCGGTTTCCCAGTAGAGCGTGCGCAGGAGCTGCCCCTTCCAGCCGTTCCAGACACCCGGCCCGACCGCGCGGATGTCGCAGGCGGTGAGCACGGTGAGGAGCTTCAACCGCTCCAGCGTCCGCACCCGCTCGGCGAAGTCGAGGATCGTCTTGCGGTCGCCGAGGTCGCGGTGCTGCGCGGTCATCGACATGGTGAGGTGCTCGGAAACCAGCCAAACCACGAGCTCGGTCTCGCGCGCGTCGAGGCCGAGCCGCGGGCAGAGCGAGGCGGCGATCCGGGCGCCGGCCGCCGAATGGTCCTCCGGCCGGCCCTTGGCGACGTCGTGCAGCAGGAGCGCGACGAAGAGCGCGGTGCGGTCGCGCATCGACCCGACGATCTCGGTGGAAACCGGCAGTTCCTGGTTCAAAGCGCCGCGCTCGATGCGCGACAGGATGCCGACCGCGCGGATGAGGTGCTCGTCCACCGTGTAGTGGTGGTACATGTTGAACTGCATCATCGAGACGATGCGGCCGAAGTCCGGGATGAACCGGCCGAGCACGCCGGCCTCGCTCATGCGCCTGAGGTGCAGCTCCGGGTCGGTGCGGTCGGTGAGGACGTCGAGGAACAGCTTGTTGGCCTCGCGGTTCTCGCGCAGCGACCGGTCGACGAGGCGCAGCGAGCGGCGCACCAGCTTCAGCGCGTCCGGGTGGTATTCGAGGCTCATCGCCGCGCCGAGCGCGAAGATGCGGACGAGGTTGACGGGATCACGTCGGAACACCTCCGCGTCGGCCACCGTGATGCGGTTGTTGTCGACGCGGAAGTCGAGCGTGCCGGGGATCCGCCGAGCCCGGTGCCGGAGCGAGCGCACGAAGCCCTTGAGGCCGGGCGCCTCCTTGGCCTGTTCCTCCTCCAGCGCGGCGCAGAAGATGCCGGTGAGGTCGCCGACGTCCTTGGCGATCAGGAAGTAGTGCTTCATGAAGCGCTCGACGCCCTGGAGGCCCGGATGGGTGGTGTAGCCGAGCCGCTTGGCGATCTCCGGCTGGACGTCGAAAGACAGGCGCTCCTCGGCCTTGCCGGTCAGGAAGTGCAGGTGGCAGCGCACCGCCCACAGGAAGTCGGCCGCCTTGCGGAACAGCGCCGCCTCGGCGCGCGAGAAGACGTTCACGGCCGCGAGCGCGTCCTCCGTGTCGGCGCGGTAGAAGTATTTGGCGATCCAGAACAGGGTGTGGAGGTCGCGCAGGCCCCCCTTGCCCTCCTTGACGTTCGGCTCGACGAGGTAGCGCGAGTCGCCGCTCTTGGCGTGCCGCGCGTCGCGCTCGGCAAGCTTGGCGGCGATGAAGGCGCGTCCCGTCCCTTCCACCACCTCGCGCTGGAAGCGCTGCGACAGGTCGTCGAACAATCGCGCCTCGCCGGCCACCAGCCGCCGCTCCAGGATCGCGGTGCGGATGGTCATGTCGGCCTTGGCGAGGCGCACGCACTCCTCCACCGAGCGCGTGGCGTGGCCGACTTTGAAGCCGAGGTCCCAGAGCATGTAGAGGAGGTATTCGACGATCTGCTCGCCGAGCGGGGTCTGCTTATAGGGCAGGAGGAAAAGGAGGTCGATGTCGGAGCCCGGCGCCAGCGTGCCGCGGCCGTAGCCGCCCACCGCCACCACCGCCATGCGCTCGGCCGCCGACGGGTTGGCCGCGTCGAAGACGTGGGCGCGCGCGAACGCGTGGATCGCGCCGATCAGCTCGTCCTGGAGCGCCGACAAGCTGCCGGCGCAGCGGAGGCCGCCGCCGTCGGCGAAGAGTTGGGCTTCCGCCGCCCGCCGACCCGCCGCCAAAACCCAAAGCGCCCACGGCTC
>CAXUCL010000114.1:0-7196 GCA_964249395.1 uncultured Rhizobiaceae bacterium
TCCTCCAGCAGGATCAGGCGATCCAACGGCAGCTCGCCGACGCTCACGGCCCCGCGAGCCTCGGGGCGACGAGCCTCGCCACAGTCATCAAGATGGTGGCGGGCGGGCTCGGCGCGACGCTGGTTCCGGCCATCGCCATCGACGCCGAGCGGCAGAGTGGCGGCATCCGCATCCTGCCGTTCCGCGAGCCCGCGCCGTTCCGCACGCTGACGCTCGTCCACCGCCGCGCCTCCGGCCGTCGGCGCGACGTGGACGCGCTCGCCGCCGTCGTGCGCACCTGCCTGCCCGACCTGGCGCGCCCGCTCAGCTAGGCACCTCGCTCAAGCGATCCCGGCAAGGTGCAGCGCGAACAGGAGCCACATCAGCGCGACCGCCGCGTAGCCGACGAGGAACAGCCGCATGCGCGGGCGAAGGCGGTTCGTCCGCAAGTGCACGGCCGCATGGGCGACCCGCGAGGCGGCGAAGACCCACGCGAGCGCGACCGCCAGCCAGTTCGCGCCGTTGGTGACGTAGAGCGCGAGGCAGACGGCGTAGAACAGCACCGGCAGCTCGAACTGGTTGGCGAGGTTGCGCACCGCCGTCGCGCTCCCCTCCGGCTCGTTGCCGGTCACGCGGAAGCACTCGATCGCCGCACCGCCGCGCACGGCCGCGATGCGTCGCCGCAGCAGCACCGGATAGATCGCCAGCGTCAGCGCCGCCTGCACGACCACCGGCCAGAGAATCGCGAGGTTGCCGATCATCGCACCCCGCCTCTCACATCCCGACGCCCGGATAGTTCGGGCTTTCGCGGGTGATCGACACGTCGTGGACGTGGCTTTCGCGCAGTCCCGCGTTGGAGATGCGCACGAACGTCGCCTTCTCCCGGAACGCCGCGAGGTCGGCCGCGCCGACGTAGCCCATGGCGGCGCGCAAACCGCCGGCGAGCTGGTGCAGCACGGCGGCGACCGGGCCCTTGTAGGGCACCTGGCCCTCGATGCCCTCCGGCACCAGCTTCAAGGCGTCGCGAACCTCGGCCTGGAAGTAGCGGTCGGCCGAGCCGCGCGCCATCGCGCCGACCGAACCCATGCCGCGATAGGCCTTGAACGAGCGGCCCTGGTGCAGGTAGGCCTCGCCGGGGCTTTCCTCCGTGCCGGCGAGGAGCGAGCCGATCATGGCGGCCGAGGCCCCGGCGGCGAGCGCCTTGGCGAGGTCGCCGGAGAACTTGATGCCGCCGTCGGCGATTACCGGCACGTCCGCCGCGTCGGCCGCCTCGCAGGCGCCGAGCACGGCCGAGAGCTGCGGCACGCCGACGCCGGCGACGATGCGCGTGGTGCAGATCGAGCCCGGCCCGATGCCGACCTTGATCCCGTCCGCGCCGGCATCGATCAGCGCCTTCGTGCCGTCTGCCGTGGCGACGTTGCCGGCGATCACCTGGACGTGGTTCGACAGGCGCTTCACGCGCCCGACCGCGTCGAGGACGCGCTGCGAATGGCCGTGCGCGGTGTCCACCACGATGAGGTCGACGCCGGCCTCGATCAGCCGCTCGGCCCGCTCGAAGCCGTCGTCGCCGACGCTGGTGGCGGCCGCCGCGAGGAGCCGTCCCTGCGCGTCCTTCGCCGCGTTCGGGTTCAGCTGCGACTTCTCGATGTCCTTCACCGTGATGAGGCCGATGCAGCGCCCCGCCGCGTCGGTGACGAGCAGCTTCTCGATGCGGTGCTGATGGAGGAGACGCTTGGCCTCGTCCTGCGCCACGGTCTCGCGCACGGTGACGAGGCCGTCCTTCGTCATCAGCTCGTGGATCGGCTGCCGGTCGTCGGTCGCGAAGCGCACGTCGCGGTTGGTGAGGATGCCGAGCAGCTTGCCGCGGTCGCCGTTCAGGCCGTCGGCCACCACCGGGATGCCGGAGATGCGGAAACGGTCCATCAGGTGGCGCGCGTCGCCGAGCGTCGCGTTCGGACCGATGGTGACCGGGTTCACCACCATGCCGGACTCGAACTTCTTCACCTGCCGCACCTCCTCCGCCTGATGCTCCGGCGACAGGTTGCGGTGGATGACGCCGATGCCGCCGGCCTGCGCCATGGCGATGGCGAGGCGCGACTCGGTCACCGTGTCCATCGCGGCCGACAGGATCGGGACGTTGAGGCGCAGCGACCGGGTGATGCGGGTGCGCACGTCGACATCGCCCGGCATGACAGTGGAATGGCCCGGCTGCAGCAGCACGTCGTCAAAGGTGAGCGCGGTCGCGCCGGTCGCCGTTTCGATGATCCGAGCCATGCGCCGCTCCACGGATGCGAAAAGCCGCCGACGCTAGGAACGAGCGAACGGCGGCGAGGATTGGCGCCGGGTGCTAGCATGGCGAGGGGTGGTTGGGAAGCGAGCGCCGTCGGGCGAGCCGGCGCCAGGCGAGACAGTGGCAGGGCTGCCGCGGTGTCGGGCGTGACGCCCTGCACTCCCTCATCCCGCTGCCGCGACCTTCTCCCGACTCGGGAGAAGGAAGCGGTTGCGCTGCCGGCAAGACTGGAAAGGCATCTCGAACATCGTCGGATGAGGCGTCCACCTTCTCCCCGGCGGGGAGAAGGTGGACGCGAAGCGGCCGGATGAGGGGCCTGAGGCGTTTGCGGTTGTCCGCCGGCGTTCATCGGCTGCGCCGACCCCTCATCCCCTGCCGGACCTTCTCCCCGCCGGGGAGAAGAAGGCGGCTGCGGTGGTGGCGGCTACGCCTTTCCGGACAGGCGCCCTTCCCTCTCCCGAGTCGGGAGAGGGTGGCCCGAAGGGTCGGGTGAGGGAGTCGTAGGGTGCTGCGCTTCGCAGGTCGGCGCCCTGCACTCCCTCATCCCGCTGCCGGCGTTGGGCGAGCCACGCGTCTCGCCCGCCCTTCGGGCTCTCCCGACTCGGGAGAAGGAAGGCGGTTGCGGGTCGAACAGCCATCAAAACTAGAAAGGGCCAAACGTGGACGTCGACGAGACATTCAGGGTCGGGATCGAGGCCGACACGGGCGGGCTCGACAAGGCGCTGGGCGAGATGACGGCGAAGGCGAACAACTTCGGCGCGGCGCTGAACGGGGCGCTGCGCGGCGCGGTGACGGGCGGCCGGTCGCTGGACGCGGTGTTCCGGCAGCTCGGAACGCGGCTGTCACTGCGATGCCAGTGCCGGACACTACCTCAAAATCATTCTCGACGCCATTTTCGAGCCTAGTTCGTTCAAAAATGAGATCGTGTGGAAGCGCGCGAGCTCCAAATCATTGATGACGCGCCGACTACCGACGAACCATGATGTCATTTTCTTTTACTCTCGGGGAGAAGGTCGTATGGAACGAGCGCGAAGCGTTCGTTCCATACGACCCGTTCAATCTTTCGGAGAAGACAGTAGAAAAGTATGGCCAACGGGACGATGACGGCCGTCCATACCAGCTTACGAGCCTCATCAATCCTAATAGCAACAGGCCGAACCTCACCTATGAGTTCCTAGGCGTCACGCGCGTTTGGCGATGGACACAGGAACGGATGCAGGAAGCCTACAAGGCGGGTTTGGTCATTCAGACCGCTCCCGGTCGTGTGCCGCGCTTCAAGCGATACCTCGACAAACAGCGTGGCGTGGCCCTGGACGACGTTTGGGCGGACATACCGTCTCTCAACTCGCAAGCTGCCGAACGCCTCGGCTACCAAACGCAAAAGCCCTTGGCGCTGTTGGAGCGGATCATCAAGCTGGCCAGCCGGCCGGGCGACGTCGTGCTCGATCCATTCTGCGGTTGCGGCACGGCGATCGAAGCGGCCTACCAGCTCGGCCGCAAATGGATCGGCATAGACATCACTCCCTTGGCTATAGACGTAGTTGAACGGCGCTTGGGAAGAAGCGGCGCGCGTCGGGGTGGCACATACACGGTGGACGGAATACCGCTTGATCTCGATGGCGCGCACCGACTGTTCCAAGAAGACCCTCACGCCTTCCAGCTATGGGCAACGACGCTGGTCGACGGTCAGCCGCGCGACGGTGGCAAGAAAGGAGCGGACAAGGGGGTAGATGGATTGATCTACTTCCAAGACGACGCCCGCACTATTGGGCAGGCGATCATCTCAGTGAAGGGCGGAGCGAACATTCACGCTACTCACGTCCGCGACCTGATCGGCTCTATGAGGAACACGCGGTCGAAGTTCGGTGTGTTCGTGACCCTTCATTCTCCTACATCTGCAATGAAGGCGGCGGCCCGTGAGGCAGGCTCCGTAGAAGCTGGCGGCAAGCTTCGGCTTGCAGTGCAAATCTTCACGATAGCGGAACTGTTGGATAACCGGCGACCGGACTTGCCTCCGGTTCATGACATCATTTCGGCCGCCGCGACTGCTCGACGCGTAGCGCAACGTCGCGAAGCCAAACCAATCACCGCAGAGCAGGTTCGTCGGCAACCGTCGTTCAAGCTTCCGATCGAAGGCGGACGTAAGGGCGACAGGCAGAAGACGCTACCGTTGCCCGAGCCGATTTTGGAAGTTGAAGTGGAACGCAAGGGGGATGGGCGGAGGCGAGCTTGATCGGCAAGATCATGTGGCGGTCTGTTGCCAGTAACCGCACCATGCATGGCTGACCGGCGACAGAAGCGCGTTGCCGACGACGGCGAAGGCGTTTGCGCCGTTATCGCGGCGGCGGTGATCCTCGCACCATGCGGCATGGGCGGCGTAGGCGTGTAGAAGCTTGGCCGACACGCCGTGGTGCTGGCCGCGCACCATGCGGCGCAGACGCGAGAAGTAGCTTTCCACCCAATTCGTATGCTTGCCGTGGCCGTCGCTGTAGGTCTCGGAATGGTTGATGCGCGTCGTCGGGAAGGAGGCTTCCAGCGCATCCCAGTGCGAGGCTTCGTCGGCGAAGATCGCCGCGCCCTTGTATTGGCAGTCGAGGTCGCGAGCCATCTGTAACGCCGACACGCCCTTCACGGCGTTCACGAACAGGGCGATCGCGCCGAGCAGGTCGACGAAGGCCATCTTGCGGGAATGGAAGATGGTGCCCGACGTGACGCTGAATTGCGCGTAGCAGGCGGCGCACTTGTAGCGGCGGCGGGTGGTGAGGTCATAGACCCGCTCGCAAGCGCAGCGGGGGCAAACGGGCCGGCCGGCGGTCGAAGCCCAGCGAATGGCGCGGAACGTCTCGTAGGCTTTATCCTCGCCCGCCTTATAGACCGCGCGCAACGAGAGGGTGCGGGCTTGGGCGGAAAGGAGAAAGTGAGAAGTCATTGTCATCGTATCCGGTGCTTGCGCATCGAATATGATGATTGTCAGTCATTACGTCAAGGGTTTTCGCACTTCATATGATGACAAAAGCCCTGCATCCCGCTATGTGTCGTGAAGCAGGGAGTCGCACATGCCGGAACGCACCGATTGGGAAGAGAAGGCCAAGGGGATCATTCGAGGCGAGATGGCGCGACGCAGCGTCACCTACGCGCAGCTTGCAGAAAAGTTGGGCGAGATAGGTATCGAAGAGAACGAACGGAATCTTCGGAATAAGGTGAGCCGGGGCAAGTTCACTGCCGGCTTCTTGTTGCAGACGCTTGTTGCTCTTGGGTCGCCGCAGATTGACGTTCGCACTTAATGCGTCTCGATCTTATTAGGCTAGTACTGAACCCTGAAAGCAACCTATTCGGGTTCGCCGGCAACCGCGAAGAATGGTTGCGGCTCGCGTTCTCCGATCCGTTCGCCTTCACGCACCGCAAGCAACTCTACCACTACGTTCCGGTCCATCCCGATCCACAGGCTACCGAGTCTATTCTATCCGGGAGAGTAGGTCGCGAGATCAGCGTGCGCGAGAACGAACCACCGGAAGCCGGATTGGAGACCGTAACGCGGGATGCCTGGACCGCCGCGCGGGTATTCATTGATCCTCGCAGTCACGAGGACGGCCAAAAAGTCGCCTTCGAGGCCACCAGTGTTGGTGTTCCGCTTTCCGTTCTCCGCTCCTTGGTGGAGCATGTGAACAAGCGGGTGGATGTGTCGTACAGGATTGTTCCCAATCCAATCCTCTCGGCCGACAGCTTTCGCGAGTTTCTAAGATCGCATCCAACCGATGTCGTATTGGTGCAGTTCACGTTGAACGCACCAAACATGTTCAGCGACAAATCCAATGTTGATGAAGAGATGCGGGCCGCGCGAGACAAACTAAAAGCAAAGAAAGCGCGCATTACGCTCGCCAGCGATCAAGGCATGACGCTAGAAAATCCGATTATACACCAATTGGCGGAATATGCAGCGCAAGGTGGTGGGGAAATAAAAGCAAAAACAGCCGACAACGATGGATTTAGCTCGCGTAGCAAGATAGAAAATGTTAATATTGATGAACCAGAAGGTGAGGATGATAAGACGATACTGGATATGTTAAAAGGGCTGATATTTAAGAAATGAACAAGACGATTGCCTACTGCGCGCTGATCTGCTTAAGCGCGGTTCTTATCGTAGTGGCATTCGTGCGTCCTGAGTTCATCAGCGACCGAAACGGGTTTCTAGCCAACTTCGTCAATCACGAACTTCTGAACGTTTTGGGCGTTATCCTCGCGATCACCCTCGCGTCTGCCGCTCAGATCCATCTCACTTTGAACGGTATCGAAGAACGCGTAAGCGACGAAAACACCTTCAATCGAACGCGGACCGGCATCCGCCAATCCGTCTACTGGCTCATCGGCCTTTTCCTGTTCGCCCTACTCGTCGTGATCGCAAAGCCGGTCGCTGCGACGAGCGACTTCCTTAAAGCCCTCTTCAACGGCACGTCCGTCGTGGTGCTCGTTTGGAACGTTCTTGTTCTCGTATCCCTGACCCAAGCCGTCTTTGGCATTAAGCCGATGATCGATGAAGACGACCACGATCAGTAAACGCCTTGGTGCGTTTGCTACATAAGGGCGCACCTGTGGACCTGGGACGCCCGGCCGTTCCCGGCGTTTCCGGGCCTCGTGTCGGTCTGGAGCGACGGCGGGAACTGGCGGCGCGGCCATTGGCTGACCGGCCGGCTGGGCCAGGCGCCGCTGGACGCGCTGATCGAGGCGCTGCTGGCCGACCACGGGTTCCGAAACGCGGACGCGTCGAACGTCGACGCCTCGCTCGGCGGCTTCGTCGTGACGGGACCGGGCACGGCGCGCGGCCAGCTCGAGGAGCTCTTGCGGCTGTGCGGCGTCGGCGTCCACGCCGCGGGCGATCGCCTCGTGTTCCGATCGAGGGGCGCGCTGGGGCGGGCGGCGTGCCCGGTCC
>CAXUCL010000115.1:0-7191 GCA_964249395.1 uncultured Rhizobiaceae bacterium
CAGCTGCAATGGATCGTCAACTTCCTCTACTTACGACGCCGACGGCGCAGGTCGTGGCGCCGGGCGGCGCGGGAACGCTCGCCCGATGAGCGCGGACGCCACCTTGCCCCCGCCGAACAAGCCGGACGGCCTCACCGCCTTCACCAGCCTGTTCATCCGAAGGCCGGTTCTGACGGTCGTCCTGAACCTCCTCATCGTCGTCGCGGGTTTGGCGGCGCTGAACGCCGTCGAGGTGCGCGAGCTGCCGAACGTCGACCGCCCGGTGATCACGGTGTCGATCGACTTCGAGGGCGCCTCGCCCGAGACCGTCGACCGCCAGATCACCAGCGAGGTCGAGAGCGCGGTGTCGCGCGTGTCCGGCATCGCGTCCGTGTCCTCCTCCTCGCGCTTCGGATCGAGCCGCGTCACGATCGAGTTCACCGACGCCACCGACCTCAACGTTGCGGCCAGCGACGTGCGCGACGCGGTGAGCCGCCTCGCCAACACGCTGCCTGAGGAGGCCGAGGAACCGCGCATCGTCAAGGCGGACGCGGACGCCGACCCGATCATGCGCCTCGCCGTACTGGCGCCCGGCATGCCGATCGAGGACCTGACGACGTTGGTGGAGGACCGCATCTCCGATCAGCTCGCCGCGGTGGAAGGCGTCGCGGACCTGCAGTTGTCCGGCGAGCGCGAGCGGATCGTCTACGTCGACATCGACCCGGACCGGCTGGCGACGCGCGGTTTGACCGTCGCCGACGTCGCGAACGCCCTGCGCAACGTGGCGCTCGACGTGCCGGCCGGCTCGCTCGCCTCGCCGACGCAGGACCTCATCGTGCGGGCCGACGCCAACGTCACCACGCCGGCCGCCTTCGAGGACATCGCGCTGAACGATCGCACCCGCCTGCGCGACGTGGCGAGCGTGCGCTTCGGGCCGGACGAGGCAGCCTCGCAGCAACGCGTCAACGGCGAGACGGGCATCGGGCTCGGCGTCGTGCGCCAAGCCGGGTCCTCGACGCTCGATATCTCGACCGGCATCCGCGCCGAGATCGACCGCCTGAACGGGACGCTGCCGAACGGCGTGCGCGTGACCGTCACCAGCGACAACGCCGTGTTCATCAACGGCGCGATCCACGAGGTCGAGCTGTCGCTGATCTACGCCGTGGTCATCGTCGTGGCGGTGATCTTCGTGTTCCTCCTGAACGTCCGCGCCACTCTGATCCCGGCGACCACGATGCCGATCGCGCTGATCGGCGTCATCAGCTTCATCTACCTCGCCGGCTTCTCCATCAACATCCTGACGCTGCTGGCGCTGGTGCTGGCCACCGGCATGGTGGTGGACGACGCGATCATCGTGCTGGAGAACATCGTCCGCCGCCGGGACATGGGCGCGCGCCCGGCCGCCGCCGCGGTGCTCGGTACGCGCGAGGTGTTCTTCGCGGTGATCTCCACCACCGCGACGCTGGCCGCCGTGTTCGTGCCGATCTCCTTCCTGCCGGGCGCGGCCGGCGGCCTGTTCCGCGAGTTCGGCTACGTGCTCGCCGTCGCGGTGGTGATCTCGGCCTTCGTCGCGCTGACGCTCTGCCCGATGCTCGCCGCCTACCTCGTGAAGCCGATCGAGGAGGAACGGGCGCCGGGACCCTTCTCGCGCTCCGTGCGCTGGCTGGGCGCCAAGCTCGCCGGCTTCTACGCCGTGACGGTCCGCGCCTGCCTCGCCTTTCCGCTCCTCGTCGTGATCGCGGCCGGAGTGTTCTCCTACGCCGCCTTCCTGACCTTCCAGACCTTGCCGCAGGAGCTGACGCCGAGCGAGGACCGCGGCGTCGCCCTGATGCGCATCACCGCCCCGCAGAGCGCGAGCGTCGACTACACGGCGGCGCAGATGCGTCGCATCGAGGCGATCCTCCTGCCCTACGTCGAAAGCGGCGAGGCGGTCAGCGTCTACGCCACTGCGGGGCGCGGCGCGGCCAATTCGGGCTTCGTGGTGATGTCGCTCGCCGATTGGAACAAACGCGAGCGGTCGCAGCAGGCGATCGTCGCGGAGGTGAACGCTCAGCTCGCCGAGGTGCCGGGCGTCCGGGCGGTGGCGATCCAGCCGAACTCGCTCGGCATTCGCGGCGGCGGCCAGGGCCTGCAGTTCGCGGTCGCTGGCCAGGACTACGCCGAGCTGTCCGACGCGGCCGACCGCTTGAAGACCGCGATGGACCGCGACGGCCGCTGGGGCCGGGTGCAGCTCGCGGCCGACTCGGCACAGCCGCAACTGTCCGTCGTGGTCGACCGCGAGCGCGCCTCCGACCTCGGCGTCGACATCGACGGGCTGGCGGAAGCGATGCAGGCGCTGCTCGACGGGCGCGAGACCGGCCGCACCTTCATCGGCGACAAGTCGGTGCCGATCCGCATCGTCGCGACCAGTCGCCCGATCAACGATCCGGGCGACCTGTCCAACATCTTCCTCAAGACCGGCGACGGCCGGCTCGTGCCGATGAGCTCGATCGCGACCGTCGAGGAGCGGCCGATCGCGCCGACGCTCGGCCGCGAGAACCGCTCCCGCTCCGTGACGCTCACGGCCCAGCTGCCCGACGGCACCGCCATCCAGCAGAGCTGGACCGACGTGCAGGACCTGGCGCGGACCGTCCTGCCGGACTCGATGCGGCTCGTGCCGCTGGCCGAGGCCGCGACGCTGCAGGAAACCTCGAACGGCCTCGCGGTGGTGTTCGGCTTCGCCATCGTCGTGATCGTGCTGGTGCTCGCGGCGCAGTTCGAGAGTTTCGTGTCGGCGCTGATCATCATCGCCACCGTGCCGCTCGGCGTCGCCTGCGCGGTGTTCGCCCTCGCCTTCTTCGGCGTCAGCCTGAACCTCTACAGCCAGATCGGTCTGGTGCTGCTGGTCGGCATCATGGCGAAGAACGGCATCCTGGTGGTGGAGTTCGCCAACCAGCTGCGCGAGGAAGGCATGGGCTTGCGCGAGGCGGTGGAGAACGCCGCCTTGATCCGCTTGCGGCCGGTGATGATGACGATGATCGCGACGGTGGTCGGCGGCGTGCCGCTGATCTTCGCGAGCGGCGCCGGAGCGGAGGCGCGCGTCGCGCTCGGCTACGTGATCGTCGGCGGGCTGGGCCTCGCGACCTTCTCGACGCTCTACGTCACGCCGGTCGCCTACCTGCTGCTCGGCCGCTTCTCGCGTCCCAACGCCGAGCGCTCCGCGGTGCTCCACCGCGACATCGCGGCGGCCGAGCGACAAGCCGCGGCCGGCGAGGTCGGACACGCGATGCCGGCGGAGTGAGGGCGAAACGTCCGCTTCAGCCGAGAATCCGGACGTCCTGAGCTCCGTGAAAGAAGTTGTCGACGATCACCCGATCCTTATCGATATGATAAAGGATCAGGTAGCGACCGACGACGCGGCGCCGGAGCCCGCTTCCAGGCCGCTTCGGCACTTCCTGGAACCGTTCGGGAAAATCGCCGATGTCCAGCGCCTTTTCGCGCAGGTCGTCCACGAGGCGCCGGGCGAGTTGCGGATCGTAAGCGACCAGTCCGCGAGTGATCCTGCGCAGATCGCTTTGGGATTTCTTCGTGAAGACGACTTTCATTCAGCCGCGACTTTCGCCTCCGCAGCGTCGATTATCGCGTAGATTTCCGCGAACACCTCGTCCGCATCGTAGACTCTGCCCTCCTCGGCGTCCTTGAGGCCTCGATCGATCGCCTCATCGATCTCGGCAAGACGTCTCAGATCATCGGTCCGTTCGATAGCGTCATGCCGAACGAGGTCGCGGATGTAGTCGTCGGCATCGGCGTAGCCGCCGGCCTCGACCTGCGACTCCACCCATTCGGTCAGGACTGCCGGCAATTCGACGTCGAACTTCGTCATCGCACACCTCGCGATCGAAAACCTCGGCGAGGATCGCACCGTCGCACCGCGCCGGCAAGCCGCGAACGGGTCGCGTCCGTTCCGCTCGGCCGCGCCATCGGCTAGAAGCCCCGGCATGGCACTCCCTCCCCTGCTTCGTCTCGACGGCGTCCGGCTGACCTTCGGCGGCACGCCGCTCTTGTCCGGCGTCGAACTCAACGTCCTGCCGGGCGACCGCATCGCGCTCGTCGGGCGCAACGGTTCGGGCAAGTCGACGCTCCTCAAGATCGCCGCCGGCACCGTGGAGCCGGACGGCGGCGAGGTGTTCCGCAAGCCCGCCGCGACCATCCGCTATCTCGCGCAAGAGCCGGACTTCGGCGACGCGCCGAGCGTCGAGGCCTACGTCGCCGCCGGCCTCGGCCCCGCCGACGACGCCTATCGTGTCGCGTTCTGCATCGAGGCGTCGGCCCTGAGGCCGAGCGCCTCGATGCAGCGCGCGGCGCTCGCCCGCGTGCTGGCGCCCGAGCCCGACATCCTCCTCCTCGACGAGCCGACCAATCACCTCGACCTGCCGACGATCGAGTGGCTGGAGGGCGAGGTCGCCTCGCTGAGGAGCGCCGTCGTGGTGATCAGCCACGACCGGCGCTTCCTGCAGAACATTACGACCGCGACCGTCTGGCTCGACCGTGGCGCCGTGCGGCGTCTCGACGAAGGCTTCGGCGGCTTCGAGCGCTGGCGCGACAAGCTCCTAGAGGAAGAGGAGCGCGACCTGCGCCGCCTGTCGGCGAAGATCGGGCGCGAGGAGCACTGGCTGCGCTACGGCGTGACGGCCCGGCGCACGCGCAACCAGCGCCGCCTGGAAGCGCTGCACGCCATGCGGCAGGAACGGCGCGACGCGCGCCGCGCGACGGGCAGCGTCGTGATGCGGGCCGGCGAAACGCGCGAGTCCGGCAAGCTGGTGATCGAGGCGAAGCACGTCGCGAAGAGCTACGGCGAGCGACACCTCGTGTCGGACTTCTCGACCCGCATCCTGCGCGGCGACCGGATCGGGCTCGTCGGGCCGAACGGGGCCGGCAAGACGACGCTCCTGAAGCTCCTGATCGGCGAGGACGCGCCGGACGCCGGCAACGTGCGGCGCGGCACCAACCTCGACCTCGCCTTCCTCGACCAGAAGCGGGCCAGCCTTCGCGACGGGGCATCGGTCACCGACAACCTCACCGACGGCCGCGGCGACCAAGTGACCGTCAACGGCGAGTTGCGGCACGTCGTCGGCTATCTGAAGGACTTCCTGTTCTCGCCCGAACAGATCCGGACGCCCGTCGGCATGCTGTCCGGCGGCGAGCGGGCGCGGCTGCTGTTGGCGAAGACGCTCGCGACGCCGGCCAACCTTCTGGTGCTGGACGAGCCGACGAACGACCTCGACATGGAAACGCTCGACCTCCTGGAGGAGCTCGTCGCGAACTATCCGGGAACGGTGCTCCTCGTCAGTCACGATCGCGACTTCCTCGACCGCACCGTCACCGCGACGCTCGCGCCCGCCGGCGACGGGCGCTGGATCGAGTATGCCGGCGGCTATTCCGACATGCTGGCGCAGCGCCGCGACGAGGCCAAGCCGTTGCCGCGCGGGAAGGCTGCCTCGTTCCAGGCGGCCGCGCCCGCCAAGGCGGCTGCCGTCCCGGCCGCGAAGCTCTCGTTCAAGCAGAAGTTCGCGCTGGAGACTCTGCCGAAGGAGATCCGGCGGTTGGAGAAGGCGATCGCCGAGGCCGAGAGCAAGATGGCCGATGCCGCGCTGTTCACGCGCGACCCGCAGCGCTTCTCGAAGCTCGCCGCGGCGGCCGAGCGCGACCGCGCGGCGCTGGCGCAAGCCGAAGACGATTGGCTGGAGCTGGAGCTGTTGCAGTCCGAGCTGGAAGGCTGATTGGCGCGCCCCGGCCTTGACGCGGCGTCTCGGACCCGCGATATGTGCGACGCACGCCGTGACGCGCTGCGCTCCCCTTGTTTCCCGCCACGATCGCATCGATCGCCATCGGCATCCTTCGGGCGAGCGCCTTCGAACGACTATCGTTCGACACGGCCCGTGCCGGCACACGTCCGCGCGACGACGACCGGCCTTTCCGCGGTGCGCCCATCGGGCCCCCGCTCTTCATCGAAAGTCATTCTTGACCCAAATCCTGTTCAAGGACCTCGGCCTCGCCGACGTCCTTCTCGCCGCGCTTGAGCGCGCCGAACACGTGACGCCGACGCCGATCCAGGCCGACGCCATCCCGCCGCAGTTGAAGGGCCGGGACGTCCTCGGCGTCGCCCAGACCGGCACCGGCAAGACCGCCGCCTTCGCCCTGCCGCTCCTCGACGCGCTGTTGCGCTCGGGCGATCGTGCCCAGCCGAAGCGTCCGCTCGCCCTCATCCTCGCGCCGACGCGCGAGCTGGCGCTGCAGATCGCCGAGACCGTGAAGAAGCTCTCGGACCGCACCAAGCTGAAGCACGCCACGGTGTTCGGCGGCGTCAGCCAGCGACCGCAGGCCGATGCGCTCGTTCGCGGCGTCGAGATCGTCGTCGCGACGCCGGGCCGCCTGCTCGACCTCATGAACCAAGGCGCGGTCTCGCTCGCCGACGTGCGCTTCCTCGTGCTCGACGAGGCCGACCGCATGCTCGACATGGGCTTCATCCGCGACGTGACGCGCATCGTGAAGGCGGTGCCGGCGGAGCGCCAATCGCTGCTGTTCTCCGCCACCATGCCGCAGAGCGTCGCCTCGCTCGCCGCCAAGATCCTGCGCGACCCCGTCCGGGTCGAGGTGACGCCGGAAGTCGTCACCGTCGACAAGATCGCCCAAAGCGCCTGGGGCATGCCGCAGAAGGCGAAGAAGTATTGGTTGATCCAGCACCTCGCCGAGCCAGGGCTCGACAAGGTCGTGGTGTTCACCCGCACCAAGCACGGCGCCAACAAGTTGTCCGAGGATCTGGCAAAGGCCGGCATCGACGCGCTGGCGATCCACGGCAACAAGAGCCAGGGCGCGCGGCAGAAGGCGTTGTCCGCGTTCCATTCCGGCCAGACGCGGGTTCTCGTCGCCACCGACATCGTCGCCCGCGGCATCCACGTCGACGACATCAGCCACGTGGTGAACTTCGACCTGCCGGAAGAGCCGGAGAGCTACGTTCACCGCATCGGCCGCACGGCGCGGGCCGGCAAGTCGGGCATCGCGATCGCCCTCGTCGATCCGACCGAGCGCGCCAAGCTGAAGTCGATCGAGAAGCTCACCGGCCAGCGCTTCGACCTGAAGGAAGCGGACGTCGTCGTTCCCGAGGGCGCCGTTTCCGACGAGCGCCGCGGGCCGCGGCCGCCCCGCCAGGGGAAGGCGCCGGCGCGCGCGCAT
>CAXUCL010000116.1:0-7169 GCA_964249395.1 uncultured Rhizobiaceae bacterium
AGCCTGTATTCGCCGTTCAGCGTCGGGCGGTCGCCGCGGATCAGCGAGCATTTCGCCGTGGTGCCGCCGACGTCGAGCGACAAGACGCTCGCCGCGTCGATCGCCCGGCCGACGCGCGCCGCGCCGGCGACGCCGCCGGCCGGTCCCGACTCGATCAGGGTCAGCGGGCTGCGCGTCGCCTGGGCGAAGGTCGCGATGCCGCCGTTCGACTGCATGGCGTGGAAGGGGCAGGACAGGCCGCGACGGGCGAGCGCCGCCTCGAGCCGCGCGAAGTAGCGCTCGATGATCGGCTTGACGTAGGCGTTGAGCACCACCGTGTTGGAGCGCTCGTATTCGCGCCATTGGCGCGACACCTCGTGGCTGGCGCAGACGGTCACGCCCGGCAGCGCCTCGGCGACGAGGCGGGCGCAGGCGGCCTCGTGCTCGGGGTTGCGGTAGCCGTGCAGGAACAGGATCGCCACCGCTTCCACCCGGTGCTCGACGCAATCGCGGACGATCGCCGGCAGCGCTGCCGGATCGAAGGGCTTCAGGACCCGGCCGGCCGCGTCGATGCGCTCGTCCACCTCGAAGCGCAGGTGGCGCGGCACGAACGGTTCGGGGCTGCGGAAGCGCAGGTTGTAGAGGTCCGGCCGGTTGCCGCGACCGATCTCCAGGACGTCCCGGAAGCCGGCGGTGGTGATCAGGGCGGTGCGGACGCCCTTGCGCTCCGTGACGGCGTTGATCACCGTCGTGCCGCCATGGACGAAGAAGGCGACGTCGTCCGGACGCAGGCCGTCCTTCCGCTCGGCCGTCGCGATCGCGTCGAGAACGCCCGCGGACGGGTCGCCCACGGTGGTGAGGCTCTTGGCGGTGAACACCTCCCCCGTGCGCTCGTCGTAGCCGACGAGGTCCGTGAACGTGCCGCCGACATCCGTTGCGAGCCGGATCATCCGGCGTCGGCTCCCGCTCGCTCGTAGTCGCGCGCCGCCCGCTCCGGCGTGAGGAAACCGTCCCGGACGTCGGCTTCGATCCGGTGCGCCTCGCGCTCCGCCGGGTTGCCCCAACCGCCGCCGCCGCCGGTGCGGATGCGGACGACGTCGCCGCGCTCCAGCGGGATGTGCGGCGCGCGCGCGTAGGTCCGGGTCGCGCCGTCGCTCGACGCGACCTCGAGCGCGTTGGGCGTGCCGTCCCGTCCGCCGCGCATGCCCCAGGGAAGCGTCCGGGTCCGGCCGAAGCTGCAATAGGCCGAGGCGGTCTCGGCGAGGATCTCGTATTCGCGCACGATGCCGAAGCCGCCCCGGCGGCGGCCGGCCCCCGAACCCACCGCGACGTTCAGCTCGTAACGCCTGACCAGCAAGGGAAAACGCGCCTCGATCGCCTCCACCGAATAGTTGTAGGTGTCGCCGTCGGTGAGCGCGATCAGCGCGTTGGCGCCGTCTCGCTCCTCGCTCGCACCCCAGCCGCCGTGCTGCGGCTCGATGTGGATGAACGGCTCGCCCGCCGAATCTTTGCCGGAAACGTAGAGAACGCAGAGGCTGGAATAGGAGCCGGCCGAGAAGCGGTCCGGAACGAGCGGCGCCAGCGCCTTCCAAACGAGTTCGGAGGCGTGGACCGAGCCTTCGTAGTACCAACCGGTGGGCGAGGGCTTCTCCGCCGTGAAGATCGTGCCGGGCGGCGCGACGACCGTGAGCGGGCGGAACCATCCCTCGTTCGCCGGCGCCTGCGGGGCGACCAGCGCCTTCAGAACCGTGCGCACCGCCGAGCCGAGGGCGCCCCGCGCGCAGTTGATCGGTCCGGCCGCGGCCGGCGGGCAGCCGGTGAAATCGGCCGTGATCGAGTCCCCGGCGATCGTGACCGCGACGCGCACGACGATCGGGTCGGCGGACACCCCGTCGCCGTCGATCACGTCCTCGGCGCGATACGTGCCGTCCGGCAGGGCGGCGATCGCCGCCCGGGCGAGGCGCTCGCTGGCGTCGATGAGATGGTCGAAGGCGCGGCGGACGGTTCGCTCGCCGTAGCGCATCGCCGTTTCGTGCATCCGGCGCGCGGCCAGCCGCACGGTGGCGACCTGCGCGTTCAGGTCGCCGATCGCCATGTCCGGCAGCCGGACGTTCTCGCCGATGACGTGCAGCAGCTCGGCCGAGAAGGCGTCGGAGCGCACGATCTTGACGCCCGGCAACCGGAGCCCTTCCTGGAAGACGGAGGTCGCGTCCGGTGCGAGGCTGCCGGGAACCGAGCCGCCGACGTCGAGGTAGTGGGCGACGTTGATGGCGTAGCAGAGCATCGCGCCGTCGAAGAACACCGGCCTGACGATGGCGAAGTCGCAGGCGTGCGTGCCGCCGGCGTAGGGATCGTTGGTGAGGAGGACGTCGCCGTCGGCGAGGTCGTCGCCGAACCGGGCGACGAGCCCTTTCACCTGCGCCCCGAACGTGCCCGTGAACAGCGTGATGCCGTTCAACTGGGCGAGGAGGTCGCCGTCCGCCGTCACCAAGCCGCAGGCGAAGTCCAGGACCTCGTAGATGACCGGGCTCATGCTGGTGCGCGCCATCGCCAAGCCCATCTCGTCCACCGTCGCGAGAAGCTGGCCCTCGATGATCTCCTGCGTCACCGGATCGACGGGTTCGGCGGTTGCGGACAAGGCGCGCGACTCCCAACGATTCGGTCCCGACCGATCATAGAAACGGTTTCCGCCAGCGCCAGGTTCGACGTTCGGGTGGACTCCAGGTTGTGGACCGCGGCGCCGGCTCGATTGCGATGGCCGGGTTTTGGATCGAAGACGCCATGGGCGGCCTGCGGCGACCGCGACGACGTGCCGTCGGTTGGGATTGCCGGGGCGTGCCGCGACACAACAAGCGATCCGGATCGGTTGGATCGGGAGGGTGACCAAGGCGACGCGTCCGGCTGACGCGACAAAGCGTCGTGGCGCGCAACCTTGCGAAGAACGGAATGTAAATCGTCGACACTTGACAGATGACACATTGCGACCGTTAAGTCGCAGTTTATCGGGACGAACGAAGAGCGGCGCCAGATCGCTCTCGAAACGGGAGGTCCGCATGCGCAATATCCTCATCGGGGCGCTGGCCGTCGCGGCGCACGTGTTCGCCGTGCCGACGGCGGGTGCGGCCGAAGCCTATCCACACCGGACCGTGACGCTGATGACGCATTCCAGTCCGGGCGGCGGCAGCGACGTGTTCCTGCGCGAGCTCGTGAAGTATCTCGGCAAGCAGATCGACGCGGACTTCATCGTCGAGAACGTGCAGGGCGGCAGCGGCGCCAAGGCCATGGCCCGCCTCGCGGCTGCGCCGGCCGACGGCAGCGTGTTCTACGCCACCACGCCGACGTACATCTACACGTCGCTCCTGAGCAGCCCGGCGACGACCTACACGGACCTGCAGCCGGTGGTGAACTTCTTCACTGACTCCGAGGTCGTCTATACGGCGGCGGACAGCCCCTACAAGACGCTCGCCGACGTGATCGACCGCGCCAGGAACGAGCGCGGCCGGTGGGGCGCCGCCAACCCCGCCTCGCTGGAGCGCCAGGCGGCCGAGCAGCTCAAAAGCGCGGCCGGTGTCGAGGCCGCCGTGGTCAGCCACGAGGGCGGTGGCGACCTGATGATCAACGTCCTCAACGGCACGCTCGACATCGGCATCGGCGAGATCCCCGAACTGCGCTCGCAGCTCGAAGCTAAGCAGGTCCGCCTTCTCGCGACCTTCAATCCGGAACGGCTGGCGTCGTTTCCCGACGTGCCGACGGTGAAGGAAAGCGGTTACGACGTGGTTCTGAAGAAGTTCCGGGGCTTGGCTGCGCCGAAGGGGCTGCCCGACGACATCGCCGCGATCTGGGACAAGGCCGCGCAGGCGACCCTCGCCGACCCGGACTACAAACGATCCTACGAGGCGCAGAGCCTGATCGCCGACTTCATGGACCATACGCGTTACCCGGAATTCGTCACGACCTTCGCCAACGAGACGACCGCTTTCCTGAAGCAGTCGGGCGTCATCCAGTAGCGGCGGGCGGGCGGCATCCGGCCATGAAGGCGGACCTCGCGGGCGGTTTCCTCCTGCTCGCGCTGGCGGGCGGCTACGCCTGGGCTGCGGGCGCCATCCCGAACAGCATGCTCGACGACGAGTTCGGGCCGCGCGGCCTGCCGATGGTGCTCGCCGGGCTGCTCGCGTTCCTCGCGCTCGCGATCGTCGCGCGCGCGCTTCTCGGCCTGCGATCGCGGGCGGCGGACGCCGCAGCGAACGAGGAGGAAGCGCAGAGCGACTATTCGGCGCCGCTCCGGCGGGCGCTCGGTTTCCTCGCGATCGGCGTCGGCTACCTCCTGGTGCTGCCTTATCTCGGCTACCCCTTGTCCGTCGCCGGCGCGATCGCGGCCGTCGCGCTCTACGAGGGCGCGCCGCGCAACTGGAGGGTTCCGGCGACGGCGGCGTTCGGCGGTGCCTTCTTCTGGCTGGTCTTCGACGTGCTTCTCGGCATCCCCCAGCCGTCCGGCGTGCTGTTCTGAGCGGATCGATGGACACCTTCGCCGAGATCGTCAGACTTTCGTTCGCGAGCATGGTGATCCCGGCGGCGCTCGCCGGGCTGGTCTGGGGCATCCTCGGCGGCGCGTTGCCGGGCCTGTCCGCCTCCATCACCATGGCGCTGCTCCTGCCCTTCACCTATTCGATGGAGCCGGTGACCGCGATCGTGCTGCTCGCCTCGACCTATATCGGGGCGGAATACGGCGGCTCGATCCCGGCCATCCTGATCCGCACGCCCGGCACCAATTCGGCCGCGGCGACCGTGATCGACGGCTACGAGATGAAGCGCCAGGGCCGCGCCGGCGAGGCGCTCGGCATCTCGCTCTGGTCGGGCTTCCTCGGCTCGATGTTCGGTCTCGCGATGCTCGTGACGATGACGGAGCCCTTGTCCTGGCTGGCGCTCGCCTTCAAGCCGACATCCTACTTCGGCCTCGGCGTGCTCGGCCTCAGCGTGATCGCCTCCATGTCCGGCGGCTCGCTCCTCAAAGGCCTCGCCGCCGCCGTCGTTGGCCTGATGATCGCGACCGTCGGGACCGACCCGATCGCCGGCGTCAACCGCTTCACCTTCGGCGTCCCAGAGCTCTTGAACGGGGTCGAGCCGGTGCTGGTGATGGTGGGCGTCTTCGCCTTCAGCGAACTCATGGTGCAGTCCGGCGCGCCGAACCTCGGGGTGCTGAAGGAGAAGGTGCGCGTTCGCCTGCCGAGCCGCCAGATGATGAACCGGCTGAAGCGGTCGCAGTTCATCGGCTGCATCATGGGCCTGTTCGAGGGCCTGACGCCCGGCGGCGGCGGCTCGATCGCGGCCTTCATGTCGTACAACGAGGCGAAGCGCTGGTCGAAGAACCCGCAAGCCTTCGGCAAGGGCTCGGAGGAAGGCGTCGCGGCGCCCGAGACCGCCAACAACACCGTCGCGTCGACGACGCTCATTCCGCTGCTCTCGTTCGGCATCCCGAGCTCGAACTCCACCGCCGTGCTGCTCGGCGGCTTCCTGATCCACGGCCTCCTGCCCGGGCCGCGCCTCTTCGAGCAGAACGCCGACGTCGTCGCCGGCCTCTACCTCGGCTCGTTCGTGGCGATCGTCGGCCAGCTCCTGTTCGGCATCGTCCTTCTGCCGGTCTGCGTCTGGCTCGTGAACCGTCCGCGCCCCTACCTCGCCGGCTTCATCCTGACGCTCATCCTGTCCGGCGTCTTCACGCTCGACCACAGCCTGTTCCATCTCGGCTTCGCGCTCGCGATGGGTCTCGTCGGCTACCTGATGCGCCGCGCCGGCTTCCCCTTCCTGCCGCTGATCCTCGGCGTCGTGCTCGGCCACATGGTGGAATCGTCCTATCGCCGCTCGCTGGTGCTGTCCGGCGGGGACCTCGGCATCTTCCTGGAGGACCCGATCGCGGTCGGCCTGCTCGTCGTGTCCTTCGGGTTCATCGCGTTCTCGCTCGGCCGGGACATTCGGGACGCGCGGCGCGAGCGACTCGCCCGGCATGCGCCCCCGAGCGCCGTCCGTTCTTGAGGCCTTCTTGGTGAGTCGCGGTCCGTGCCCATGAACCAGCCCGCTCCGCGAGAAGCCACGGCGCCCGACCCGAGCCTGTCGGAACAGCTCGCCGCATGGGGGGCTGGGCTCGACGTCGCCCGACTGCCGGACGCCATGCGCGAGAAGGCCGAGCTCGTGCTCGTCGACGTCGTGGGCCTGTGCGTCGCGGCGCGGCGGACCGATTTCGTCGCGAGCGTCATGGCCGCCGCCGAGGCCGGCGACCACGTCGCGATCGGCCACGGGCGGCGCCTCACCGCGGCCGATGCCGCGCTCGTCAACGGCACGGCCGCGCACGGCGAGGACTTCGACGACACGTTCGAAGGGGGGCCGGTCCATTCCGGGGCGGTGATCGTGCCGGCGGTGCTGGCGGCCGCCGAGCGCGAGAACCTTCCCCCCGAGCGCATCCTGCTCGGCTTGGCGGCCGGGATGGAGCTTCTGTGCCGTCTCGGTCTCGCCGCGCCCAAAGCGATCCACAAGGCCGGCTTCCACCCGACCGCGGTTCTCGGCGCGCTCGCGGCGAGCTTCGGCGTCGGCGTCGCGATGGGCGCGTCGGCGAGAGCGCTGCGGGATGGCCTCGGCATTGCCGGCTCCACCGCCTCCGGCATCATCGAGTATCTCGGCGACGGCAGTTGGACGAAGCGGATGCACGCCGGGTGGGCCGCGCAAAGCGGGTATCGCGCGATGCTGATGGGCCGGGCGGGCTTCGTCGGGCCGCGTGCGGTGCTGGAAGGCGAGCACGGCTTCTTCCGCGCCTTCGCGCCGTCGATCGAACCGCGCGTCGACGAGCTCCTGCGCGGTCTCGGCGACCGCTGGGTCGCCGAGACCATCATCTTCAAGCCCTATCCGTGCGGCACCATGGTGCAGCCCTACATCGACTGCGCTGCGCGCCTACGCGCGGAGGGCGTCGATCCGATCCGCATCCGACGCATTCACTGCCGGACCTCGGACGGCTACGTGCACCGTCTCTGGGAGCCGTTGGATCTGAAACGGCGTCCGCCGACCGACTACGCCGCGAAGTTTAGCGTGCCCTTCGGCGTGGCATTGGGGCGGGTGCGCGGGCGGGCGGGACTGGCCGATTTCACCCCCGAGGCAATCCGGGACGAGGCGCTGCTCCGCGTCGCCGGCCTCGTGTCCTACGA
>CAXUCL010000117.1:0-2110 GCA_964249395.1 uncultured Rhizobiaceae bacterium
ACCGGCCGCTGGAGCCGGTCTGATCGCATGGATGGCCGGGCGACGCCCTGATCGGCGACGCGGCGGCGCTCGGCGCGGCGCGGATCGATCCGCGCGGCGACCGGTCCTACCTGGAGACCGTCCGGCAGGCCTTCTACGGCGACGTCGCGTTCGACGCCTTCCTCCCCTACGCCTTCGCGCTCACCCCGGACCTGCCCCTGGCCTACTACGCCGGCGCGAACGTGGTGACGCGCGAGCGATGGGGCCGCGTTCCGCGCAGCTACATCCGCTGCGACCTCGACCGGGCGCTCGCGCCGGCGCTGCAGGACCTCTTCGTTCGCGAAGCGGACGCCTTCACGCCGGACAACCCGTTCGCCGCGCACCGGATCGAGGCGAGCCACTCGCCCTTCGCCTCGAAACCGGAGGAACTGACAAACCTGCTCGACCGGATCTAGCCGGCGACGTCCGCATCGGGCCGGGCGTGAACGGGCTCGATGTCGATACGCGGGGAACCGTCGCGACGCCTACGGGACGCTCAGGCGGTCATGAGCCTCGGCTTCCTGGCAGGCGTTCCCGCTTCGATCGGTGGCAGGGCTTCGAACGCCGGCTTCGCGAACCAGTAGCCCTGAAACAGGCGAACGCCGGCGGCGCGCAGCGCGACGAACTCCGCTTCGGTCTCGATGCCTTCGGCCAGAACGGTCATGTCGAGTTCGCGGGCGACCCCGAGGATGGCGGCGACGATCGCCTGCCGCGCGCGACTGGTGTCGACGCCGCGCACGAGCTTCATGTCGATCTTCACCAGGTCCGGCTGGAAGTCGGCGAGAAGGCCGAGCCCGGCATAGCCCGCTCCGAAGTCGTCGAGGGCGGTGATGAAGCCCTGCCGGCGATATTCGGTGATGATCCTTTGCAGGTGCCCGGTGTCGGCGATCTCCTCGTTCTCGGTGAACTCGAACATGATGCTGTCGAGCGGGAAGCGGTACGTCTTGGCCGCCGCCAGGGTGGCGCGCAGGCAGGCGGCCGGCTCGTAGACGGCGTTCGGCAGGAAGTTGATCGACAGGTGCAGGCCGTGCCCGTGCGGGAAGAGCCGGGCGGCGAGCGCGATGGCCTTCACGCGGCAGGCCTGGTCGAAACGATACTTCTGCGCCGGCTCGACCCTGGCCAGGACGCTCGGGGCGCCTTCCCCCGCCGTGCCGCGGATCAGGGCCTCGTAGCCCCAGACGCGCTCGGCGGTCGCGTCGACGATCGGCTGAAACGCCATCGAGAACTCGAAGCCGAGGTCCGCTCCCGAACGGCATCCTTCGCAGCTTGCACGCATCGTTCGCCAAAGACTTGAAACTCGTTCGACGACACTGCGTCGCGAAGCCTTGCGAAACGCTGAAGCCGATCCGGCGATCTCGTTTGCCGCACAACGATCGCGTGCGCGGCACGAGCGGCGGTCACGTCGCAGGCGACCAACAAGGCGCTACTGGACGCCAAGGCGCGCCGAAACTCGCCGAGCGGCCGGAAGGTTGGCGCGTCGCCGGGCCGGGCGACGAAGATGCCCTCATCCCCCGCCCTTCGCGCCGGCGGGAGGCTTGGCGGCGACGACCTCGGTCGGCACGATCGCCAGGCCGCTGGCGAACAGATCGGCTGCGCGCGCCTTCACGGCGGCCGCGGTCGGGCCGTCCTTGTGGGCGGCGAGCGCGGCCTCGCTCGCGAACGCGGCGAAGGTGGCATAGCGGCCGTTTCCGAGCCGCAGCGCGAAGAACGTCGTGGTGCCCGGCTCCTCGGCGATGCGGTCGGCGCAGTCGCGCAGGAAGGCCTCCCCCTCGGCCGCTCAGCCGGGCTCGGCGTCGAACGTCGACCAAACGGCGCGCTCATCCATGGCTGGGGACGCCGGCATGGGTGGGGACGTCGGGCGGGAAGCGGGCTAGGACGCGCCGGCAGGCCGCGAAGTCGAGGCCGGCGGCCCGCCAGGCGACGACGCCGTCCGGGCGCACGAGGTAGAGCGCCTGCCCGTCCGGCTCGGCAACGCCGTAAGCGTCGAAGGCGTCGGGACGAGCGACGAAGGCGACGCGCCCGGTTCGGCCGACGGCCAGGCGCGCGACGAGATGCGCCTTCATGCCGGGAAGCGTCGCGGCGAGCCCGTCGA